>CAKRRS010000013.1 GCA_934394665.1 uncultured Acetatifactor sp. | reverse complement strand
TCCAGCTTTAAATACTTATTATGTGCAATCTTGTTCAATACATCCTGGTCGTGCTTATGCCACTCTTGGGACGCTGCCATCTCCAATAGGTCTTTCAATGAATATTCCATTCTAAACATCTGAAGATTCATTACTTCTACTCCAGCATTGAAATAGTCCAGTTGGTTGCTTATTCCCAATTCACTTTCCCGGTATTTCTTCTCTTTACCATCCTCAATGTATTTCCAATTGTCCGCAATATCAGGAACCGCTGCCAAATATACATTATTCAATTCTTTGCGCGCCAGTTCTCCAAGATCACAATTGACGTAAACATCTGCGTCCAAATATATAATTTGGCTTAATTCTGGAAGCAAATAGGGTATTAACAGTCTGTAATAAGTTTCCTTTGAAATATACGCTTCCCCTTTTGATCCGGCAACAAAAAAATCCACTTCACTAATCATATGATTGACATCAACAAAATCAATAATTAAATCCATATATTCAGAGAATTTTTTTTTGATATTCTCCCTGGATTCTTTCTTAATATCCGTAAATAGTACATATACATGAATTGTTTCTTTTGATTCTTTGTTTTCAATAATTGATGTTATTGTTGTTGCCAAATAAGGAATATATCCCTCGTTTATAGCGAAGGCGATATTTATATGCTTATTATCTTGAATTACCATCTTTTATTAACCTTTTTGCTTTCCTGCCATAATAATACTTGGAATCTATCAATCGACTAGCCATAGCATGCTTATACACAATTTCTTGAATTTTCTTAGTATTGTCTTCTAATGCACCACTTTCAAACATTTCATATTTTACATTATTGTACCATTTATTATAATTATCTATGCCTTCACCGATTGATGGTAATATATCATTATCTACGTAAAATCTCTCATATGCATCATAGTGTGTCGAAAAATTACTATTAAACTCCTCGTAATCTGCCTGGCAAAATAAATCATATAAGGATGTATGCTTGTCTACTTTTTCCACATGCGGAATCTTAAAAAATTCTGCCATTTCTCTTGTCCTTGTATCTCTACAAAAAACCATAGCCGGAGTACCACTCAATAATGCAATTATATTACCATGTATTCTGCTTCCAAACGAAAAATCAATATCCTGTTGTTTAAAGAACTTGATCCATGTTGGAATATCGTAATATAATTTTACTCTTTTTTCTGTTAGTGCTTTTAGCGCATCAAAAGTATATTTTTTAATAACCTGTTCTATAGTAAAATTATACTTAGGATCATATAATATATCTATGAATTCATTCTGGTCAACAAAAAACACATTTTGTGCTCTCAAATACCTCAGGATATTGGCTTCTTGTAAATATAATACATCACCATTTAACGAGGCTTTAAACTCTTTCTCTCTGATTTTCTTCTTTTTAATTTCAATATTCCGTCCCAACTGGTATATAGATGGGCATCCTGTTACGACTGCCGAATTAAATCCTAAAGCTTTAAATACTTCATTCGTAAATTCTCCCCTTAAAGCACATTCTCCCCCCGTATTGTATATCGCACTTAAAAATCGAGTGGCCGGCTCGCGTATTTCTTTACACAATTTATCGAAATCATCATATGTTGCAGCCTGTGCACCGATTCCTATTATATAGGTTCTGACTTTAATATCATTAAAGAACTGCGCCAATTCTTCCATTTCCCTCTTAACTGTAGGATGCGGATTCAATATATTGGCCATAGGTATTAAGACAATATCAAAATTATGATTAATATAATCTTTTGTCATAGTCCTGTCATAGTGCTGATATGTCACATCATCTCTTAATAGCAGCTTCTCTACTGCTAATGTAAACAATTTGTTTCCGGTATTTCCTCCCTGTTGTTGACAGTAATCATTCCAGAGCGTTTCATAATTACATGGTTCCAACACTCTGCGGTCCAGTTTATTTAGGTCAGTAAATAACAATATCTTTTTCATTTAAATTTCACCTTTATACTTTCAGCAACAAGTTTTAATACCTGTTTAATGCCCACCTTATTTCGTCGAATTTGTTTCCGTAAATTTTCATACGCCAAATCGTATCCCATCTCTGATTCGATTCTCTGTATCAAGGGTGTTTTTTCTGCATATTTCCAGAATTCATCACTATAAGGAACTGATCTGTATATCCACGGCTTATATCTTCCCACATAATGAATAATATAAGGATTTTCAAAAGCTTTTCTTATTCTTTCTTTTTCTTCCTGATTAAAATACTGGTTCTTTTCAAAATTAATTGTAACCAGCATATTATATTTATAATCTAAAAACAATGTCTTCTCTGCGAAAAAATAATTCAGCAAATCCTGATCTTTTTGTTTGAATTTACCTTTATTTTCTGCGCACAAAAGTTCTTCCATTCCATAGTTCGTACGAATATTTTGTGTATTCATCAATAAAATACCCGCATTAAAATATTTCATAGGATCTTTCATATTTAATATTTTTTTTCTATATTTTAATAATTCACTGTCTTTTTCGAGGCAATGATAATTTCCGCCATAATCAGCCACCGCTGCCAGGCAATATTCTTCAATATTTTGTTGATATAATTCTACCAAATCACTTTCTACAATTGTATCTGCGTCAATATATAAAACACGCTCATATTCATTCATTATATATGGTATTAAAATGCGAAAATATGTAGTGGCATACGTATTTTCCGTTTTGAAAAATTTGATTGTTGCTATGATAGTTGAAACATCATAGAATCTTATTGTTATATTCTCTTTCCGCTGAGGGATATTTTTTATGCATTCTATATCTTCTATATCAATTTCCTTATGTAATACAACAATATCATAATTATATTCATCGTTAGAGTTATCAACTATAGACTGAACCATAGCTGCCATACAGCCTGTAAATTCTGCATGCGGTGTTATTACAATATCAATACTGTTTTTTTTATATACCTTATTAATTTTAGATTCTTCCACTACGGTTCTCTGCTTCATATACACCTAATAACCTTTCCTCAAATTCCCTATCCGCCTGGCTCTTGCCATGCATTATTTTATATAGTTTATTTCGTACTCTTTTCAAAATGGGAACCGTTTCCTTAGATTCCTCTACTCTCACCGTTAAATGTGCTCCTCCATATTCTTTTAAGGGCAAAAACCAATCGGATATATTTACCTCAAAATCCTCTGTATGCCTTTTATATGCCATGCGTAATAGCATTTGATCGTCATCATAGCAGTCCAATGATAACAAAGATTCCATTGCTTCCAACACATGCGCATATAACCTAGCGCACATTTTATCAGGACATATTATATTTGCCCCCATAATGCTGTCTGTCATTTGTTGTAATCTAATTATTCCTGTATCACTCTTGGGGTCAGTAAGCGAATATAATTGTATTTTATCAGAAAAATCATAGTTCCATTCGTAACTAAACTCCTCTGAACTTACAAATTTTTGTCCGCCATGATTCCACCCGAAATCAATCCATGCAATCGTTGTCTCATTCTCACAGTACTTTACAGCGTCAGCCATACACCAGTACTTCATCAGCATGATATAATCATAGTCTGCTTCATTTGAAATATCATTATTTCTGTATCTCCACTGTACAAATTTCGAATTAGCCTCCACCTGCTTCATCTGAGCATAAAGGCCTTCTTCTATTTTGTATATATTATCTATTATGATAACTCGCGTTTTATCCTCAAGCCCATAAGCTTTCCTAACGTTACATATAGCTTCTTCAAATCTTTTCTCCGTATATATAACCATTTCATTCTTCATACGAGCCCAAAATTTAAAGTATTCTATATATTCATTATCCGTTCTCTTTTGTTCTGCTCTGTACCCTCTTTTACAGTCGAAATAGGCTGTAACTATAGTAATCTTTTTCATTCAATTCTCCCTATTTTTAAAAATATGTATTATTTTTTTAATGATGTGTTTCACTTTTTTTGATTTACCATACTTTAATGTTTCAACATCAAAATATTTGCTTTTGTCCCTGCTTAATATTATCGGTTCAATGTCCAAGTCATACCCTTCCGGATAAATATACTCAGGTCCGACCACTTTTAAATCATTTCTATCCACAATATATTTATTCAACTGCGACTCATCATGAACATCTGCAATGATATCATTATCCAAGTCTATCTGTGTTGCTTTTTCCAATAACTGTGTCATTTCTAAGAAAGCTTGTCCTTTTCCGCCAAACAAAGCTCCTTGAACATAATATTGCCCTTTGCCATAGGGAATATATGCCGTTGAAGACGGATTTCTGTAGTATGGATATTTATCAGGGTTTTCTTCCTTATAGTAAGTTGGATGTAACGTTACCAAAAGCTGTTCATTTTGGGGTAATAAATCGTTCCCTACTTCTTTAAGGAATTTCAGATTTGCATTAAAGAAAAATATATAATTATATTTTTCTAGTTCCTCTTTTTTCTGATTGAACATATAAAATCTCATCAACGTATTTTTCGGCCATCCCATATCCTGTTGTTTTATAACCGTAATTTTTTCTGATGATTTTATTGATTCATCGTCCGTCCATATATAATAATGCTTATTTTCATCTAACAAAAAAAATTTTTCACAACTCTCGTAAAACTCTTTCCATAATACACTATATTTTCCTAATGCAATATATAATATTGCTATATTTAATCTATTCTTATCCATTCTTTGCACCATATATCCTTTACATTTTGTCCATTTATCCATGTTTTAGGACTTACGATAATTTTATCCTGATTATTATTAAGCCATGCCGCCCACCAGCTAAAGCTGCTATTTGCTATAATTTGATGTTTGCATAATGCCATAAGCTGCATATCACGATAACTGTTTTTGCCTGTATTTCCTGTGACATAGGTTGCTTTTTCATTTTTAAATAACTCTTTGCACCACTCTATATCATTGCTAAATACATACAGTTCAAATTCGCCAATTTGGTTGTGAAGCAAACGTAAAGCATTGACATAATACTGCTCGGAGCAAACTACTCCAAAGGAATTGTAATATTGCTTACTAATATAGTCTCCTCTCCTCACATGAACAGCAACCGATTGTGTCGTTGATATTCTTTGAGCCAGTTCCATATTTTTCTGATCTGTAAACTCTGGAAACGTATAGTCTGTCTTTATTATTTCTTTTATATCCTCAAAATACTTTTCGCTCTGCCAATATCCTTTTAGACAGCAATTATCCAATCCATATATGGTATTATCATACGAAAGCTGTTTTTCCTCATAAATAATATATTTTTTTTCCCATAACAGTTTTCGTACAACGTGATTTACAAAATTGGTTGTATCATATTTTTTAAAATCATCATATTCAATTCTATCATACTTGAGTCCGAAAACCCTTTCCAGTTCCAGGCCATTATGCAATGCGCTTTTCTTTCTTAAATCATTGTCATATACAACCACATCTTTTCCCAAATGTTTCAATTTCTCGTACAAAGCAAACTGAAACATTTGGTTTCCCAAGCCATCATTAAAATACATTATTAACATAGCATTCATCTCCTCGACTATTTGTCAAGCCATTCAATCCACTTAACACATTCCTCCATTCTCTCATCAAAATGGAGTTTCATCTTACTATCTCTTTTCTGTATTCTCTCTCCTAACACAGGTACTTCTTCCGATACTTTAGTAAAATCTATATTCTTGCAATCTATATCAATAATTTCTCCATTTTCCTTATCAACCAGACAACAAGACCCCGCATGCTTAGAGACCATAACATATTCGCCCATAATTAACGCTTCATTAACGACTGTTCCAAATGGTTCTGACTTGCTCGGCAATACAAAGATTTGCCCTACTGCGTACCAGCTCTTTAATTCGTCTCCTTCTTTACGCCCCACACATTTAATATAATCTGCCGCATGATTACTGTGTATAATATTCTGAATTTCGTCTAAATATTGTCTACATGATTCTATTGCTCCTCCTACTATTAGCAACATATTTTCCGGGTACTTTTTATGATACTCAATAAATGAAGCCACAAGGTATTCGAGATTTTTTTCTGGTGCTATCCTTCCCACATACAAAAATGCTCTTTTACCCGTAAGATTATATTCTATTCTAATTTTTTCTGCATTTGTTATTATATTATCTATATTAAATCGATAATCACACTCATCCTGAATTATCGGAAATGTAAAAGTATTTACATCATAGTGCTGATCATACCACTGTTTAGCTTCATCATTGCACAATATTATTCCATCCAGAAATTTAACTGCCATCTGGCGTGATTTTTTCCTCATTCCTTTGCAGTTCACTGCATAATCCAGACTATCATCACATATTGTCACTATTTTATATTGGTATCCCATTATTATTTTTAATAAAACAGCACACCATAACGCCTCACCATATTCTGGAACCATTACTATATCTGGTCTATATTTTTTTATTCTCTTTACATGCCCTGTATAAATTTCCCGACTTAACACTTTAATATGGCCATCTAAATAATCAGGGTAAAAATCAAATTGCCGTCTAATATCGTCATAATTAAATTTTTGGTCCTTCAAATTTTCATAATACAAGCATATTTTAGCATCAAATTTTTCAGAAAGCTGATTAAAAAATTTTATTCTGTAAGGGGCTATTGTATTGTGAAATATTAAAATTTTCTTCTTCATACTCTTTCCAGCTTATATGAATTAGCTTTTTCCCCTTTCATATTTGCATTTATAATAGACAATATCATTACACTTAACGGCGTCCAATAGTTAATATATATACTGATATTATCAGTGCAATAGTTAATCAATGTATATACTATAATTAATGTTATTACCAGCCTTTTTCTGTTTTCGCTGCAAGCCTGTCCCATGTTAAATAGACTTACTAAAAATATTCCAAATCCAATGAAACCTATTTCAATATAATAAGTAAGAATGTCATTGTGCAACATTTCAAATGTTGGAATATTTAATTGATTTAACACCATTCCTACTTTTCCTATTCCAGCTCCTCTGAAAATGGGGGATATATAATATATATCCCTAAAATTTCTCCAAGTATCAATTCGACCATTTGTATTGATATGAAGTTTACGAAATACATCTTCGATAATATAAGTCTTACATGCATATATATATATATATGTCGCAATAAGACTTACCACTGCTATCATTTTATCAATATATTTTTTGTGTATGAGTATCCCTAAATCATAAATGATTAAAATAAATAAACATATTATTGCTCCTGCCAATGCTATTCTCTTGTTAGCAATAACAAGCATTAAAAAAGAAAAAAATAACATTTTTTTCTTTTTAATATATAAGTAATATATAGTGTATGCTCCAAAAATGAATGCATACTGTGATTCCATTAGATCATTTGCAGAAAAGCCTATCGTTAAAATCTGTGTTATACAAATCGCCACAAATTGCATATTCATAAATGTTTCAGTGCTATATTGCGACTCAACTTCAAATATGAATAGTCCTAATATCATGGGATAACACATTAAAAATAAACGTTTTAAAAAAAATTTTAAGTTTATATCCTCTATAAATACTAATTGTAATATGCCTATTATCAATAATGTAACTATCGGAATTAAAAATTTCCATTTAGTCCTATTAATATATACCTTTCCTTTTGAAAAAAAAAATGCAGCAAAAATAATAAACGATATAGCATATTTAACGCTTCCTGAAGTCCCCAATATCATATATAATATGGTAAGCTTAAACAATAATGTTACAGCATTCTTATCATAAACTATTTTCATTTATTATATTTCCTCGTATAACATTGTTATATATATCATTTAAAATTTTGTAGTTAGATTCCATAGAATAGCAATTCTTATATTTTTCTTTTGCTGCCAGGCACATCTCTTCAGTGACTATATTCCCATAGTATTGTACAATGTTTGCCAGTTCCATGTGGTTGTCTGTCTCATACAATATTCCATTAACACCATTGTCTACTATATATTTAGCATTTCCTATTTTGCTAGCAATAACAGGAGTTCCTACCGAAAAAGCTTCTGTGATTACCATTGGAAATCCTTCATACAGTTTTGACGGAAATATTAAAGCGATACTTTCAGCTAATTGATCTTTAATTTTATCATTGTCAATATATCCCATCATTTTTATATTCAAATGATTTTCTTTAATAAATTCTTCGCACCAATCTTGTTCTGGTCCTGTCCCATACATTAATAATTCTATTGTTTTATCTTCAAGCTGACACCATGCATTGAGTAAAATGTCAATTCCTTTTATTTTCTCAATTCTTCCGACATATATAAATTTTTTCATACGCTCTCTCAGTGGCATATATCTATCATTTGCTTTTGTAAAATTGGGTTTTATGTATACATTATTGGGACTAATACCCTTTACGCTCAATAATTTTTTTCTATTAAACTCTGTCAAACAAATATAATTCAACTTTTTATATATTCCTAAGAATCTATGAATTTTCAAGTTTAGCACACATGCAATCGTCTGTATTCTACTATTTCTATAGCATTTATGCTTTATCGCACTATGTAGTCCTTTTGTAATACAATCTTCACATATATTACCATCCCTATAAAAAAGTGCATTAGGACAAACAAGCCTAAAATTATGTATTGTCTTAACAACAGGGATTTTTTTTGATAATGCAGCATAATAAACGGAGGGACTTACTAGACTTAATGTATTATGAACATGAACCAAATCAATATTACATTGTTTTATAATTTTTCTTACTTCCACAAATGTACGAAAATTAAACAGAAAATTTATTGCAAAAGAAATTTTTCCTATCAAACTTATCCCTTGCAGTTCCTTGTTATCACGGGTATAAAGAAAAACATTATATCCGTGATTTTCAAGCATCTTCTTTTCATTATTCACTACAGTGTCTTCTCCACCTGGAAGTTGATAATAATTATGAACCAAAAGTATATTTTTTTTATCTGTCATTATCTCCCCTTTAATATACACCAAATGAATTTAAAATTTGTTTTAAGATATCTTGTAAAAAGCCTCTTGGGATCCTGCATTAATCTATATAGCCACTCCAAATTCATGTTTTGCATCCATTCCGGTGCTCTTTTAATATTTTGAGCCATATAATCGAATGCAGCGCCAACTCCTACCATAAAACCTTTTACCTTGCCCTGATGTTCTGCCATCCATTGCTCTTGCTTTGGTGCTCCTAGACCAACCCATATAAAATCAGCACCACTAGCATTTATCATCTCAATAATTTTCTCATCTTCTGCTTGAGTTAGTTTTCTAAATGGTGGACTGTACATACCAACAATTTGAGCATTTGAATATTTTTTCAGTAGTTCTTCCTTCAGTTTTTCTAATGTATTCTCTGTAGATCCATAAAAGAAATGTTTATAGCCTTTTTCCTTAGATTTACTTAAAATAATCTCCATATAAGAAGGTCCTGTTGTTCGCTGCATCTCTCGATATCCACGCCTTTTTCCAACTGATGAAAGTGGTCCTCCATCAGGGATTGCCATAATCCCACCGTTTTGAATATTTCGATACATACTATTCTCATATGCCATTACTGTTGTATGTACATTGGACACACACATATAGTCACCAGATAACTCTCTGATATTTTCTTCCGTAAATTGTAAAAGCCATTCCATATTAATCGCAGCAATATCCACTCCCATTATTGGGCATACTGGTATCAATTGTTTATTTACCTTATGTTCAAACTTAGTATCACACATATTTTTTAGTATACTGAATCTGCTATTCTATTGTAGAATGTTAAAAACTTATCCCGTTTCATAGAAACTCTTTGCAGAATCTCTCCCTATTTTTCTATTTTGAACCTTTGCCAAACAATACAACCACTACTGTTTGTAATATAATTTTAAAATCTTGCCGTAAAGACCATTCATCAATATATTTTAAATCCAGTTTTACAACATCATCAAAATCCTTAATATCACTTCTCCCACTAACCTGCCACATTCCAGTTAAGCCAGGGGTAATACTAAGTCTTCTTCGATAATAAATATTATACTGCTCAAATTCGTCTACTGTCGGTGGTCTTGTTCCCACAAGACTCATATCTCCTTTTAGTACATTAAAAAACTGAGGTAATTCATCTATACTAGTTTTTCTTATAAATCGTCCCACTTTAGTAATTCTTGGATCATTGTCCATCTTGAACATCAGTCCCTTTACTTCGTTCTGCTCCATCAGCTCTTTTTTTCGTTCTTCTGCATCAATATACATGGAACGAAACTTGTACATCTTGAATCTCCTGCCGTTCCTTCCAATGCGTACTTGAGAGAAGAATACAGGTCCTTTTGATTCAAATTTGATTGCCAATGCTACAAAAGGAGTAAGCAGTAACGTAATTATTACGCCCACACTTCCGCCCACAATATCTACCAATCTTTTGATCATCATTCGGCGGTAGTCCATCTCCGTCATGACATAAGTCATCACCGGCATTCCTGCAAATTTTCCTACACTTCTGCATGGAATTTCGAACCCAAACTGCTCCACACAGTTGTGACAAACTACACCCATTGCCAAGAATGACTGCACTAAAAGTTCCAGTTTCCGATTGTCCATATAAGGACAATAGAGCAGTACCACGTCTACTGCACTCTGTCTTGCAATATCAATGACATTTTCTTCTTTCGCCACGATAGGAATCCCGTGGATGCTCTCGCCTACATGTTCTGAATCAATCAAAGCGATGGAATTAACCTCATAACTCCACGCAGCATCCTTTGCAATCTGTTCCATGACATGTTCCGCTTCCGTTTCAGTCGTCACAATCATAACCTTATCGCTGTTGCGGCTCTTACTATAATATCTGCGCATATAGTTTTTAAACGCGATTCGCACTAAGTAAGTAACTACAGTATTGATAACAACGAAATAACCTAACAATAATCTAGAAAATTCCAATTCCAATCTAAATGCATAGATATACGCCCCCGTTGCCAAGAACAGGATTACATTGTAACGTATTACTCGCAGTAATTCATAATAATAGCCTCTCTGGAAAAAATGTTTATATTCATTGGTAAAAAAGTTATTCAACATACAAATCAAAAGAAATGGCAAATAAATTTGCGCAATTTCTCGATTACCTAATGGTGATGTTTCTTCTCGAAATCGTATCATATACGCTAATGCATAAGATATCGTAATGCAAATAACATCTAGTAGAAACAGTCCATAGCTTTCTATGATCTGATATTTTTTATTGTAATTGTTCATTCCTCAATTTTTTCCCCTGAAACAAAATCTGTGAAAGATACAATAATGGCAAATTCCACAATATGCTAAGCGGTAATAGTTCCATAAAACCGTATACTGACATAATCCCAAGACCTATCACATTATAATCTTGATCCTTTTTGATACAATACCACATTCCAATAATGTATGCAACCAAACTGAATGTAAAAAGAATCCATCCATAGTTATATAATGTAGTAAAATACATATTATCAAAAGCTTCCTTGGGAACATGTCCTAGCAACAATTTCCAAATCTGCCCATACACTTGATTGATATGATCTATACGTCCTGTAAATATTTTATTAAACCATACAGCTAACTCAAAATTATTCTGTGCTATTGGCGGAAGAATTAACGTTACCCCTACAAGTACGACAGGCAACAGCAAAAGCAAAGATAAATATTCTTTTTCTAGATGAAAATACCTAAATAATGCATAGCCAAAAATCATAAGACACAGTAGTATCCACATTAAAATTCCTGTTCTACACATAAATATTTGGTAGGCTACAAACATTATTCCTGTACCTATAATATAGCTGTACCATCTAAGTTTGTCTCTGTAAATCAAAATTATCAATAGCAATACTACAAAAATATTTGCAAATGCCATATTAGGTTGATAATATCCATAACACGGCAGTTCAACTATTTTCCAATTTTTAGGCACTGAAACTATTTCATTCTCTATCACCCCAGTCGCCGCCAACGTCAGCGTCCCCACAGTCAGCACCGCTTTCTCCCACAGTGCATATTTCATGACTTTATCGAGATCCACGTTCTTCGCCCCGAAGATTGCCATTACGGTCAGGATCAGCGTCTTCTCGCCGTTGCGCAGGAAATTCACACCGAATAATAGGGTCAGCACTGCCATGACCAGGATTTCTCTCCAGGTAAAATCCGTCACCGCCATTTTAAGTAATAAAAACAACATTGCCACAGCAAATACGTAGAGATAGATCCTGTCATCGGAATTAATTCCCATAGAGGACATGCCCGTCATAGGGAGCAGGAACAGCAGATAGAAGACTTCCTGATAGTTACTCAGTTTTTTTCGTAATTCCAGCATATGATTTTCCTTCCTGTTTACCGATATTCCGGGCATATTGTCAGCGATAGCCATAAAGTGCCTGTAAGCTGTGCACTATTTCTAACATCTGGCTTCGCTCTTCATACTCCGAATCATCCGTGTTTTCAGCGATCCGCTTCAGCTCCCGGAACAGTCTCCTCTGCTCATTTCTGAGATCATGTGCTCGCGCGTAGAACAGTCCGGACAGCAGCAGTCCGAAATATCTCTCCGGGAACTGTATGTCTTCCGGATACCGTTCTGCCCATTCCTTAGCGAGACGCAGCACAGCATCCGGTACTTTCTTGTAATCCGCCGTTTGGGCATAAAATAGGTCGCTTACGCTGACATAGGACATTTGGATTGCCTTGGATTGTGGGAATTCCTTTTGGTACTGTTGTATGATCTCGTATTGTTCTGGATCCGCTTTCTTCCGGAATGCTACGAGATTGGCGATGCACAGGCTCTCTGCTTCCGCTGCCTCACAGAGGTTTGTTTTCCCATATATCGTATGGGTCAGGCTTTGCAGATATTGCAACCCTGAGAGATCCTGTTTCTTCACCAGATACCGGATTGCCCCCTGTGCCGTTGCCAGAGATAACCGACACAGGTTCTCCGGATACTCCCACTGTCGGAGAAGTTCCGCGATCCGTTCCCATTCCGGCTGCAGATCCGCTTTCCGGTCTTCGTACAATTTCAGATGCTGCAAATTTGCATAGTTGCTGCAGCAGAATTCGCCGATCTCCGGAAGTTCACGCAGTTCCTTGGCGAATTCACTGCACTGTTCTAACAGCCTGCTGTATTTCTCCACTTCTTCCGCATTGTGCAATCCTACACAATATGCTTCCATGACATCCACTGCCTCTTTGGTAATGGTTCTCTTTTTCGCCGTTTTCCGCAGATAGGTCAGGAATCGTACGCTGCTCTCATACAGTCGTTCCATATCTCCCCGTTCCGTCAGTGTAATCGCGATCCTTCTCCATACTTCCAATGCATGCCCGGCATATAACGGTTCGCTCTGCAGTAAAGCTTCCTCTACTGCCCACAGGTCTTTCACCGCCCGTAGATTCGGCAATAGTCCCACATAATATTCAAAATAGTTCAGCACCTCCGACGGCGGTGTGACCGCCAGCTTCTGCAGCTTCTGATTGTCCGGCCAGTCTTCCAGTGCCAGTGCAATGAAATGCGCCAGTCCCATCACGGAATTCGCTCTTGCCAGTCTGGCGAACCGTTCGATATCTCTTTCATTGATAGCATACGATACGATATATTCTCTGATAATATCCGGGAACACCGGCTCCACGATCCATGCATGCTGCGGTAATGCCGCGACTCTTTTCTGCTCGGCTTCATGGAGCTCCTGCGCCCTTTGCTCCTGCTCCGGTGTGGCGATTCCCGCATTGACGAGCATCCAGAGATACATTTCGTCCAGATTGGCATCCAGTTTGACATAGCTTGCCATATACCCGAATCGCGCTTCTCCGCCTAAGCTCCGGACCATCTCTGCCGCTTCTATCTTCCCTTTTCGTTCCAGTTTCTCCGGATCACGCAATAGTTCCATTACGGAGTCCTCTGTATCGTCTCCGTTTTCTATCAAGGTATCCATCCGTGTATACAATTCCCGGAACAGGTTCTCCGCCCCGGGACGGGCGCTTTGCTCATCGAAATATCGGATCAGCTTCCGGCAGTCTTCATCCAGATAGTCATCTCCGTGCCGGTCCGTCAGGTTGAAGCTGTCGATCGCACATGCCACCGCCAGGATGCGCAGATAAGAATCCACCAGGTCTTCCCGTCCCAGCTGTACACTCCAGCGTTTCTTCTCCTTGTTCAGGTATTCCGACAGAAGCTCTTCCGTGGAATTCAACCGAAAGTGTCCCTCCTTGCTGAGCCATACTTCAATATAGATGCTCAGATACAGGGGGCGGTCGCAATCCGGTGCCATGGAATCATGGTAAGTCTTTTGGATCTCTTCTGCTGTTCTTCGCCTGTGGTTGCGGCAGTCTGTGATAAATGCGGTTGTCTTAAGCAGGGGGAGATAGTTCTCCAGATAATTCTCCGTATATTCCAGTGTATCCTGTTCTCCCAGTGCGCCCAGAGATAAGGGTTGTTCCCTGTAGCTACCGGCTTCGAATTCCAGTCTTGCCCCGGAAGGCATCGCCCGTTTCATACGCAACAGCCAGTCGTCTTCTGTGGTTTGTTCCCGCCGTTCCAGCAGAAGCATCCTGAGTTTATACGGCGTATTTGCGAAGCTTTCCAGATACGCAGCAATGGTCTCCGCGCATGGCTGTTCCTGTCCCAGTACGTAATCAAATATGACTACCGTATCTGTGAACGGTGGGAAGTCACACACGGCATCCGCATTCTTTTTGGCAAAGTATCCAAACCAGTGCGCCGGGAGCTTTCGCAGCCATTCCAACGCAAGACGGCTTTTTCCCATACCGCCTTCTCCCAGGATCGTCCACCACAGGAAGTCCGGTTCCTCTTTCAGGAACCGGTTCAGGGCTGCCAGTTCGGTCTCTCTGCCGGTAAATTTCAGAAATCCGTTGGCGAAATGCATTCTTCCGAACGCAGATGTCACCGGTTTGCGCTCCTGATAAGGATTTACAGAAACCAGTGGTCTTAATCCCACTCTTTGCTGTAATCGTAGCAGCGAGAGCTCCTGCAAGAATTCCGGGAGATCTGTATAGTCGTCTCCATAGAATAGGATCACTGCATTCCCCGGCAATGGTGGTGCCGTATCGCCCTTTTTCATCAGGTAAAAATAGGGGATATCGGATGTCCCCAGCTTCTCCGCCGTAAACGATAAGAATCCCGCCAGGTTCGGATCTTCCACGGTTCCGCCGCAGCCGACGATCACAATGGGGTAGGTGCTGAGGAGATTCTGTATAAACTGCGCGCCGCTGTTATCCAGAATGCTCTGGTACTGCGGTCCGTCCGCAATGATGTCATCCGCACCGCTTTCTCTGTCATAGCGTCCGTGCAGGTGAATCACTTTGTTTGCGCTTTTTGCGCGGATTACGGACAGGATATCCGCCGGTGTCGTATAGGAGATACCGGCGCCGCCTACCGCTTCCTCGATCTGCATATCATAATTGGTTGTGGTGATCAGATCTCCTGCGCGCCAGATTTTTTGCAGTGCTTCGCAGAAGGTTTTGTTGACCGGGTGTACCGATGCAATCGTCCGGTCCATGAAGTCTTGATAGTTCCCCGACGCCTTTAATCCGGCGAGCAGATAGGTTGCCGCATCGATCAGTTCTGCGGTTGTCCAGTCACCTATCCTCTGTTCCAGTTCGGTCTGTTCCGTTTCCGTCAGATACGCCTTCCCTGCCAGGAGCCACTTAGTCCAGCTCAGTTGATGCTCTCCCAGAGACATGGATGCCCCTGCGCCGCATAAATATACGATTTTTTCGCTTTGCATCACTGCGGACAGCAGCTGTGGATAGTGTTCCACCGGTACTGCAGGCATTCCATGCACCTCCTTGTCTCATTGGCTTCCTATTGGGTATTTTTTATTGTATCATATCCATTTTGGCTTCTCAAGAAAATCTGCTGCTTCCAGACATCACAGATAAATAATCACCTCAAAAATTTACTCTTCACCAGTCCCACATAATATTTCATTTCGTCACTTTTCCCATAGAGCAGTAAAAATACTGCATGAAAGACAAGGACCGCCGCCACGCCGCCTGTCAGGATCCGGAGCCAGGGATTCCAGCCCGCCATGGGCCGGATGCATACTTCCGTCACACCCAGGATCGCCAGGAGCACCAGCAGGTGTCTGAGGGTCTGTCCCACATATTGACTATAGTGCATGCCAAAGAGTGGCTTGCACACGTATTTCGGATAGCTGTAGAGGTAGACGACGAGGCTGCTTAAGATGGTGCCGAGGAATACGCCTGCTGCCCCCATAAGCTTTGCCAGCACAATGGACACGGTCAGGTTCAAGGCAGCTTCCACCAATGGGATTCTGCGGTCTTCATGAAAGATGCCTGCTGCCTCTTTGAAGGTATTGACGCTCGCCCGCATGCCTTCCATGTAGAAGTTCACGACGAGGACGAACAGCACGGTCTTGTCGAACAGGAAGTCTTCCCCCAGCCACAGGGTGACCATTGGCTGCAGCACGGCATACATGCCCACTGCCACGCATCCGAAGCACCAGAAGTTGAGGAAATCGATCTTCCGGTAGACCTCGCGGTTGCGCTCTTTGCTGCTGTCGAGCAAAAAGTTGCCCACACTGTTGGTCAGTGTCTCGAAGATCCGGTTTAACAATGCAGTAATTCCGCCGATGATCAGGTGGTAATTCGTATAGAGGTTCATGACGCCCAGTCCCAGGACACCTGTGATCACGATGCTGTCACTGCCGGTGACGAGCATCTTTCCCAGCTTGTGGCACAACAGTCCCTTCACCTTGGTCACGATATCGGATTTGATCTCCTCCGGTACCGGGCCGACCTGTTTTTCCCGGGTAAAAGGATATTTTCTGCTGATATACACAGAGATCAGCAGATTGGATACGATTTTCCCCAGCGTCTTCACGATGAGGAAGAGAATAAAACTATGGAACGCTATCAATACATAGACCTGCA
This sequence comes from uncultured Acetatifactor sp., assembly GCA_934394665.1. Lineage (GTDB taxonomy): Bacteria > Bacillota > Clostridia > Lachnospirales > Lachnospiraceae > Acetatifactor. The sequence continues at coordinate 32,331 of CAKRRS010000013.1, read as the reverse complement.
GTGCATTCTGTACCAGATAGGTGACGAAATAGATTGTATCCGGGATATAATTCATCATATCCGCATACAGCAATGATTTCTTATACGCCAGGAAATAGGAGCACAGGCAGTCTAAGAGAAACAGGACATAAATCAGGTAAATGCTGTCCGGGATGTCCACATCTCCCACCAGCATCGGCAGGAACAGCCCCACGACGACACCAATGGCGAGGACGACGCCGGAGATCACGATGTAGCATTTTTTGTAAAAATGCAGCAGGGTGTTGATCATTGCCGTATTCCGCTCGGCCACGGGCTGGTACATGTGGTAGATGATGGCGGTCCCTATCCCCAGATCTGCCAGTGACATCATGGAGATAATGCTGCTAAATAGTCCGTTGATACCGTTATAATCTGCCCCCATAGTAGCAACCAGCGCTTTCTGGACAATAAACGCCGTGATCAGGATGATGGCGTTCGTGCCGACGGAGGCTATGACGTTGATGATCGATTTATGTGTTCGTTTCATGCTTTGTTCCTGTATTCCTATGCTTCCGATAGTTCTGTATCGCTCTAATTCCTAAGCTCCCGACGCTCTGCACTCAGTTTCTGAAATATTCTGTCGTGTTCTGCTGCCATCGTTTCTATCGTATAGCTCTGTATCCGATGGATTGCGTTCTCCGACAGCTTCTCCCGAAGCTCGGGGGATTGTATCAGTGTCAGGAGTGCTTCCTTCATCTGTCCAAGGTTCTCATTCTCTACAATCATCCCCGCATCCGCGTCTTCTTTCCCGTTTTCACAGGTGCCCCTGCCCGGGATGAGTTCCAACGCCGCAATACAGCGGTCTGTACTGATCACCGGCAGTCCTGCCGCCATCGCCTCATTGATGACCAGTCCCCAGATATCTTCTCTGGTAAACAGGGCGAAGAGATCCATTGCCGTCATCAACCGCATCAGCCGGTCTTTGGGCATGAAATCCAAGAAATGAACCTTTTGTAACCGGTATTTCTCACAGATTTCCAGATATTCTGCCGGTGGCGTGCCGCCTACGATATAGACTCCCACATGCTCCGGCAGATCTTTACAGCATTCCAGTAATAGATCCATTCCTTTCCTCGGAATGAATTGTCCCACGGAGATGACAGCGCAGCTTTCCGTGATGCCGAATTCCTGCTTTCTGCGCTGTTTTTCTGCATCGGGTAGTCTCTCTGTCAGGCAGTCAGCCTTTTTCACAGAGGTGAAGGGATATCGGATGAGATTTTCCGGCTTTGCGCCGTAGGTGATACAGTACCGGTCGAACTCGTTGGAACTGCTGAAGCATTTCCCGGCAGTGCTGATGAGATAACGCTTGAGGGTCGCTTTGATGCCGGATGCTTCCCCGGCGAATCCACCATCTCCCTCGTAGTAGTACGGGATTTTCCTGCGGCGCAGGGTGTGTACCGCCAGAAGCGCTGTGGGGGATGCCAGCACTGTCAATACCACGATATCATACCTTCCTTTTTGCAGATATTTCACGATTTCCGGGCAGAAGGCGGTATCTACGCTTACACGTTTTCCCTTCAGGATGATGCCTTCGAAAGTCTCAAAACGGTATTTTTTCCACTCCTCACTGCGTTCGGTGGAAGTCTCCGCCTCGAACAGCGCCGTGAGTTCACAATATTTTCCCAGTTCATTATAGTAATCCACCTTATAAGGGGAGGGGATGTTGGTAATATACAGTACTTTCATGATGCTATCCCTTAATTCCTATCTTTCTTTTCCTGCTTTTTGCTCGTAGATATTCACAACCTCACGACCAAAGCGTTCTCCGGAGAAAACTGCAGCTGCAGGCGCAATATCCCCGGGGACACCTTGTTGGATACAGTTACGGATCGCTGCTTCTAATTCCGGCAGGTCTCCTGTCACAATCTGTCCTTTGCCATGTTCCACGACTTCCGCGCAGGCGGTATCTGCATAGACGATTGGCCAGGTACCGCAAGCCATGGCTTCTGCCACGGTCAGGCCGAAGGTCTCCTCTCTGCTGGGGTTGACGAACACGTCAGCTGCTGTGTAAATCTCTGCCAGTTCTGTGGGTGTATCCGTCCTCGGCAATCCCAGAACACCTTCCGGCAGAGCCTGAATCTGCTCCCGGGTCAGCCCTACCAGTACGATTTTCGCTGTTGTTCCCAGATGCTCCGCCAGTTTTAGGAACGTGGCAAGTCCTTTTCTTTCCACCCATACATTGGCGACTCCGAGTACAATAAATTTGTCCTGCAATCCGTATTTTTCACGAAAGTTACCGGCTGTTGGGTGATAGGTATCCAAATCAATTCCGTTATAAATCACTTTCGTCGGATACTCCTGCAAAAAGCTCTGTTTCACCCGGCTTTCCAGCCAATGGGAGGGCACAAGCAATGTCATATCCTCTATTCCGGTAAACAATTCTTTTTTTCTACGGTAGTTTCTGGCAGACCGGTCGACAAACAGACTGGCGGGATATTGCCTCGTCAACGGACAATGCCCACATTCCGTCTTCCATTTATCACATCCTACTTCCAGAAAATGAACGCAATGACCGGTAAAAGACCAGCAATCGTGTAATGTCCACACCACCTTCAGATGCTTCTGTTTCAGATAACGGAACAGAAGATCAATATTAAGATAATAACCATGTAAGTTGTGCAGGTGTACGATATCCGGTGCATATTCATCTACTTTTTTCAAAAACTCCTCTGTCGCTCTGCGTGAGGCGAACCCCTGGGCATCCCATAGTCTCGTAGCAGCCGCATGCAGGTTACAGTCTCGCATCGTTCCGATTTCTATCGTTTTTCTGTCTCCCGGGTGGTTCTGATATTTATGTTCTCCGTAAGCAATGATACACTCATGCCCCTGCTTTTGTGCCGCGTCATAGAGATTCGTCACGATACGTCCTGTTCCTGTAACGCCGCAGACGGAATTGATCTGTAATATTTTCATTACGATATGCCTCTAAATAGTTTTACTGAATTATGGTTGTCCTGCCGTTTCCGGGTCGGAAGGATCTGTTGGCAGGTTATCCCAGGAGAAATTTTGCCGCCTCGATTGCCACGCACTCGATCAGGTACCATCTGCTGTAGCCATTGATACGATAGCAGTACAGATATCTGTCCCGGATCCGCTTTTTGGCAGCTTTCAGATCCTTGTGATTACTGGCGCCGCCCATGTGGAAGTCCGCCAGTACTCGATCCACAGTAACGATTTTCTTCCCCTGTTTCCGCATTTGGAGAAAAAATCCGTAGTCATCATGGATGCCCAGCTTGCGGAAAGGGTATTTTTTATAGCATTCCGCACGGACAAAGGTCGTCGGATGGTTCCAGTCTCTGGAGGTCTGGAATTTTCTCGTCCTCGCTTTTTTGACAAAGCTGCTGCCGTCCGCTTTGTACATACGGATGTTAGCGTACATCAGGTCGCAGCCGGTGTTTTGAAATGTCTCTACGACGGTCTGCACTGCATCCAGTTCGTACCAGTCATCGCTGTTGATGATACCGATGATCTCTCCGGTCGCATGGCGGATTCCCTTATTCATGGCATCATAGATGCCGTTGTCCGGCTCGCTGAGGATATGATAGCGAATGCCTTTTGCCTCAAGCTCAGCCCGGTAGGATTCCGCAATCTCTACGGTATGGTCGCTGCTGGCACCGTCGATGATCCAATATTCGATTTTTGCATAGGTCTGCGCCAGCACGGATTCAATGGTGTGCCGGAGGGTTTTCTCGCTGTTGTAGGTCACGGTGATGATACTGACGGTGGGATCGGCGGATATCTGCTTTTGCTTATGACCGTTCTGGTTGCACTGGCTGCCTTGGCTGCTTTTACTCAGTTCATGATCGATTACCAGCGTACCAAATGCTTTTCTTGCAAGTCTTCCCGGCTTACCCGGAAGGTAAAACGCCAATCGTACAAAAGGATTCATCCATGCCGCATGGTACATGCGTCGCCCGGCAGCTTCCGCCAGTTCGAAGACCATATCCGGCGTGCTGCGGCAGGTATCGTCCTGTGGCAGGAACAGTCCGCTCTCCCCACGTTCGACCAGATTCCGCAGGTATTCCGCCAGATGATCGATATGAAGCACGCTGCGTTCATTATGATAGGTCGGGAACAGGGGAAGCTTTTGTGCCAGCTTTACCAGGGTCTTATAATTGCCCTTGCAGCCGGGACCGTAGATCATAGGGAGACGTAAGAGCACTAACCGTGTATGCCTTGTTGTTTTCTCCGCAGTCCGGAACAATTCCTGCAGCTTCTGCTCTGCCTGCCATTTGCTGTCGCCGTAGAAATTGGAAGGATGGGGGGGCGTCTGTGCCGTGATACGGACAGGCTTTCTGCTGTTACTGCTGTCACCGTAGACGATGATACTGCTGAAGTAGATGTATTGCATCGCACCGTCCTCTATGGCTTTTTTCGCTGCCTCGACCGCCAGGTCACAGTTCACCGCATAATATTCCTGTTTCTGTGCTTCCGACAGCTGCGCGATATCCGCATGGGCTTTCCCCGTGACATTGAGGATGCTGTCATAACCGCTCCAGTCTTCCTGCCGCCAGGCGTCTCCGCGCAGGCTTGTCGTATGAATCTCATAATCGTCCGGATATTTTTGCTGCATGTAATTTTCAAAAGAGGTGCCAATATAACTATTGGCACCTAAGATCAGTATCTTTTTCATTTATTTTCCTCATTGCGCTTCCTACTGCCCGTGCCGCCCTCTACAACACCATCCTGGCGCAATACGCTCACAAAGGTACCGAAAAAGCAGCGCAGATCCATAGCAAATCCGTATTTTTTGACATAAACTCCGTCCAACTTTGCCTTCACCGGAATCTCCAGTTCGTCTCTGCCGTTGATCTGTGCCCAGCCGGTCAGCCCGGGGAGGATATCATTGGCACCGTATTTATCACGTTCCGCGATCAGGTCATATTGGTTCCACAGTGCCGGACGGGGACCCACGATGCTCATATCTCCCTTGAAGATATTGAAGATCTGCGGAAGTTCATCCAGACTGGTCTTACGTAAAAATCTGCCGGTATGTGTAATGTATTGTTCCGGATTGTTCAGCATGTGTGTCGGCATATCCTTCGGGGTATCCGTGCGCATGGTACGGAATTTGTAGATCTGGAAATGCGTCTTGTGGATGCCCACACGCTTTTGTCTGAAGAGAACCGGTCCGGGGGAATCCAGTTTGATGGCAATACACAGGATCAGGAGAATCGGTGACAGCACAAGGATGCCTATGCCGCTCAAGAGGATGTCCAGCGTCCTCTTAAGCGGTGTGTATCTGCGTATGTGCTTGTCAGTCTGTGTGGCTGTGGTCATAATGCTTCTCCCTCGTATCCGTTTCTTTTTATTTCGTCAATTATCATATTGCTCAATGCTTCGTACTGTTCTGTCTTTTCCTATATCGCTTATCATATCACTTATCACTGTTTTGGACTTGTCGGATTACGTTTACGTTTGCCCATTACGTTTATCCTCTACACCGGATGGTAGGTCGGTACGATCTTCTCCACTTCCGCACGGATATCCGAAGTCTCATCCACAGCAGCCTGTTCCAGTTCCTTCAACTGCTCCCGGAACTGTTCTTCGTCGAATTCGATCGGTTTACCGATGAAAATCATCTTGTTCGCGGTTTCCTTCAAGCCCTCTTCATTCATGAGAAGCTCTTCGTACATCTTTTCTCCGGGACGCAGGCCGGTGAATTTGATCTCAATATCTTCTCCGACACGGTAACCGGACAGCTTGATCAGGTTCGTCGCCAGATCGAGGATCTTCACAGGTTCTCCCATATCCAGGACGAAGATCTCGCCGCCTTTCGCATAGGCACCTGCCTGCAGTACCAGAGATACCGCCTCCGGAATCGTCATGAAATAGCGGATGATGTCCGGATGAGTGACTGTCACGGGACCGCCTTCGGCAATCTGTTTTTTAAACAGCGGAATCACGCTGCCGTTACTGCCCAGTACATTACCGAACCGGACGGCTACGTAATTCGTACGGGAACTGCAGTTCATGGTTTGGATCAGCATCTCGCACAGGCGCTTGGACGCGCCCATGATATTCGTGGGATTCACCGCTTTGTCTGTAGAGATCAGGACGAACTTGTCTGTACCGTAGCGGTCTGCCGCCTGTGCCACCTTATAGGTGCCGAATACGTTATTTTTAATCGCCTCGTGAGGGCTGTCCTCCATCAGGGGAACGTGTTTATGCGCTGCCGCATGATATACGATGTTAGGGCGATAAGTCTCGAAGATGCTGTCGATGCGCTCTTCATTTCTCACAGAAGCGATGAGCACCGCAAGATTCAGTTCCGGATACTTGCGAAGCAGCTCCTGTTGGATATCATAAGCATTATTTTCATAGATATCCAGGATAATCAGCTGTTTCGGATGGTGTGCCGCGATCTGCCGGCACAGTTCACTGCCGATGGAGCCGCCGCCTCCGGTGACGAGGATGACTTTGCCGCTGACGTGATCCAGCACTTCTTCGGTATTGATCCGGATCGGTTCTCTGCCCAACAGGTCTTCGATATCCACTTCTTTCAGATTGGATACGGAGACATCTCCGTTGATGAGCTGGTAAGTACCGGGGATGGTACGCAATTTACAGCCGGACTCTTTACAGATGTCCAGGATCTCTTTTCTCGTCTGTACACTGGCAGAGGGAATGGCAAAAATGATTTCATCAATGCTGTACTGCCCTACGGCATCCAGAATGCTTTCCCGCCCGCCTACGATTGGCACACCACGCATCAGTTTGCCATGGCAGCCCGGCTGATCGTCGATGATACATTTGGCACGCATGCTTAAGTAGCGGCTGTTCTCGATCTCTTTGAGGATCATGTCTCCTCCGGCGCCGGCACCGATGATCATGACATTGGCACAGTGATCCCTTCCTACCAGATTCAGGCGCTTGTTGTTGATAATGCGCAGGATCCGGTACCCGAAACGGATACAGCTGATTGCCAGTGTCAGCAGGAAGAAATACAATACCGAATAGCTGCGTGGCATCCGGTTGTCTGTGAACTTACAATAGATAAACTGTGCTATAGATGCACAGGCAGTGGCACCTACGATATTGACCAGTTCGTTGGCACTGGCATAACGCCAGACACTGCGATACAGCTTCCATATCACAAAAAAAAGTAAGGTTCCTATGATATTCGGAAGCAACAGATTCTCGCAGTGTTTGAAAAACATAGGATCAATATCCTGAAACGAAAAATCGTATCGAATATATAACGCTGCAAACGACACCAGTAAAATGGACATCATGTCCATGATCACCAGTGCTGCGATCCGTTGCAGCGGAACTCTTGGATTGTATTTATTCTCCATCACAAATTGCCTTTCTCCATGCGAGGAACATCATGGTGATCGTCAGACTGCCCACTCCCCAGGAGTACTCCAGCATACCGAAGGTCACGGGAATCAGCACAAACAGGAATGCGGACATTGCTGCAACATTTTTGCTGTTTCTGCTCTCCTTCAACAGTTTTGCGCAGGCAGCAATTATCAGTACCAGAAACACAATCGCCATAGGCACGCCGAAGTCTGTTGCATACTGCAGGAAAATATTGTGTGCATGTCCCACCCAGTAATACGGTCCAAGCTGAAATCCCTGGTCATCCCGGGTATGTCCCCACAAGTTTAATTCTGACAGATAATGGGTATAGATTGTCTTTCTCACCAGAAGCGCCGAATAATATTCTGCTTCTGTCTTTAAAACCGGTTCTTCTTTCAAGGATTCCTGTGCCACTGCATGCAATACAAACGGGGACTCCCCCAATAGCTTATCGGTGATCTCCGTCGTCCTTCCCACAGCATTTTTAATCACCTCATCGATGTCCACATATTTTTCTGAATTCCAGGGATCCCAGGAATGCACTCTCTGTTCGCTCCATTCTCCCCAGAACCACACGGGATGATGGAATACCGGTGGCAGATATCTGGTCAATCCAAAGGTCACCGGGAACATCAACAGAAAACATAGCAGCAATGTCAACCCACTCGTGATAAATTTTTTTAAATGATGTCTCCCACAATAAAATGCCAGAAAGATCAGCCCCAATAACAAAGAAACCAGCCATGCGGTACGCCCGATTGTCATAAACAAAAAAGCGTACACAACTCCGGCTCCCAGCCAGTAAAAGATTCTCCAACACTTATGTGCCTGTTTGCCGGTTACATAGAGAATCTTGGTAAATATTGCTACCAGGACAACAACATAGTATAATGCATTAATATTCGAATTGTTATAAATACCCGTATATCGGACAAGATCATACGGTCGGAAGATACAGCAATATCCCTGAAAAGCAAACAATGACAGGATGATGCCATTTAATCCTCCCTGAAACAGATCTTCCCGCTCTTCTTTTGTAAAATCGGTCAGATAAAAGCATCCAAACATCACAAAATAGCAAAACGGCCAGATATAATCACTTCTGGAGAAAATCATCAGAAGCATCATTACCGTCCAAAAACTCATGAGCTTTTTGTCGATTTGCGGACGCTTTTTGTCTATGACAGCACTGATAAAAGTATGAATCAGAATGTAGCCAAACAGCAAAACATCCAGTGCCGCTACGAAACGACCATTCGCAAAATACTGTAACGGCTGTCCCAGTATCACATATACTGCGCCCACTGCCACACCAATCACTGTCCAGAGCAGATATGGCAGCTTACGGGGCGCGATTTCTTCCCATTTGTAATGTGAGAAGATAATGAGCGCCATCACCACACCGGTCAGATTGCGAAAGACTTCAATGGCACCGTCCTTACCGGAGCCTGTTTTGGTTCTCTGATCAATCAGGCAGAACAGGAAGAAACAGATCGTATATAGTATTCTCTTTTTGCTCCAGATAGAAATTGTCTTCCCCTTTATTGTAAGTTCCATGTATTCTAACCTCTTCGTTATCTTTTTTCTCAATCATTGCCGCAACCTTATTTTAATCAATTTTGCCTATAAGTACAAGCTTTTATTGTGACTGCCCCGGTGCGACCACTGTCACAGATTCTTTGCCATAATATTCTGCGCAGGCACCATTGACCCAGGTATACCCACCTTCCGGCTGAAGATCCGTATACATAAGCAGTTCCACATAATTCAACGGCGTAAATACCGGATTTTTCACGGAATCATCTTTCAATACCTTCAGGCGTTCCTCCCAGCCGGCACCGTAGGCCTGTGCCCAGCCGTTTCTCCACATGCGGTACGCACGGTAGCTGGTAGTGCTCTGTACGTTTCCGAAGAGGACTGCTGCCGCCAGAAGGATTCCGGTTACGGTGCAGTAACGCAGGAGGTATTTTTCAGTTTTCTCCGCTTTTTTGACTATCGTATCGCGCTTTGCAATCCAACCACACCAATACATCACGTTCGCTACCATCCACAGCACATAGAAATACCAGAGGATTGCCCCCTGTCTGCCGCCGCCCATGGTGCCGTCGACATAGATTGTAGCCGTCGCCTGGGAAGCATACACGCCAAAGGAAAGTGCTGTGAACAGGCCGGGCAGGCGGAACGTGTACTGCATTTTTCTCACCGCCTTCCATAGGAAAGGAAGAATCAGTAACAGTACAAGCAACGTTTTAAGGTTCGTCCAACTGATAATATTTAGAAAGGTTCTCTCGAAGGACAACAGGATCGCCATGATCGGTGTATTTGCCACACTGCCGCCGAAATTGCCGTTCAGCCTGGTCGCTGTCAGCGGAGAAGTGACGCATTTTATTACGCTGAGGGTCTCCAGTAATGTTATGAGCCAGGTTCTGCGAAATGCATCCTTGCGGCAGATGAGGAAAACGATCTGCAGGCACAGCAGCAGGCACATGGTAGATACACTGGTTGCAAAATTATTACCGCCGATCAAGATTGCGAGCAGGCATGCCAGAACAGTAAACAAAATCCTCTTAACTCTGCCTATCTCGCGGATCCCGATTTCGAGATACAGTGTCAGCAAAATCAGTGACAGGCTATACACAAAAGTATAGTTCACAGATCCGTTGTACCAATAAAAGCTTTCCTCCGGGCAGGGACAATAAAGAACTTGGAGAATCGCCACCGGAATACCGATTGGCAGAACGAGCCATCTGTTCTCCTTCTTCGGATCCTTGATACATTCTCCGAGAAACAACAACTGGGAAAATACGACGGAACCAATCATCAGATACGGAGTAATACGGTAAAAATGTTCTCCGAATGCCGCCGGCTGTAACGCTGACAGAATCAAAATCGAGAATCTGGCTTCCCACGCATTTTGCGACAGTGTCTGATAAATAGCGTGGAATACGCCACGCAGTCCTTCTCCCGCCTGCATTGCCCGATACATATTTACGCCAAACGACCAGTCGTCCGCTGACGGATAATCGTATTTTGCGATTATCAAAAGCGGCCACAGGATCACCGCCAGTGCCAGTATGCATACAATGTTGATCAGTATTAGTTTGTTGCGTTCCGTCAGTTTTGCGTTCCATTTCTCTGAAAGTTTCATTTTCTGCTCTGTATCCCTTCTTCATAAGTACTTTTACACAACCGTTACTCTCCACCCAGCATCCCCGGATGGTCCCTAGTTGTTTTCTATTCGTTTGATTTTTCTGTGCAGCACCCGGATTCCCCTGGGCGCAATGGCAAATAATGTATGATAACACTTGTTCTTTTTCGTCAGATACGGATTTTTCATCGCTCGCCACCATCCTCGCCGCAGACTTTTTACCACGTTTCGATAAAAGGTATTGTCTGCCGTCATCTGTGCGATGGGGATGTGCAGCATATAGTCCAGTCGTTGGAAAATGCCGAAACGGAACGCAATCTGTGCTAATTCCGTTTGCTCCGGCCAGGTGCGCTGTACCAGATCAAGTACCATATCGGCGTTGTCAATATTGTCCGCAAACACACGGGAGAAACGGTTCTTGTCCCGGGTATTGCTGTCCGGGCGGTAAAACACGTGGTAAGCCTGCCCCGGGATGCATACGATGCCGGGGACTGCGGTAGGCTCTGAGCCTTCGATGCCGCAGTTACTGCCGTTGCCGCTGCGCGTCAGCATCTTCACCAGCAAATGGAAGTCCTCATTGAGCGCACCCTCCGGGAAGTTTTCTACCCGGAACAAGTCTTTCCTGAGCAGCTTGGTGCAAAAAGAGCAGTCTCCTCTGTGCATGAGCAGTTCTTTCATAAAATCCTGCGCCGGAATGATCTGCTGCTTAGAAACAGGTTCGCAGATATTCGGCAGGATGTTGCCGTCTTTGTCGATCTCATCTCTGCCTACCTGGGCGATCGGCATGCCGGTCTCGGCAATTGCCCGATACAGGCGTTCGTACATATCGGCATCTACATAGTCGTCGCTGTCCACGAAGCCGACATAATCTCCCTGCGCCTGCGCCAGACCGAAATTACGGGCGGAGGAAGGACCGCCGTTCTCTTTATGGAATACCCGGATCCGCTCATCGCTCTCCGCCAGTCTGTCACACAGTGCAGGGGTATCGTCGGTGGAGCCGTCATCGATGAGCAGGATCTCCAGATTGCGGTAAGTCTGTCTCTGCAAGCTTTCCACGCACCGGGGCAGGTACGGTATGATATTGTAGACCGGCACGATGATGCTGATCAGGGGGGTATTGGCTTCGTTACTCACGGGGTTCCTCTTTTCTTTTTGCAAAATTTTATAGCTTTCTTTCTAACTCCTATATAATCCAATAAAAATCCCATAAATATTTCTGTCATTCAGCAGACCTTACAATGTGAATTTATTCTTTCGATAAACAAATACATGATTTTCTGTAAGGAATCATGTATCGGCTTGCATACACACAGAATACATCCGTCTCTCCGGGATTACCGGTGCCGGGGAGCAGGGGCCATCATCCCATAACTGTGGCAATGCCGGTGCCGCGGCTTCCGGCGACTTATTTACCTTGAAAAGCTGCATTTCTCCGCACAATTTCACCAGTCGTTCTGCGGCAGTTTGCGCATTCCATTCCGTTGCCACGGTGCGCTGTGCCGCCTCTCCCAGTCTCCTGCATTCTTCTGGATTTTTCAGCAGTCCCTCTACCGTCCGGAAAAGTTCTTCCTCGCAGCCGTCGCGATACATCACACCGTTCTCTCCCTGACGGATCAGGTAAGGTGCCGCGCCGGTCATGTGATCCGCCACGACGGCACAGCCGCTGTTCATGGCCTCATTGACCACCGCGCCCCAGCCTTCCTTGCGGTCACTGGTGACGAGATAGATCTGGGACTCTTCCATCGCATTGCGCACTTCTTCCGGGCTGCGGTAACCTAAAAAAGTCACTTCGTCCGTCACGCCCAGTTCCTGTGCCAGCCGGCGCATCTCCTCTTCCATTTCTCCGCCGCCGATGATATTGATATGAAACTCCAGCAGGCTTTTTTTCAGATAGGCTGCCGTCTTCACTGCCAGTTCCGGATGCTTCCAGTCGATCATACGCGCCGCCCACAGGATACTGCCCGGCTTTTTGCGGTCGAAAGGCTGTCCGGCATCATAAGCTCTGGTCTCCGGGAAATAACCGAAACGCAGCATTTTATCCGGATAAGCATGGATGATTGCGTAATCGCAGGGCACATACGCTCCGGCACACAGGAAATATACCGGCGCTTTGCGGTATCTGGTGTGATCTTTGTACTTCTGCATCAGCCCTCTGGGGGAAACGGCTTTCCACTGACCGTCCTTATACATTCTTTCATTGTAACGGAACACCGGCTTTCCGGCTGTCAGGCGGTCATGGATATAACTCTCGTCATCGCATCCGCCGAAGATCACGACGTCAGCTTCCTGGATCAGCCGTAACGCTTCGTCACTGGTAGCAACACTAAAATTCGATTTTGTATCCGTATCACTGATGGTATCTGCATCCGTCCGGTGCAATCCCGACACATATGGTCTCTCCTGTGCCTGCCACCCCATCTTCACCCGTTCCTCTTCCATGGGTTGGGTCTGAAGGAATAGGAAGCTTCCGTCCAGCAGCTCATACAGTGCATCGCAGAAAGGTTGCTGGTGATGATTAAAGTAGTTGGATACAAATATCATGCGATAGTGATCTGTCATTTGTCCGTCACCACCCCTTCTATATTTCTTGTATTTCCTGTTTTTCTAGCATTTTCTGTATTTCTGGCATTTCCTGTATTTTTTGTATCTACATCGTCTTCCGCATTTCCATTGTTTTCTGTGCCTGACGTGCTTTTCGCTATCTTTGCATAAATTTCCTGCAATTTTGCAAAATTTTTCTCTTTATCGTGGGTTTTTCTTGCATGTTCTCTTGCATTTTTTGAGTATTCCAACAGTTTCTCCGGATTACTCCACATTTCGATAACGGATTTTGTCAAGGAATTTACAATATTTTCCAATTCTACATTCATTTTCGTATTTGAATTGCATGCGTTATTTTTATCTTTGGAAGCAAGTTTGTGACCGGCACACCACAATCCGTCAGTTCCGCCGGTAAACAGGCTGGGAATTCCTCCGACTTCCGTGCTGACGCAGGGCACGCCAAGGAGCATCGCTTCTCCCAGAGAATTCGGCGAGTTTTCCAGAGAAGAGCAGCACAGGAAGAGATGACTCTTTATAAACCGCTCCTTCATTTGTTCTGCTGTCAGTTTTCCCAGGAAATATACGCTGTCTTCGAGCTGTCCCTCCCGGATGAGCCTCCGCAGGTAACGCCCGTATGCCGATATTTTCAGTTTCTGCTTCCATGTCTGATATGCTGTCAGATCATTTCCGGCGACATACACCTGTACGTCAGGGAATTGTGCCCGTATCTGTGGCAGCGCCTTTAGCAGATAATGCAACCCTTTCAGGGGATAATCCCCCTGACTGACGAAGATGGAATGCGGTTTGCAAGTCTCCGGCTTCCATGTGCCCTCGTAGAAGCCTGCACGCAAAGTTTCATTCATGGAATAGTAATTTGCCGCAGGGTTCCAACCACCGGTGACCTTTTTGTCCCAGGCGGTTCTGCCGGTGATATTGCCTGCCAGACTGACGGCTTCACGCTCCATCACACCGCGCCGCACGAATTTCTCCTGCTGGTTACGCAGGGTATCCCGTTTTACCAGATCGCGGAAAGTAACTTTGCGAATCTCCTCCTCCGGCATATCTGCAAAATACGCTTCGGCACACAGGGTGCAGATTCCCTGAATCCCCAGCAGGATCCTGTCCTTGTGAGAATACGTCTTGCAGACTGCCAGTGTATGCGGATATTCTGTACCAAAACAGTGGATCACATCCGGCTGAAAGTCCTCTGTGATCTTCTGCAGTTCCGGCTCCAGTGTCGGCTGATAGCGGTCTGCGTGGACGGTATCTTCGTGAAAACCGTAACACGTGATATTGTATCGATCCGTTTCTCGTTGCAACGTTTTCTTCGCACTGGCTGTTCTGCATTTCTGTTCTGTCTGTGTTAGTTTTTCCTGTGTTAGCCTTTCCTGTTTTTGCCCTTCTGAGAACAATGTCGCCGCGACTGCCCCATTGATTCCTTCTGTGTCTCTGTTCCCTCCTGACAACTCCACACAGAATTTCCAGGGAATTTCCGTGTCATCCATCGGTACCGGGAATGCGACCGCCAGTTCGATATTGCTGTCGTCCTCTGCCGCCACCTGCGCTAACAGCCCGGACAACCAGCCTTCCTTGTTGGAAGCTTCTCTATGAAGTGCTTCGGCGATCGCCGGAAGCATGATATTGCAGACCCAGAGTACCTTCATGTCAGTTCCTTTCTAATATCATTCTTTTTAATTAATTAAAAATCCAGTTCAGATACGGGAGCAGGCGGATCTCCACATCATACATTCCCTTAAGCAGCATCCCAAAATACACCAAATACGCTGCCACAACGCTAGCAATACACAGGTTCCGGAACCACCCTTTTTTCGCATCCTTCAGGACGCAGGGAATCAGGAAAATCTGTGACTGGATCAAATAATATGCCACACGGGACACCTCCGGAATGAAGGAACCGCAGGCATACAGCAGCAGTCCTGCCAGATTCAGGTAGAAATAGTACCGGTTTCTGCGGTTATCCCGGATACTGTCCTTCCAAAAAATCAGGCACAAGACCATCACAGCAAGGCATTTCGCGATATTCACATAGGACAGCTGTCCGTTGTCAAACATGGAGTCTTTGTAATACGGATAGAACTTGAAAATGATGCTCCGGTAGAGATCCTGTCCGAAGATCAGGGACAATACCAGTATGCCGCCCAACGCATAATGCCATTTTTTCAGGTGTACGCGCGACAGCAGATCTACGACAATATACGCCGGAATCACCAGCAAAATGGATTTGTGAATCGTACATCCGAGCAATACCCAGAGAATGAATTTCCCGTATTCTCCACGCAGTACATATTTCTGTGCATACATTGCCAGTGCCAGCGCGAAATAGTATCGCACCGAATTCATACTGTTAAAGTAAAATCCCTGCGTCATCAGCAGGAACAGGGAAAATACATACCAGGACGCCTGATCATGCAAGGCTTTCAGGAAGAAAAATACCGTGATCAGAGAAAAGAAGCCGAAAATCGGGAGATACGAGCCCTCACCGAAGATCAGGTGGAAGAATTTTACCAGCCACACGAAGCCTTTTTCATAGGAGACGTGTCTCCCCTGATCGATCAGCTGGAATTTCAGCCAGTAGACCCAGTAATCGCCGCCCACGGCGATACGGCAGGCGGAGACGCCGGACAGGAGGGCAAAGATGGCGAATTCTGCGACACGGTTGCACGCCCGCTGCCTGTCGCAGCCGGTTGACGCAGTTGCTGTCGTGGGCAGTACCTGATTCTTCCTGCCGGGCAGACGCACAGCCACATAGTCACCGTTACGCACCAGCCATCCGAACGCAACCACAATAGCTGTCAATATGATATATACCATGGCGCTGCTCTCCATGCTTTGTCTCCTCCTTTCTGATTCTTTTCCAATTTTGTTATTTTTCGATTTCTTTTTCGATCTTATTAAGCCTTTTGATTCTATTGGCTTCTTTTGAGTTTCTTCTCTACTTAATTCTGTCCGTTTCTTTTATTTCTTTTTGTTTCTTCTCTGTTTTTTTAATTCTGTTTATTTCTTTTTGTTTCTTCTCTACTCTTTTCAATTTTGTTCGTTTTCTTCTATTCTCTTATATTCAGAATTCCTGAAAAATGCCCTAAAACAGCAAAAATAGTAGAATTTCTTGCTATTTGAAGGTCAAAATTTGAGGTTTAACGGCATTTCGCTTCACGGATGCCGTCGCGCATCCATTGTTTTGCCTGTTTCAGGGACACGTCAGTGCATAAGGTTCCACGATGTGCATATAGGAAGCGCAGTGCCAGTGGCCATTCCAAACGGCCGTACAGATAGTGGTACAACACGCCTCTGTCATGGAAGAATTTCTCATTATAGCCTTGGAACCAGGTGGATTCCCCGGCTTCCTCTCTGCCGATGGTCACCGGCGCCGTGTAGACTTTATATCCTTTTTGGATGAATTCTGTCAGGAACAGGCTGTCCTCGCCGTTGCTGTATTTGGCACCGCCGCCAAACAACAGGGAATAAGTGATTCCGGAGGCTAACAGACTCTCCTTCCGCACGGCAAAACTGACTGCGCCGTAGCGGCCGCAATTATGCCAACGAACCCGTTTCCGCTTCGTAATGTGATAGGTACGCCGTGCTTCCTCGACTTCAATATTGAAAATGATCATGTCTGCCTGCGGATTTTTCTCAAATTCTGCCAGAATCGCCGCTTCGTATCCGTCCTCGTATACGATATCTGCATCCGAAAAAAGGCAGATGTCCCCTCTCGCCCGAAGGATGGCTTCATTCCGGCTTCTGCCAATGCCACGCTCCGGGAAACTATAGAAACGGATCGTTCGTGTCTCTCCGTTTTTCTGGGATATCTGCATTTCCCCCTGCCCGAGTCTGTCGCATTGATTGATGATCACCGCATCGGACTGCAGGTTCATATGTTGTACGGTTTCCGGAAGGGAAGCATTCATTACCGATGCCAGTACTTCTACTTTCATGCCTGCTCTCCTTGCTTAAGAAAATAATAACTTCGGATCAGTCGTTCATCCGCATTCCACAAGAGTGCACCGTCCACGCTGCATTCCTGTGTTGCCAGGTATTCCAGTACCGCTTCGAGCTGTCTGCCTGCATGTGCTCCGGCAGGCACTGCCAACAGCACGGCATCCGCGCTGCGCAGTACTTCTGCGCTTTCCGGACTGAGAAGTGGACAAGGAACCGCAATGTAGGTGGCAGAAGCATCCAAGGATTCCTTCTGCAATGTCTGTAGTTTCGCTACGACTTCCTGCGGATCAACCTCTGCCAGTGCGCCACAGACAGCCACCCTGAGAGTTCCCTTATTCCCGACTGCACACTCTGTATTTGCTTCCGGATTTCCTGTTAACACCCTCTCCAGCACATACTTCAGATTTTCCGCAAATCCTGCACTTTCCACAGTCCCGAGGTTCACCAGTCCATATCTTCTGCGCAAAGTGGCCGGCAGCCAGATACTATCCTGCGAGATCTCCCACAGCAGGAAGATCACTACTGCGAAAAACAGGGAAAGAACTGCTGCCAGAATGACCGCCCTCACCGGACGTACATCCGGCACTACCGCTTCCGCAGTGTCCCCGTGATCCAGCACCTTGATCCGTTCGATTTCTACGATGGTCTCTGCGAATTCATTGCACATCGTTTCTTCCACAGCATGTGCCAGTGTGATACTGGTCTCCGGTTTCTGCGTCGAAGCTTTCGTCACCGGGATACTGAAATCCGAAGGCAGTGCCGCCGACAGGGCACAGATCCACTGCTCTCTGGCCATCGCAAGTAATTCCGAAGCGTTCGCATCTCCCTGCGCTGCTGCCTCCTGCAGATGCCTTTCCACACCATCCAGGAATTCTCCCGTATGGAGCAGGCTGTTCCAGGTAGCCTCGTTAATATAGTAAGCGCCGGCCGCATTCGGGTTCTCTTTATATTCTACCTTATAAGTGGAAGAAGCCGCATACCCGGGGTCGGGCTGCAGCAACACGTTTTTGACATAATAACCGCCGCCGGACAGTAATGTTCCCACTACCGTCACGGCCAGTATTTTCCATAGATTGCGGCACAGGCGAAGCACCGTCAGCCGCAGATCAAAAGCATCCTTACCATAGCTTACTTCCACACGTCTACCTCCGGTTAGTCTTCCTTCTCGGCACGGCCGTCGTACTCTGCCTTGAACGCCGTTACCTGTTCGCTCTCCACGCCTTCGGTGCTGTCCGGCCAGAACAGTACTTTCAGCGTCAGAAGCATCAGTTTCAGATCGAGCCATACAGAATAATTCTCGATATAAGTCAGATCCAGTTTTAATTTATCATACGGAGAAGTATTGTATTTGCCGTATACCTGGGCAAATCCCGCCAGGCCTGCTTTTACTTTCATACGAAAAGCGAACTCCGGCATGACTTCCATGTACTGTGCAATGATCTCCGGTCTCTCCGGTCTGGGGCCGATGAAAGACATGTCTCCGCGGAGAATATTGATCAGCTGGGGCAGCTCGTCCAGACGGCATTTCCGGATTACCTTGCCCACGGGAGTGATACGTTTGTCTCCCTTCTGCGCCAGTCTCGCCACACCGTCTTTTTCCGCGTCGGTGCGCATACTGCGGAACTTCATGATATAGAATTTCTTCTGCCCGATCGTGCATCGTACCTGCTTGTACAGCACCGGACCGCCGTCATACAGTTTGATGGCAAGTGCGGTCAAAAGCATCAGCGGTGATGTAATCACCAGTAAAATCAAAGAGCAGATGACATCTATCGATCTCTTGATAAACCGCTGCTCCATGCTCAGGGAATACTCTCTGGTCAGCAAAATCGGTGTATCAAATACATGCAGTTCCTCGGATCCCACCAAAATAACATCTGATATTTTTGGCATGACATAGACTCTAATGGATCTGGCATAGCAGAATTTCAGAATCGTGTTGCGATCCTTCTCATTAATATCCCAGATCACCACAGCCGTGATCACACCATTTTTATAATCGTCCAGGATCTCCCAGCACAGCTCGGTGACACCTTTGTGGATGTTCTCGCATTTGGTGATCTTGTATTTATCCTTACGGCTCTCAAACTTATTGACAATATCCTGAATCGGACGATCCCCGTGGATCAGCAAAAGCTCTCTGGGTGGAAATGCCGTCCGGTAGATCTTGTTGGCAATGTTTGCATAGATGATCACCGCTACGATCTGCATCACCACCATCACAAGGAACATCTTCGGAGGGAAGATGCTGCGCGCCATCATACACAATTCTGCGTAGATCAGCACATCCGCCATCAGGGTTGCAAACACCTGGGAAAAGATGATCTCCGAATTTTTCATATACCCCAGGCGCATGCCACCGTAGGTCACAGAAAAAAAGATCAAAATCGCGCTGTAGATGCCGTTTTCCAACAGGAAACCACGATACCAGATTTTCTGCAGCGGATCTACCAGTTCAAACTGGAAATAAAACTGCCACATATACGCAAAAATTGCGATTTCCAAAAACAGGCAGATTGCCGAAAGTCCTATATTGATCAAGCGCTTAAAGGATTCCCTCTTGCGCAGTCTGTTCACATAATAATTGCCGTTTGTATCCAAGACAAACTCCTCCTGCTTCTATACTTCCTATACTCTGCGTTTTACCGCATTTACTGCCCAGAAGCAAAAATGCATCGCACTGGCCGGTATCGACATGCCTTCCGCTTTGCGGTACAGATTCCAGATTCTGCGCAAAGCTTCCAGTTTATTGGATGACAGGGATTTCCCTGCTCTCCGATATTTTACCAAATTTTCATTCAAACCACAAGCCACAGTACCTTGCCGCAGTATTTTCCACCACAGCGCCGTGTCCTCGCTCTTGATCAGTGGCATCTGCAGCTGCTCTTTGGGCAGTTTTTCCATGTCAAACATGACTGTACTGGTGAAGATCGTCGTATTTTTCAGAGCTTCTTTGTAAGTGATTGTCTCCGGTACGCGGACGATCTTACCGGTTCCCTTACCGTTCTCATCGGCGAATTCATAACCGGTGAACACAAAAGCAGCCTGTTTTTCTTTTAAGAAGGCAAGCTCTTTTTCCAGCTTGTCCGGTGTCCAGAGGTCATCCGCATCCAGATAGGCCAGATACCGGCCCTTTGCCTCATTCACGCCCAGATTCCTCGCTCTCGCCGCACCCAGATTCGTAGGGTGGGTCAGCAGACGGATCCTGTCGTCGCCGGTTCTTTTGATATACTCCTCGATCACTTCCCTGCTGCGATCCGGGCCGCAATCCTCCACCAGAAGCAGCTCCCAGTGTGGATAGGTCTGCGCACGCACACAATCCATGGTCTCTTCGATATATTGTTCTGCCCGGTATACCGGTATCACGATACTGATCAGATCCTGTTCCATTGTTTCTTCCTTATATTTCTAAGCTATCTTACTTATCCATAAATCATTATGTGCACTCGTGGTATGCGTTCGTTATAAGCACTCGTTATAAGCACATATTGCAGTCGTTTTCGCCATTCATAGAATGCGCAAAATTGCATATATCCACACAAATTGCATAATTTTCAGGCACCGTAATTCCCGTACGATACGCAATGGCAACCTACAAAAGCACAATCAGATAATATGCTCCGATCGCCTGCAGCTTGGTGCCTGCTGCCTCGCCAAGTTCCGTAAGCGTCTCCTCAGACAGATCTCCCGGCAATAAGATGTAGTCTACTCCGGCTGTCTGTGCGCTGTCAAGGCATGCAGCAAAATCAATCCGCCTGCCCCCCGATTCTCCGGCTGTTTCTGTCGTTCCAGGCGTCTGCGTCACTTCATCCGTGCGCAGGTATTCTGTCTCTCCGGTGTCCTCTAAATTGCTCATCCACAGATACAGGTCTTCCTGCCACGTGGCATACGTATCAAAAGAATAGCTTCCCAGGGAAGCATCCCAGATACTTCTGCCATATACCGGACGGATGTGTGCGCTGAATGCTCTGGCAGCTGCCATCACCTCTTTCGGCGCCCAGATCGTGTAATCCTGAGTGCCTTTTGCCGTATTATTATTTTCCATATCATGATAGACAGACAGCATTTCCAGCATTTCCCATGCGGAAGGTTCCTGTTTGTGCTGCAGTTGTTTCTCCAATACCGGAATGGGGATCCGTGTCGTCTGCGTCTGTGCTGTGTCCGATACCGGATTACCGCTCAAGAACACGATTCCCAGAAGAAGTAACGTGACTATGCTATTACACAGTATCCTGTTTGTCCTCATTTTCCCACTATGTCGTACTTTACTTTTGTGCCGTGGGCTTCCGCTGCCGATTTCGGTTGTTGTACCGTCCACGTTTTTCCACAAATCACACAAAAATTCCGTCCCTGCCCAGGCGATCAGCGCTGTCTGCGGTACTGCCGCCCAGATCCATACATAAGAATAGAACGCGGTCTGATATTTCATGAGGATCAGTGCCGTCACAGGGAAGATACAGCCTAAAGTGATCAGTATCGCATAAATGTATAAACCGGTTAATTTAGGATTGTCTTTTATCGCGGGTGCTGTAGCCTTATCCCCGTTTTTCGCCAGCAAGCGCCGGCCCAGATACACGATTGCCACCAGCAGCAATGCCACGAATTTTCCTTGTTGTGTGTAAGTCGTCCAGCCGGTCAGAGCGGACTGCAGAAGTGTCTTCATTCTGTGTCCTCCTCTCCATGCTGTCTGTCAGAGTTTTCTACTTTGTCTGCCGGCATTTTCTCTGCCGATACATCTGTCGTTGCTTCATCTGTTGTCACTTTTCCTGCCGGCTGCTTTCGCACAGATATCTGAATCAATTTCTGCAATACGATCCACGCCACTGTGATCAGCAGGCATACCCCTGCGCCATACAAAGTCCAGACCATGCAGTCTTCCGCCAGAATGCAGAGAAGTACGCCGAAATATTTTCTGTCCATCAGGCAGGCGACCAGGTACGGAATCAGCACAATCGCCCGAATCGTCACGCCGCGGAATCCACCGTAAAACAAATCAAAGCCGTCCACGCCCGGCATATAGGCTCCTGTACAAAACAGTATTCCCACCACCAGCAAAAATGTCCGGATTTTCAGGGAATTTCCTTTGAAAATCGCATTTCCCAGTCTGCCATAGGCGAAATATCCGAGGAGCAAGGTAATGCAGGGAATCAGCCGATATACCACAATCTCCGGTGCAATACCGCTAAAGCGGCTGATTGCGCCGTATAATGTCGGCAGACATAATAACTTCAGTCGGAAGGACATCCCTGCGGCATACGCCCCACCGGTCAACGGATTCACGCTGTAAATCGCATTTTCCTTAAGGAAGGTATTCACCGTCTCCAATGTCATATCACCGGTCAGCCATGCCCTGTCACCGGTTGCGATCCGCAAGAGCTGCAACAGTATCAGGAAAGCTAGTATGCCATTCAACATCCATGTTGTTTTTTTCTCCGTATCGTTTTGCACATCCCCGGATTCTGTTCCATTTTCCGATAACTTCGACCGCATCTCATTGCATTTCATTCCAGCCGCTTTTTTTGCGCTGCGCGTGCATATCCATTTTGCCACGCATGCTGCAAGCGCCATAATCACAGTTTCCGCCAGCAGCAGATCCGTTACACTCAAAAAAGACCACCCTGACAGGCAGCCTGCCAGATGGGCGATTTCCGCAAACCCGATGATGACCAGGCTCCCCCCGATCATAATATCTGATATTCGAAAAGTCATTTTGTTTTCCTGTCCCCAAGTATCTATACTTTCTATGAATGATTTTTCTACCATAAAATTACTTAAAGATATACTATCATATTAATGTTAAAAAGACAAACTTAACCGCTATTCCCGGCAGGAAGTGTTTTCACAAAAAAGAGCCGCGCCCCGGGAACTTTCCCTTCCGGTGCGCGGCTCTGATCAGTCTGTAGGGGAGAATACTGCGTCGAAACGATGAATCTCCCTGTCTAAATCAATTAAATTATGTTACATAGCCTTGTAGTCCAGTCGGATGTTGTCGGCGATACGGGCGATGTACTCGCTGTTCGTCGGTCTGGTCCTTCCGGAAGCTATCGAATATCCAAAGATTTTTTCGAATGTCTCCACATTTCCGCGTGCCCAGGATACTTCGATTGCGTTCCTGATCGCACGTTCCACTTTTTGATCTGTGGTCTTGAAATGTTTCGCGATTGTGGGATACAGCAGCTTGGTAACGCTGCTTACCACCTCCATGTCTTTCCCTGACAAAATAATTGCATCACGTAAATAGTGATAACCCTTCAAGTGTGCAGGCACCCCTATCTCCAACATGATATTGGTTACGTATCTTTCCAATTCGGAATCTTTAACTGCTACAATATCCAAAACAAGTCCCCCTTTATACTTGTCGAGTATTGCTCCCCTACAGTGACTGACAGAAAAATAGTACCATAGCCGTCGATTTTTGAAAAGACATTTTACCGTCAAGAAATTGTGAAGATAGCAAAAATGTTACATTTTAGCCATTTTTGTAACATGAAAAACGATTCGGTGACATATTTTATTACACCGAATCGTTTTATATACGAAATCCGCCGTTCTATCCTAGATTTCTTCTTTTACTAAATAAATAGGACGTCGTTTGACTTCCATGTACGCTTTTGCCAGATACTGTCCCAAAATACCGGTGCAGAAGAACTGCACGCCGCTGGTCATCAGGATGATACATACCAGAGAAGGCCAGCCGGACACCGGATCGCCGAAGATCAGTTTACGCACAATAATAAATAGGATCATCAAGAATGCAATGACGCAGAACAGCACACCCACAAAGGAAGCAATCAAAAGTGGGGCCGTGGAAAAAGCGGTAATTCCGTCCAACGAATACACCAGTAATTTCCAGAAATTCCACTTGGTCTCGCCCTTGGCACGCTCTACATTTTCGTACTCCAGCCACTTGGTCTTAAATCCGACCCAGCCGAAGATCCCTTTGGTAAAACGGTTATATTCTCTCATGGATAAAATCGCATCGACCATCTGCCTCGTCATCAGGC
Source organism: uncultured Acetatifactor sp. (assembly GCA_934394665.1). Lineage (GTDB taxonomy): Bacteria > Bacillota > Clostridia > Lachnospirales > Lachnospiraceae > Acetatifactor. Next base: position 8,355 of record CAKRRS010000013.1, on the reverse strand, counting down.
GATAGTCTCTGGCACCGTCCATCATTTCCGTCTGGGAGATTCTCTTCATCAGCTTATAGAATCTTCTGGCAAAAAAGCTGCGGATCGGGGGTTCTCCCTTTCTGGTCACACGACGGGTCGCCACGGAATCATATCCCTGCCAGATCCACTCGAACATCTCCGGCAGCAGAGAAGGTGGATCCTGCAAGTCCACATCCATCATTACCACATAATCTCCTTTAGACTTTTCCAGTCCGGCAAACATTGCGGCTTCTTTTCCGAAATTTCTGGAGAAAGAGATGATATGCACTCTGGAATCCTGTTCGATCAGCTTTTTCACTTCCCGTACCGTGCCGTCCTTGGATCCGTCATCTATATAGAGCAGTTCCAGTGTAATATCTTTTTCCTTAAAAAAGGGATCATTCCTCGTCAGTTCCTGATAAAACAAGGCAACGCTTTCTTCCTCGTTGTAGCAGGGAACGATCACGCTCAACAAACTCATTTGGTAGTCTCCTTATTCCGATGATATTTTCTGTACTTGTAATTCGCGCCTTCACTTTCCACATTTTACATGCCCGTTCCGGCATTGTTTCATAACTACTATAAAATTTTATTGCTTATCTGTATCTATGTTCGGGGCATGTATACATTGTATTATACTATTCTCCTCCATATCATTTCAAGGTCAATACTGTACTTTTTCTGTTTTTTGGATTATACTGGATTTATATATTTTATCATCGAAATGAAATATATGAGATGTATCCTATAAGAAACGAGGTTATTTATGACTTTTTTTACAGAGTTTTTCAGTAATACGATTTTCCTGACTGCAGCCTGCGGCTGGCTGGTGGCGCAGGTATTGAAGACAATCATTCATCTGATCGTATCCAAGAGATTCGTTGCCGAGCGTCTGGTCGGCAGCGGCGGTATGCCCAGTTCCCATTCGGCGACTGTGTGTGCTTTGGTGACTGCAGTATGTTATCAGTACGGTGCCGGCAGTTTTGAATTCGCCATTTCTCTGATTCTGGCGATTATCGTCATGTATGATGCCATGGGTGTCCGCAGAGAGACCGGCATTCAGGCACAGGTACTGAACGAGATGCTGAAGGTATTCGAAGATATGGGACGCAGCGAGATCTCCGCGCACGACAAGCTGAAGGAATTCGTGGGACATACTCCCCTGCAGGTTCTGATGGGTGCGTTGTTAGGTATTTTGTGCGGTGTGATCATTTATAGTGTTGTACTTTAATCGAAAGGCATGGTTACCAGAATGTGGAAACATAAATCAAAGCGGTGGTCTGTGACCGGCGCAGCTGCGCTTTTGCTTGCTGCCACCGTATCACTCTCCGGATGTGGAAGTTCCGGAGGTACGAATACTATCATCAGTCCGATTTTGCCGGAAGACAGTCCTTCGTCTTCCACGGATTCCGCCGGCGAAAAGCTGCCGGATCCCGTGACGATCATCGTCGAGGACGACTCTGTTCCGCCAAAAGACGGCATGGTTCGCAGTCGGCTTACCAATGAATGGGTGGATGCAGATGTGGCCGCTACCAGGCCGATTGCCGTCATGATTCCCAATGAAAGTTCTGCGCTTCCGCAATACAGCCTGTCAAAAGCTTCCATTCTCTATGAGGCCAATGTAGAGAATCGCATGACACGTATGATGGCGGTGTATGAGGACTGGCAGAATCTGGATAAGATCGGTAATATCCGCAGTCTTCGTGATTATTATGCCTACTGGGCATTTGAATGGGATGCTTTTATTGTACATTTCGGTGGACCGTTTTTCATCAACGAACTGATGGCAGAAACCGATACCCAGGATATCGATGGCACTTCCGGTACTGATGAGGCTGCTTTTTTCCGAAGCAATGATCGCAGCATGCCCCACAATGCCTATGCCTCCGGTGATGGTCTGCTCAGAGTCATTGAGAAAAAGGGATATTCCCTGGGCTACCGCGGATTGTCCGACGAGAATCATTTCCGTTTTGCCACCAAGGCAGAGCCTAATACGTTGGGGCAATACGGCACCAAGGCAAAGGATGCCACTTATATTGATCTGTCAGGATGCTATCCGCTGACGCGCTGCTATTTTGAATTTAATGAAGATGACGGATTGTATTATCGTTCCCAGCATCTGTCCGGCAGTTCGGACGGGCCTCATATCGACGCTGTGACCGGAGAACAGCTGACCTTTAAAAATATTCTGGTGCAGAATACCTATTATCAGGAGTTAGGCGAAGGATATCTCGCATTCCAGTGCCACGACACCACGCAGGACGGTTGGTTTTTTACAAATGGGCGCGGCATTCATGTGACCTGGGAGAAAAACAGTGACTATGGCGCGACACGGTATTATGATGACAACGGAGATGAGGTTGTATTAAATACCGGCAAGACCATGATCTGCATCGTGGAGGACGGAGACTCCTTTACGTTTCATTAGAGGAAAAGCTTGTTGATTCAATGGCAAGTTACGAAAACGTAGCCGTGCATAGGCGAAAAAAAGACAGTGACCGGGAGCTTGCTCACAGGGCACTGTCTTTTTTGGCGTGATGCGGCAAACGCCACGATAGACAAACGATTGGAGGCATCCTTTGCCGACAATCTTATGGGGAATTTTATGAATAGCGTGGCTCATTGCGAATATGGGGCGTAATGTAAATATGATCCCCTCTGCTGTGCCAACAAATCTTGAAAGGAAGGGTACAGAAAAGGAAAAAGCCTCACCTGTACCCTCAAAAGTCAGAAGGGAAGGGTACAGAGGAAGAAAAAGTCTCACCTGTACCCTCAAAAATCGGAAGGAAGGGTACAGAGAAACAAAAAGTTTCACCTGTACCCTCGGAAATTGAAAAGAGGGGCACAGATATGTTTTCGCTAACTTGCCAATTTTGATATCACCCTGCGATCCATGCGTTTCATAAACAAAGCCGCTACCAGTGCGGATACCCCTTCCGCAATCAGGAAGGTCAGCCACACGGTCCACAGAAGGTCAGAATTTTGTTTTGCCAGCTGTGCAAATCCCCATGCTACCGGCAATACCAGCACAAATTGTCTCAGCACAGAAATAATCAATGACTCCAATCCACCCTCCAGTGCCTGGAAAATTCCCTGGAACGCCACATTGATTCCGGCAAACAGGAAGCTTAAAGATACGATACGCATAGTGCTGATGCAGATACTCTGGGTTTCTCCTGACAGACCAAAGACTGCGGACAGCGGCACCGCCGGCAGTTCAATGGCTGCCATGCCGATGAGCATAATCACCATCGTATACAGCAGCCCGTAACGGATGCCTTCCTTGACACGGCTTCTGCTTCCCATTCCGTAGTTAAAGGATACCACCGGTGTGATTGCATCACGCAATCCAAAGGCTGCAAACAGTATAAACTGCTGCACTTTGTAATACAGACCATAAGCGGTCACTACATTTTCCCCGATGCTGCCCAGTATGATATTCATGCCGTAGGTCATGAAAGACATCAGTGCCTGTGCGATGATGGCAGGCAGACCGATGGCATAGATTCCTTTGATGATGCCGCCGACCGGTCTCATGTAATGCAGTCCGTTTTTAACATCCCTGTTTTTCCACAGATGGAACACCAGTCCCATGACCGCAGATACGATCTGACCGATGACCGTGGCATAAGCGGCACCGCTGACCCCCAGTGCAGGGAAGCCGCACCAGCCATAGATCAGAATGGGATCCAGGATAATATTCAACACGGCACCGGTGATCTGGGCAATGGTGGAACAGCCGGAATGTCCGGTAGCCTGCAGTAATTTTTCAAAAATAGAGAAAAACACAATCCCTATGGACAAGGTACAGCAGATTCGTAAATACGTCACTGTCATCTCCCGGATGACGGAGTTGGCTGTCTGCGTTCCGGCATAAAAGTCTACGCCAAAGATACCAAACAGTAAAAACACCACATAAATCACTGCCGCGAGGAACAAGGCATTTCCCGCCACGCGGCTGGCTTTCTCTCTGTCTCCCTGTCCCAGGCTCATGGCTAACAGGGCATTCGTGCCGACACCGGTCCCGATACCGATAGCCACCATCAGCATCTGCACCGGGAATGCCAGCGTCAGAGCGTTCAACGCAAGCTCTCCCGTCTCCGGCATATTGGATACAAATGCACTGTCCACGATATTGTATACCGCCTGTAACATCATTGATAAAATAATGGGAAGACCCATGGTCAGAAGTAATTTGTTCACCTTCATGCTTCCCAATTTGTTTTGTTCTGCTGCTTCACTCATTTTTCTTTACTCCTCCTGTTGTGAAACTGTTATATTTACAAGAGCCGGGGCAATTTCAAATTGTACACGCAAAAAAGGTGCAAATCCTTATCTGGATTTACACCTTTTGGCTACTCGACAGCAATTATAATAGCAAATTTTCTTTTCAAAAGTCAAATGTTTTTTTGTTTCTGTTCCTCTTCGCGCTTTTTACTGATTGCAAGAATCTCTTCATTCAGTGACAGCATTCTGGCATCCAGATCGGACACCATTCTGGCACATTCCACCAGCTCGTTTTTGATATTTTCCGGTGCATCCCCCTCGAACTTATAGTGTATCTTGTGCTCCAGGCTTGCCCAGAAGTCCATGGCAACCGTGCGGATCTGCACCTCGACCTTGGTATCCACGGTGCGATCCGACAAATATACCGGAATACTCACGATCATATGATAGCTTTTGTATCCGCTGGCTTTGGGATAGGTAATGTAATCCTTCACTGCGATCACTTTGATATCCCTCTGATCCCGGATCATGTCTGCAATACGATAAATATCTGACGTAAAAGAGCAAATAATCCGGATGCCGGCAATATCATTTATGTAATTTACCATATTTTCGATGGTAGATTCCTGTCCATACCGTTTCAGCTTTTTTACAATGCTCTCCGGTGTCTTGATGCGCGCCTTGATATGCTCGATTGGGTTATACTGATGTACATGCTGGAACTCATCGTTCAGGATCTGCATTTTCGTCTCCATCTGACGCAGCGCTGCGCTGTATACCAGTGTAACCTCCTTCCAGCTGTCGATTCCGTCCCCGTTTTCCACTTTAAACTCCATATTCCCTCTCAATCCTCTCTGCCATGATCGTTATCCATAACAAATTCACTATATTACTATATTTCGCAAATATTTGATTATTTCAAATATTTGCTTCCGACCACTAATTAAAATAATTATAGCATATCTCCTTCCAAAAATGTATAATTTTAACAAAACCTTTATTATTTTTTAAGATTGATTGGGCAATTTTATAGGTGTTGGCATACCTTTTGTGCTATTTCACTTGCAGGTATCATCACTACCTATTATAATCAAAGAATACTTTGGTTTTCTATAACGGAATGGCTTTTATGGATAAGGAGATCCCCTATGTTTCGTATGTGGGCAAAAATATACCGGAATAATCATATGTTAAAAGACATTTGTATCGACGATGACAGCAACGACACCCGTACACACAAAGTCTTTCATGCTTTGGATGAGATCTGCCATCAGTTTGATCTCGGCGCTCCTATTTGGCTGGACAACAATATTTCTGATTTTAAGCGTCATAACAAGACACGATTTTCTCAGGATAGTTTTATCGAATCCATCGATTTTGATTATTTGGAAATACAGATGATAGAGGAAGATTAACATGGGTAATCATCATACAACAGTCACCGGCACAACGTTTTCTGCTAAATTATGGCATAATACCTGGAAATATTTATTGTTTGCCGCATCCCTGGCAGCTACTTTCAAAATCTTATTTTTCGGTTTTGACATTGATGAACAGTATGCCGTGTCCATGGCATATCGGATGGTGCGCGGAGACAGAATGTTTTTGGAAATGTGGGAGCCTCATCAGACTTCTGCTTTCTTTTCTGCTGCCTTTTTATGGATCTTTGTTCACATAACAGGTGGTCTTTCCTATTCTGTTCTCTTTCTTCGGTTCCTAGGATGTCTTACACAATTACTCATCAGTATTTTCCTTTACCATACCTTCCGAAAAATATCTACACCAAATACAGCTTTCATTGTTGCAATTTTTTATTATAATACAATTCCGAAAAATAGTGCTGTCCCAGATTTTTCTAATATGCTCTTATGGTTTAGCACGCTTATGTTTCTATGTCTTCTGCATTTTTCTTACACTGAGACAGCAGACAATCATATAACTATTTTCTGGCTCATTTTAAGTGGGATTTTAACTTCCGCTCTTATTCTCTCTTATCCCACCTGCCTGTTAGTTGTCATTCCTGTAGCAACAGGGATTTATTTTGTTTCCCAACAACATATATTACGTAATATTGCATGCTACTTATCAACGTGTTTCGCCTGCGGTGCTGTATGGTTATGCTATTTTTTATCACATATGTCTTTCTCTGATTTTTGTAGCGGCGTATCCGCAATGTTTTCCGACGGATCACACTCTGACACATTTTGCGATAAAATTATGAATAATCTCTCCTACTTCAGAGATCTTCTTCCCTATGTCATCCTTGCTTTCTTTGCTGCCTGGATTTTGCAAAATATTGTCAAATTTCTATTGAAGAAAAAATATAATTATGAGCTTTTCCTGATTTTCGCATTTGCTATAGAGCAGCTTTGGGTCTGGTATCGTATGCAAAAACGTTTAAATTTTCCGGGAATATTCTCTTTCTTTTTACTTTTTCTTGCCTTTCGTTATCACCGTCTTTATAAAGAAAATACTTCTGATAAAAAAGCATTACATATTTCGCTCTACTTCTTTGGATGCATCACTTCATTATTTCTTCTTTTTGCAAGCTTTTTAGCAAGCAATACACAACTTTATGAAGCTATTGGATATGTAACGATTGGAATTCTTGTTTTCTTTTATTATTATTTTGAAAAAGCGCAGATAGACCACTTGTTTTTGAAAAAGATCGTAATTTATAGTATCATCGGCATCGCCATACTTCATAAAGGCTTTTATATTGCTCACTTATATGGGCATGATACTGTATTTGTTACGCGTCAAAAAGCAGAATCCGGTCCTATGGCAGGTATTTACGGTCGCTATTCCGATGGTTATGAATATAATCTCAGAAACGAGATCCTGCATGCTTATATTCCTGACGAAAGTAAAGTCCTTCTCGTAAGTAACAAAACCATTGCTTATCTTCAGGGCAATTATGATGTATGCAATTATTCTACTATCAGTACACCCACAATAGACACTCAGTTATTTACTTACTGGAATTTATTTTCCAATAAAATACCCGAATATATTATATGGGATAAGATTGCTGAAGGGTATGTTGCAGCTGACCAGTCTGTCAACGAACGTTTGCTTTCGAGCACAGAACTACTTGTAGATACCGGAGACCTCCAGATATACAAGGTTCTCTCTGATTCTTTTTAATACTTTTTTCCCAGATATCACATTATATATTGACTTTTCCCTTTTCATGATGTAGTATTTGCTTTGTTAGATGTAGTTTTTAAAACTACATCCAGCGGTACTCTTGTATATGTCCTGTATTTTCTATTTCACATGTGCATATACTATTTTCGAAAATTAACGATTACAGGGCGAATTACGATTTGCCCGGCAAAAATCGTCGCTCGTCCGTCAGTCCGGCATCAAAGGTCCGGCGGAAAATAAAGGGAGGAGTTATTATGCAGATCACCATCAGAGAACCCGGCAGTGCCATTACTCATTTTATCGCCATGATGATGGCTGTTTTTGCAGCTGTCCCTCTGTTAGTAAAAACGGGGATTCAGTCCGGACGGGAAGATTTCCTGGCTATGGCAATTTTCATGGGAAGTATGATTCTATTATACGGCGCCAGTGCCACATATCATTCCGTAGATCTCACAGGCAGAAGCCTGCGTATTTTCCGCAAATTGGATCACATGATGATCTTCGTGTTGATTGCCGGTTCTTACACACCGGTATGTCTGATCGTATTGGGCGGTAAGCTCGGATATACTCTGCTGGCTCTGGTATGGGGAATTGCCGCACTTGGCATGATCGTCAAAGCCTGTTGGATCACTTGTCCCAAATGGTTTTCTTCTGTGATTTATATTGCAATGGGATGGGTATGTATCCTCGTCTTCGGACCTTTGCTGAAGACTTTGTCTGTGCCCGCTTTTCTGTGGTTACTGGCCGGCGGAATCATTTATACTGTCGGGGGTGTTATCTATGCATTGAAGCTTCCTATTTTCAACGCAAAGCATAAGGCTTTCGGATCCCATGAGGTATTCCATCTGTTTGTCATGGGCGGAAGTATTTGTCATTTCATTTTTATGTACCTGTATGTAGCGTAAATGGCAAGTTAGTGAAGTAATTGGTCTAAAGTCGCCGTAGCCGTGGCAGTATATAAGAAACGCTGACATCGCT
>CAKRRS010000012.1 GCA_934394665.1 uncultured Acetatifactor sp. | reverse complement strand
ATGTCGTGTATAAGTTCTTGTTCTCATCCTCACTGCTTATGGAACCACAAACAGCGGTATTATTGTACCATAAGAGTCTACACGACGCAAGTATATTTTTAGATAAACTTATTTTTCTTCACCATGTTCACGAATTCTATGTTATTCCGTGTATGTGAGAACATATCGAGGATCCGGTCAGTTGCTTCATCCGGCTTTAATCCGTTCAAAGCCTTACGCATAACATTGATAGCTTCCAGTTCTTCCGGCGTCAACAGCAGGTCTTCTCTTCTGGTACCGGACTTTGCCAGATCGATGGCAGGGAAGATGCGCTTCTCGGACAGTTTTCTGTCCAGAACCATTTCCATATTACCGGTACCTTTGAATTCCTCGTATACGACATCATCCATCTTGCTTCCGGTCTCTACCAGCGCGGTTGCCAGGATCGTCAGGCTGCCACCCTCACGCATATTACGCGCTGCACCGAAAAACCGCTTCGGCATATGCAGTGCCGCAGGATCCAGACCACCGGACAGGGTACGTCCGCTGGGAGGAACCACCAGGTTATACGCACGGGTCAGACGGGTAATACTGTCAAGCAGGATTACTACATCCTTTTTATGCTCTACGAGACGTTTCGCACGCTCGATGACCATCTCGGATACTCTCTTATGATGTTCGGGCAATTCGTCGAAGGTAGAATAAATAACTTCTACATTGTCACCATGGATAGCTTCCTTAATATCGGTAACTTCCTCCGGACGTTCATCAATCAGCAGGATCAGCATATGCATCTTGGGATTACTGCTTAAAATGGACTTTGCCACTTCCTTCAGTAAAGTGGTCTTACCTGCCTTAGGCGGGGATACGATCATACCACGCTGTCCCTTACCGACAGGGCTGACCAGATCCATGACTCTCATTGCTACGCTGCATCCGGGCGTCTCCATCTTGATACGCTCATCCGGGAAGATCGGTGTCATATCCTCAAATGCCATTCTCTTGGCAGACTCTTCCACGGTGTAGCCGTTGATGCTCTTGACAAACAGCAGTGCACTGAACTTCTCCTGCTGGGTCTTGATTCTCTTGTTTCCTTTTAAGATATCACCGGTCTTCAGTCCGAAACGACGGATCTGGCTGGGTGCCACATAGACATCATTCTCACCGGGCATGTAATTCTCACAGCGGATAAATCCGTAACCGTCCGGCATAACTTCCAGAATACCACTTGCTTCAATACCACTGTCAAGTTCCTTGGGATACTGGCTTTCATCGTATGCCACATTGTTCGGATTGAAGGTACGCTCCTTGGTATAAGCCTCACTTCTGGCTCCTACATTGTCGGTTCCGCCTTCCGGACGATTCTGTCTGTAATTTCCCTGTCTGACAGGACGATCCGTTCTCTCCTGCTTCTGTGCTTCTTCACTTTTGGCAGCTTCCGCTCTTGCCGCAGCTGCTTTGGCCTCTTCCTCTTTCTTCAGACGTTCGTCTTCTGCCAGCATGGCTTCTACGATCTCCGCCTTTTTCATCGTGGAAGTTCCCTTCAGGCCACGTACTTTTGCCAGTTCTTTCAGTTGAACTAATGCAAGCGATTCATATTTTTCTCTCATATACTCCTCCTATGAAATAAAACTAAAGCATTTACCTATGTGTGTAAAGCCTGTAAACTGTTAACTAAGGGGGTTACATCCGATCTATCGTGACATGTCAGTTGATTTATAAAGATATTAAAACTGCATCTGGAACTATTATAATATATTTTTTCAAAAATAGGAAGTCCCAAAATTATTTTTTTATTTTCCGTAAATCCTTGCGAAGAACTCGTTTCTATTATATCATTACTATTAGTTGTGTTGTAAATGTTGTCACGATTGTAAACAGACAGATTTACGACAGATTTCCGGAAACAGCAAAATTATAGTTCATTACCATCGTATGAAAAGCGCCGGATATTATAATTATAAGAACATACTATAACAAATCAAGAGAGGTATTGTCATGACAACCAATGAAAAAGCGTTACTGATGCATGAAAAATGGAACGGCAAATTAGAGACCGTATCCAAGACTCCCGTGAAGACCCGTGAAGATCTGGCGACTGCCTATACTCCCGGTGTTGCGGAACCCTGCAAAGTAATCGCACAGGACAAAGAAGCTGCTTATAAATATACCATGAAAGCCAATACCGTCGCTGTCGTATCCGACGGAAGTGCAGTCCTGGGACTTGGCAACATCGGTCCCTACGCAGCAATGCCCGTTATGGAAGGCAAGGCAGTCCTCTTTAAAGAATTCGGTAATGTCAACGCCGTTCCCATCTGCCTGGATACCCAGGATACCGAAGAGATCATCAAGGCTGTCACTTATCTGGCTCCGGGATTTGGCGGCATCAACCTGGAAGACATCAGTGCTCCCCGTTGTTTTGAAATCGAGGAACGTCTGAAGCAGATCCTGGACATCCCCGTATTCCATGACGACCAGCACGGTACCGCCATCGTCGTTCTCGCCGGTGTCATCAATGCCCTGAAAGTAGTCGGCAAGAAAAAGGAAGACTGCCGCGTCGTGGTAAACGGTGCCGGAAGCGCAGGCGTAGCTATCACCAAGCTGTTACTGACCTACGGTTTCCCCAATATCATCATGTGTGATAAGGTAGGTATCGTCTCCAAAGATACCAAGGGCTTAAACTGGATGCAGAAAAAGATGACCGAAGTCACTAACTTAAACAATGAGACCGGAACTCTTGCAGATGCACTGAAGGGTGCCGATATCTTCATCGGTGTCTCCGCTCCTAACATTGTCACTCCCGAGATGGTGGCATCCATGAATCATGATTCCATTTTATTTGCCATGGCAAATCCCGTTCCCGAGATCATGCCGGATGTAGCCAAAGCTGCCGGTGCACGTGTGGTTGGAACCGGACGCAGCGATTTTCCGAACCAGGTGAACAACGTTGTGGCATTCCCCGGTATCTTCAAGGGTGCTCTGGAGGGTCGTGCTACCCAGATCACAGAAGAAATGAAGCTGGCTGCCGCAGAAGCTATCGCCGGTCTGGTACCTGCTGACAAGCTTTCCGATGACAACATCATGCCGGAAGCTTTTGATCCTCAGGTGGCTGAAGTTGTGGCAAATGCCGTTAAAAGCCATATCCGCCAATAGCGCCGATGAATCAGACGCATCTCTCCGGAGGCTGGCACGGTAAGCCCTACTACTCTCTGGATTCCTATTGTAAAAATACGTTTCACCATAAATGTTACAAAATAGCCCTGAATGCCCGGATGTCCTGTCCCAATCGGGACGGTACCCTGGGTACTCGGGGCTGTATCTTCTGTAGTCTCGGCGGCAGCGGAGATTTTGCCGTGGATATTGCCGGCAAGACCATGGAGGAACAAATCGAGGAAAGCATGACCAGGTTCGGCGATAAGGTAACCGGTCATAACCTGATTGCTTATTTTCAGGCCTATACCAATACCTATGCGCCTCTCCCCTATCTGGAAGAGGTGTATCGTTCTGCTCTGGATTATCCAAATATCTGTGGCATCTCCATCGCCACCAGACCGGACTGTCTGGGGTCTGACGTACTGACATTGCTCGCAAAGCTTAAGAACGAATATCCCGATAAATTCCTCTGGATTGAGTTGGGATTGCAGACGATCCACGATGCCACGGCACGCTATATCCGCAGAGGCTATCCCTTGTCCTGTTTTGAAAAAGCCTGCTCCGATCTGCATGCTTTGCAGATTCCGTTTATTGTACATACGATTCTGGGGCTCCCCGGAGAGACTGATGCTCAGGTGCTTAAGACCATGGAATATCTGAACCGTATTGCTCCATTCGGTATCAAATTGCAGTTATTGCATGTGTTAAAAGATACTGACCTGGCGAAGGATTATCTGGAAGGTAAATTCGAGACCCTGACCCTGGATCATTATCTGGATCTGGTCATCTCCTGTCTCGTGCACCTGTCGCCGGATATTGTGATCCACCGTGTCACCGGCGATGGTCCAAAAGATCTGCTGATTGCGCCGACCTGGAGTCTGGATAAGCGAAATGTCCTGAACTCACTGCATCGCCGCATGAAAGAGCAAGGCGTACGTCAGGGTGAACTGTACCGCCCGGATGATACGTGAAAATATTTGAATCAAAATGGAAGCAGTCGTTTTCGACAAAAATGCTTGCATTTTCAAATATAATTATTATAAATTTAAGTATTATGAATTCATCAGAAAGGTTACCACATCATGTTGCAAGATCCGCTTACTTTATATAAACTAATTGTTCTCTATATGCTGAACCGTGTCAGCTTTCCGCTTACCACAGCGCAGCTCAGTGATTTTATTCTGGGAAAAGAATATACAAATTTTCTGACCCTGCAGCAGGTCATCAATGAGCTGACAGATGCCGGAATGATTGCTGCACAGTCCATCCGCAACCGTACCCACCTGTCCATCACCCCGGAAGGAAAGGAAACTCTGAACTTTTTTGAAAACAGGATTGGAGATACGATCAAGGAAGAAATCGATAACTTTTTCCGGGAAAACGAATTCAAGCTGCGAAACGAAGTGTCCGTGCTGGGAGACTACTATAAATCCACTTCCGGAGAATTCGAAGCGCATCTGGTAGCCAAGGACCGCGGCATCAATCTGGTGGACATCACCCTGTCCGTTCCCGTGGAGGAAACCGCAGCCGCCATCTGCGACAACTGGCAGAAGAAAAACCAGGAAATATACAAATACCTGATTACGGAGTTGTTCTAATTCCGCAATCAGGTATCTTACGATTCTATCATTCTTTGTTCTCAGAAGAAGCCTCTGCGGCTTCTTTTTTGATTCTTGCCATATGCTCTCTGATCTTCACTTCATAGCCATTGCCTGAGGGCTGATAGAACTCCCTGCCGCTTAATTCATAGGGCAGATATTGCTGTTCCACATAATCATTCGGATAATCATGTGCATATTTATATCCTGTTCCGTGTCCCAATTTCGCTGCTCCTTTATAGTGTGCATCCTGAAGATGTGCAGGTATGGGCAGATCCCCGGTAGCCTGTACCTCCCGCATAGCCTGAAATACGGCTTCACAGCTGCGGTTGCTCTTGGGTGCCGTGGCAATATAGGTCACTGCCTGTGCCAGAATGATCTGTGCCTCCGGCATCCCCACTCTTTCCACCGCCAGAGAAGCATTTACTGCCACCACCAGTGCCTGCGGATCCGCATTTCCCACATCCTCCGATGCGCAGATCATGATACGCCTTGCGATAAAGGTCACACTCTCTCCGGCATTCAGCATTCTGGCCAGATAATAGACCGCCGCATCCGGGTCAGACCCCCGCATACTTTTGATAAATGCGGAAATGGTATCGTAATGGTTGTCTCCGTTTTTATCGTACCTTGCCGCTCTCTTCTGAATGCACTGCTGCGCCACATCCAGTGTAATGTGGATCTTGCCGTCCGGTCCCGGCTCTGTGGTCATGATGCCCAGTTCAATGGCATTCAGTGCATGTCTGGCATCTCCGCCGGAGATGTCCGCCAGGAAATCCAGCGCATCCTCGTCTATGGTACCGTTATAGGCTCCCATGCCCCGGTCCGTGTCATACACTGCCTTTTCCAGAAGCTCTTTGATAGCTTCCTTCGGGATCGGCTTCAGTTCAAAGATCACAGAACGGGAGATCAAAGCCCCGTTTACCTCAAAATAGGGATTCTCCGTAGTAGCTCCGATCAGAATGATCGTGCCGTCTTCCACATAAGGAAGCAGATAGTCCTGCTGCCCTTTATTAAAGCGGTGGATCTCGTCAATGAACAGAATCGTATGCTTTCCGTACATTCCCTGCAGTTCCTTCGCCTTCGCCACCACTTCTTCCATATCCTTTTTCCCTGCCACAGTGGCATTGATCTGCTGGAATTCGGCACTGGTGGTATTTGCTATCACCTTCGCCAGCGTCGTCTTGCCGGTGCCGGGTGGTCCGTAAAAAATAATGGAACTGATCTTGTCCGCCTTAATGGCACGGTACAGAAGCTTGTCCTTGCCGATGATATGCTCCTGCCCTACAACCTCATCCAGAGTTCTGGGACGCATTCTCGCCGCCAGGGGCGCTTCCTTTTCCATATTGGTGCTTCTCATGTATTCAAACAAATCCATAGTGTTACATCCTCTGTTCCTATTACCAAAATACAAAAAGACTGAAGCATATTCTATGACATGCCCCAGTCAATTATAACAGATTTTATCACAGCTTGCAATTTTGCATCCAGACCTTCACCCGGCGTTTCAGGACATTGGCCTCTAACGGAGCCAGCAGAAGATCCTGAACTCCTTCCGTCTCCAATGCACATTTCATCTGCGCCAGATTCCCCTCCCTGCAGATAGCAGTTATCGCCAGTGCATGTTCTTGCTGCAATTCTTCCAGCTGCGTCCAGATAGCATGTCCTTGATCCGCCTCCTCAGACACATCTACCAGAAGCGGCAGGATTTCCTTTCCTTTCACCTGCTGCAGATGTTCTCTGATCTCTGCTGCCGAAGATACCTGCTCCATATGCACGGAATCAGGCAGGGCAAATTCTATCATACTGGTAACATTCCGGGAACCCGACCATACAAGTGCCTGCAGCTCCCTGTCCGGCATCTGGTTTTCTTCGCCATAGACGCTGTAGCGTCCTTTTCCGGACTTTTTGGAGACATACAGTGCCTGATCAGCTTTTGCCGCCAGGTCATCATAGCAACGATCTTCCGGATCGGAAAATGTCATTCCTATACTGATAGATATATTCTCCGGAATGGACAAATTCTCTTTATACTTTACAAGGCTGACCAGATTCTCTGCCTTGAGCAGGGCAATCTCTTTCGACGGAATGTCTGCCATCAGTACCACAAATTCGTCCCCACCTGTACGCCCTACGTAATCGGTACTGCGGAACTGAGAGGATATGACCCCTGCGATCACGCTGATCACATGGTCACCCATGGTATGTCCATAAATATCATTTACAGATTTAAAATTGTCGATATCTATTTCCATCAGGACATGCTGTCCGCCTTCCTGTTCTGTCAGGGTCTTTGTGATCAGCTTTTCCACTGTCATTTTATTAAAAAAGCTGGTCAGCTCATCAATCTGGGATCTGGTCATCCATGCCTTCTGCTCATCCCTGCTGCTCTGCAGTCTGCGCTTCACTCCCAGTGTGTTATTGATACGGGAAAGTGCAATACGGGCATCCACCGGCTTGATGATAAACTCATCCGCCCCCAGGGCAAAGGCCTCTGACTGGGAAGATACTGACTCCGTATTCGTCAGGACGATGACCGGCGTATCCTTAAAGCCTTCCATCGTCTGTCTGCGGCGCAGTACCTCAAAACCGTCTATTCCCGGCATCACCAGATCCAGAAGTACCAGATCGATGGCATTGCTTTCCTTCTCCATGATCTGCAGACATTCTTCCCCGGAAACAGCCTCGGCAAAGTTAAAGTACTCCCCCAGAGACTGTCTGATCACCACTCTTTGAAATTTTGAATCATCAACGATCAATAATGTTTCTTTCATTTGTAAACTCATGGCTACCGGATCCTGCTTTCCTGATCGTACTATCTACAGTACCATCCTCCTACCAGTATATCCGACAGCCATGTATGCGTCAATTTAAAATTACAGTTATCTTTTACACAATTTTAACATAAGTTTACTTTTTACAGATTAATTTTCCTCTTTTCAGACAGAATCCCCCTGTCACAACGAAAGCGGCTGCCACAAACAGCAGTATCTCCGGCATCCATCCCTTGACGCCTTCTCCGGTCTTGGGCACGCTGTCCAGCTCCGGCTGTGCAGCTGCGGTATTTGCAGCCACAGTAAAGGTAGTGCTTGCGGAATCATCGATCCACATGATGTCCACGGTATGTTCACCCTCTGCCAGGGATGCCAGATAGGAAGGCTTTAAGGTCACGATGGTGGAGCCTGATTTTGCCTCATAGTGCGCATCCGGAATCCAGTTGCCGTCTACACGGACACCGGCAAATTTTGCGAAATCGCCGTCGCCACGGATGGTCAGGCCTTCGGTGGTGCTGCCGTTCCAGGTGCTCCTGGCGCCATTGATGATTCTGTAAGTATCACTCACTGATTCATTGATTGTTTCATCAGGTATTTTATTTGATATGTCGTTATTAGAATCATTTCTCTGTATATCAGCGGTCGTAAACTTGTATGTCAATATAAAGCAACCATTTTCTTGTGCCTTGTCAACATAGTCATCAGGAGAAAATGTAACTTCCCCAGTACTAAATGTATAGCCTTCTTTCGTGTATAAACGCAATTCTGCAACATAATCCGAATTAGGATCTGCATTACCGGTTGCTGTGACTCCATTCTTCTGCCATGTTAATTTCCCATATACACCTTTCGAACCAATCTGCCATTCAGAAGGAAGCGATTGCCCGGCTACCGGTGGTTCAACTGCTATTTTCACTTGGGATATCGTTTTATTCTCCACTACGTAAAAAGCTATATTTCTGTGCAGATTATGAAAATAATTTACCTTATCTTCATACCCTAAGTCCATGTAATATTTGCCTTCCGGTGCACACTGCTCTGTCGCATAACCAACTTTTACCATAGTCCATACAGTACCTGCAGAATCGGTGGTATCTCCTGTTATCTGAGCAGTAAATACATTCGTGATTTCATTGTATTTTTCATCCATAAAAGTAACAGAAATATTCGTATTGTTTGAATTATAATATGTAGAGTCCCATTTCGCACCAAAAGAAAAATTATCGGTTGCATTTTCACTGAATAATTGCCATTCATCTTCTGTATTTACGCTAATCCATCCCATCTCTATTGCTTCACCTGTTACTACCAGTCGTCCCTTTCCATTTTTAGGTAATTGAAAATGATATTCCTCATTTAATCCACCTGACCATGTCATGTTTACGCTTAATGTTTTTTCGCTACCATCTCCATCTTTATAATAACAAATAACGTGAGGAGCTTCTGCAAACCAAAACCTTTCAATAGGACGTACCTTAAGAATAGATCCGTTCCATTCAGTAGAAACTCCCGTAAAAGTACTATTATAATTTTTTAGTCCACTTAGATCTACAGTCCAGTCTTCCGGGCTGTCAGCCGCTTGCGCTTCCATCCCCTGCCAGCCCCACAGCAGCATCACCGCCGCTGCCAGCAATCCAATTCTCTGTAATATCTTTTTCATTCTTTTTCTCCTTTCTGATCGTAACCTCTGTTTACAATCCCAGCAGCTGTTTCTTCTTTGCTGCGAATTCTTCTTCCGTGATAACCCCTGCATCCAGCAGTGCCTTATACTTTGGCAGTACCACAGTAGGATCCTCTGTCTGTACCGGGGCTGCCTGCGGTGCACTCTGCGTACTCTGGGTTGAGGCGTGGGGATCTATTACCTGTTCCTGTATCTGGGGATCGATGATCTGCATCAGATTCTGTGCCAGAGCATGCAGTCCTTCCGTCTTCTGGGTATAATCATCCAGATAATCGATGGTGCTGGGCTGATTGGAATCGAACTTCGGTGCTCCCGTCTCCTTATAGAAGCTCTTCCAGTAAGGATGATTCAGTGTGATCTCCACAGCGAATTTCTCCACCGGATTCGGAATATTGAAGTCCGGCTCCATGACACGGTCTCTGTAATCTCTGTAATCCGGATCGTCTCTTCTGGCATTATCGTCTCTTCTGCTGTCCTCCATATTACGACGCATTTCTTCCATCATCTCATACTGATGCCGCAGCATTCTGTATTCGTCGATTCTGGGCTTTAGCTCATCTAAACGTTCCTTAATATTGCTCTTGTAGCTCCGGAAGTTCCCCTTTTCGCCTTCGTACAGTACCTCTCCATCCTCCAGAATACGAAAGGACTTAATGTCGGAGGGCTCCAATGCAAATGCCGTGTCAACGACTCCCAGCCGCAGCAGCTGATGATCCATATCCAGCAGCAGACTGCCCTTGAAAAAGCCGAAGTCATAACGGTAAGTCTCCGTGAAACT
This sequence comes from uncultured Acetatifactor sp., assembly GCA_934394665.1. Lineage (GTDB taxonomy): Bacteria > Bacillota > Clostridia > Lachnospirales > Lachnospiraceae > Acetatifactor. The sequence continues at coordinate 41,308 of CAKRRS010000012.1, read as the reverse complement.
GTCACGCAGAGGCTTATTAGCATCATAACAGTTGATATATTCCCGGAAATCATCCAGCGTCATCGAATTCAATACGCCGTCCGGCAGATCGATCTTGGCTGCGCACTCCTTACAGAGATTCTGCCCCTCCACCGCTGATGCCAGCAGTCTCGGTGTCGGATTTCCGCAGATCGGACATAACTTTTTGTTGTTTGTAAATAATCCCATCGTTTTACCCTCCTTAAGAATATATATGGATTACATGATCTCAATTAATTTTTTCCGGTGAAACCCGCAGATTCCCGCTGCGATACGATCCGGTATTCTGTGAAGCATACTATTATAGTTTTCCACGGAATCGTTATAGATCAGTTCACTGGTCTTCACCATATGTTCATAACTTTTTGCTGCCTTCCAGTATTTCTGATAAGTCTCCTGTGCCTGCAAAAGAGGCATGGTTTCCGAGATCTCTGCAATTTTTTTCTGTACTCTCAATAGTTCTCTCTGTTGCTCTGCCACCCACTCCGGCAGTCCGGCCTCTCCGGCAGTCTGTGCACTCTCCAGCGAATGTTTCATTCTCCGGAAAGTCTCCGCATCCATGGTCTGTCCGAGAAACTCCGCCAATCCTTCCAGTGCCTCCCGCTCTGCGGAGAGCTGTACCAGAGTCTGGTGCATGGCATTCCGGATATTTTCTTCCTGTGTCTCCAGCTTACGCCGCACCGACAATAGCCAGACACCAAAAAGGGAGGCAAGCAGCAACACGATAATCACAATTTCCATCGTTAACTCTCCCTCCCCTTTTCGTCTTTTTAAGATCTTTTCAAACTATCTTACTGTACAAAATAAAGTCCGTCATAACCATTCATATCGGACATAGCGATCAGTGTTACAGTATCTCCCACCTCAGACAAAAATCCGGCATAGGTAACCTCTGTTCCACCAAAATCAAGTGTCATCTTGATAGCTGTGTTGTCATCGGAATACTCATAAGTACCTTCTGCATTTCCGCCGCCCTGTACCATGGTAACTGCACCGTCTTCACCAAATACAAGCTGTAAGGTACCGCCATAAGTCTCCAGTGTTGCGTTCAGATCCTCTTCTTCCATCTCAACACCATCGATCATACCGCCGGCAAAGTTCCATTCCGTACCACTCAGATCCGGGATTTCCATAACTGCCACCTGTAACAGGGGACCGCCCTCTGCTTCTGTACCTGTCTCTGCTACAGTCTCTGTGGGAGCTTCTGTTGTTTCCTGGGTCTGTACTTCTACAGATACTTCTTCGTTGGTGTTCTCCACAATTACCTCTTCCTCACCGCAGGCTGTCAGAGACAATGCCAGTACCACTCCCATTGCGCATGCAAAATATTTTTTCTTCATAATAGTTTCCTCCTTCTTACAACAGTTCTCTGTTGTCTGAAGATAGTGTACCTTATTTTTTCCATTTATGACCGTTTTTGACACCAATCGACCCAAATATGACATAAAACGACCGGAGAATAAATTCTCCGGTCGTTTTATGCTAAAAATGTCTAGTTTATACGAAAGAAATATGTAAAAAACTTGTCTTTCAATTCGGAATATCTTCCGTGGGGAATCGGGATCTGGGTACCGTCCGTCATGATCACATATCTGTTGGATATACTCTGCACATAGTCCATATTGATCAGATACGACCTGTGGCAGCGAACAAAGCAGTCATACTCCTTCAGCTGCTCACACAGTTCGTCCAGTTTGCCGGCACTGTCCAACACCTCTCCGTCCTCCCTGTGGAACAACAGGACACGCCCCGTCACCTCACAGTACTGCAGTCTGTCCAGTTCCAGTCTGGTGATTCCTTCCTTACAGCGCAGGATCAGGCTTTTTTTCTCATTCTTACGGCACTCCGAAAGTACCGAATCCATCAGGCGGTAGAAACACTCCTGCCAGATGGGTTTGAGCTGGTAAAAATAGGCACCCACCGCATAGGAATCCACGGCAAATTCCGAGGAGGATGTCAGATAAATGATCTTCACCGTAGTATCGTACTTCCGGATCTCCCTGGCAGCGCTGATCCCATCCTGTCCCGGCATCAGAACATCCAGAAATATAATATCCAGTCCGGTTCCGCGTTCCACCTCTCTCAATAGTTCCAGTGGGCTTTGAAATGCCGCATAGGTAATATCCTGATTCCGCTCTACCCGGTATTTGTCCATCAGAACGCTCAGTTCTTTAAGCACCGACAGATCATCATCGCAAAAAGCTACTTTTATCATGTTTCTTCCTTCATTGCATATATCGATGCAACTCATTCGTTTTATCATACGTGTATTGACATGTTTTTCCACGCCTACTGCAATAATTATATTCGCACATCGATGTACGATGCAAGGATAATTTTAAGAAAGGCATATTTTGATTCCATTTCCAGGATCCGTTCCATCCGGGTGTTACAGAATTTAGGCCTGTCTCTGGACGAGATCTCTTCCTATTATAACGGAACGACGGATCTAGAATCGTTGATCGAGCGTCTGGAAGGTTTCTTACTCTCCCCACCCAGACCGTGTATTGCCGCAAAGGATCTTTTGAGGGGATTGAAGACCGCAAAAATTTTCTTCGGGAAGTCTTTATGGAAGCCATTCACCTGCTGCATTTCCGTACCGCCTGCCAGCAAAGGAGAACATGTGATGGATCTGCCGGAGCAGAAGAGTTCAGTCAAACAGGATCTCTTCCACGGTCACGAAACGGAACCCTCTCTTTTGCAGGGCATCCACCACTTCCAATGCTGCAGTGACGGAGGTCTCATAGTAATCGTGCATCAGTATGATGTCTCCGTCCCCCGCTTTTTCCACTACTTTGGATGCGATACAGTCCGCGTTATGGGAGCACCAATCCATCGGATCGATATTCCATAAGACCGGGAACATATTCAGTTCCTTCTCAAAGCTCTTGTCCCAGCTTCCATAGGGCGGACGGACAAAGCTTACCTTCTCCCCGGTGATCTCCTCCAGAATTTCATTGGTCTGCACCAGTTCCTCCCGGAAGGTCTCCCGGTTGTGGGAAGTGAGCTGTATATGGCTGTAGGTGTGGTTGCCGATCAGATGCCCTTCCTCCTGCTCTCTCCGGATAATGTCCGGGTAGTTTTCCGCATTTTCACCGGTCACGAAAAAAGTAGCCACCACTCCCCGCTCCTTCAATCCATCCAGGAGCAGTTCCGTATACTTGGGATGCGGCCCGTCATCAAAGGTCAGCGCGATCTTTTTCTCTGTCTCTTCTGACGTTTCCTGTACACCGGTACTCGTTACTGTATAGGTTTCATAGGTCTTTTGCCCCGCGTATCGTTCCGTTACCACCACCAGACAGAGGATCCCCAGAAGCATATCAAAGATCAGAATTCCCGCCAGTACTTTTTTCATTCCAAGCCGTCCGTCTCATGCTTTCACAGAAAATATATGCATCCGGAAAGCCTTCAATTCCTGACAGCAAAAAGGAGAGCCGAAACTCTGTTGTTCCGGATCTCCTCTACAGGTTGCTTTATTCTGTTTTTATCTATGCTCAGATCTTGAATACGGAAATCTCGTTCTTGAGTCCTTCCATATTTTCATCCAGCACACCGGCGGTACTGCTTAACTTCTCTACATGCTCCAAAAGCTTGTTGGCTACATCATTTACCGTTTCGGCGCTGCCTGCAGTCTCCTCAATGATGTCAGAGATATTCTTCACGGCTGCCACGGCTGCGCTGCGCTCGCCGTCAGCTTTTTCTGTGCTTACCACGATATCCTTCAGTCCTTCGATCAGCTGACCCATACGTGTCTGCATCTCACGGAATACCGCAACCACTTCTTCCACAGCCTTGGTCTGAAGTTCTACCATTTCCTGTGCCTGACTTGCGCTGTCCACACTGTTCTGTGTCTGCGCCGTAATGTTTGCAACGTTGTTGCTGATCTCTCCGGCTGCCTTTGCAGAATCATCGGCAAGCTTACGGATTTCCTCTGCAACTACGGCGAAGCCTCTTCCGGCTTCTCCGGCTCTGGCTGCCTCGATAGAAGCATTCAGAGACAGCAGATTGGTCTGCTCGGTAATCTCTGTGATCGTTTCGACGAAGCTGTTGATGATCTCGGATTCCTTGCGGAGAGATTCGATACTCTCGCTTACCTTGGCTGTCATCTTGGTCGTCTCACCGGCTCTGTCACCCAGTACCTGTACGATCTCCATTCCCTTGTTGATCATGCCTTCGGTCTCATCCACCAGCTTTTCAACACGTTCTACCACATGGCTGACTTCCTGAATCTCATTGGACAGGATATCTGTCTTCTCCACACACTCCTGTGCATGTCTGGACTGTTCTTCCATACCTTCATTGATCTCACCGATCGCACGGGTGATATCCTGTGAATATTCGTGAATCACCTCAGAAGCCTGTCCCACATCCTGTGCAGACGCTTCCAATTGTCCGGTCGCATTGCTTACCTGATTTACCAGCTTCTTCGTATTCGTGATCATGTTGGTAGCGGATCCTGCCAGATCCCGGAACTCATCATGCCCCTTAACAGATACGGTAACGGTCAGATCACCCTTTGCCACCTCTCCGAATTTTTTGGAGATACGCTTCATATTATTCTCAATGCCGGCAGTAATGAAAATACCTACGATCACTACGATCACACATGCCAGAATGACTAATCCGATGGTCATGTTCCGGATCTCTGTTGCCTGACTGGTCACCACCCTCATGGGCACCAGTGCACAGGTGGTAAATCCGATATCTGTACTGCGGCTGTAGATAAAGAGATATTTTTCTCCCTGGAAAGTCACTTCTGCGGTACCGGATTCTTCTTCCGAAGCATTCACGATTTCTGTGTAATACTCCTCACCGGAAAATACATTGCCCTCTTCGGGAAGGACACTTTCCCTGCCCTCTTCTACGTTTTCAACCGCCAGTTCTCTTCCGCCGGGCGTAATAAATCCGACCAGGCTTCCCTCACCGATGTCGATCTGCTCCAAGAAATCTGTAATAGCGGAAGGTTTGATATCAATAACTACTACGGCATTGTTGGACTGGCTCATCATTTCAAATGCCATAATATAGTCTTTTTCCGTCTCTGTTACCTTCTCATCCAACACAGCATGACGGTCGATCCACTGCGGAATACTTCTGCTGCCGGTATTGGGGGATACTTCTTCCTTATACTCATCCAGGAAGCCGTCTACGCCGGAAGAAAGCTTCGTGGAGAAAATGCCTACACCTTTTTTAGGTATGATATGCATATGACTGATAAAAGGATTGGAAGTCTGCACTGACAACAGGTTGGACTTCGTGGAAGTCAGGAAATTCAGCTTATCAACCGGATTATCCTCATACATTCCCAGAAAATATTTTCTCAGGTCATCGTCATAAGCATATTTCAGGCCTTCGGTACGGATAAAGTCACAACTCATATCAAGATATTCCGTCGCCATACGCATGGTCTGCAACGTAGAATCGGTGAACTTCTCGCTTAAGCCTTCCGCAGACTTCTGATATGCGGATACACCGATAATGATCATAAATACAATCGGAACCAGGAAACATACCACGATTTTATTGCGGATACTCAGCAGTTTGGAACTCTTCGCTTTTTTTGCGCCTGTTTTTTTCTGTTTTGTTTCCTTTACCGGCTTTTTTACCGGCTCTTTTTTCACCTTTTTCTCTGTTTTCAACTTCTCTGCAGTCTTCTCTTTTTTCCCCGTAAAAAGAGATTTCTTGGGTTTGTCAACATTCGTACTCATAAATATCCTCCGGTACTCGTTATAAATATTTCTTAGCAAAACAGCAGGTGCAGCATCTCTCCTGCCGGCTGCACCTCTGTTTTTATCATTTATAAAAAATTATAGCATAATATTTGATATAATAAAACAACATTTTCTGTTCTTTTGTATCTTTTTTTGCACATTTTTAACAAAAATCCATCTTCTTCAGATAGGTTTCCGCGAAATTCTGCTGTTTGGCAAGATTCAGAATTTGAATCTGCAAATTCTCCTTTTTCCGGATATCATCAGGCGCATCTGTTTCGAAATTATCTGCCTCCCTATATGACGCAATCAGCCTGCTGCCCACAAGTGCCGCTCCGCCAAGTGCCGTATTGCCGCCGGTCACGGTACGATCCACGAGTTCTCCGGGAAACAGTCCGATTGCCGCCGCTGCCGCAGGATCCAGATAATAGCCGAATCCTCCGGCCAATATCACCCTGGAAATATCCTCTGTACGGATGCCGTATGCCGCCGTCAGGATCTCTATCCCTGCAGCGATTGCCGCCTTTGCCAGCTGCACTGACCGGACAGCCTCCTGTGTCACGCAGACATCTCCGATTCGGACACCGTCTGTAAAATAAGGTTCTTGCAAAAGTCCCTGCCTGTCCATCAGCTTTTCTTCCAGCAGCTTTTGCAGCAGTCTGATCATATCGGCACCCCAGATACCGCGGTTTACGCCCCCTTCGAAAGCCGGTCCAGCCGCCGTTGCACAGGCATACAGTTTTCTGCAATTGCCAAGCGCCATCTCACCGTTGGTTCCCAGGTCGATCAACAGCGTAATCTCTTCCCGTTCCAACATCCCACAGGACAAAATTCCCGCTGTGATGTCTCCGCCTACGAACGCAGACAGTCCCGGGATAATATGGCAGGGAACCCCTGCAATCTCCGTATCCACAGCACCGGTATGGCTTACGGTAAAGGGAGCTCTTCCCAGTTCCGCAGGATCCCAGCCCATAAGGAGGTATACCATCGTCGTGTTTGCCGCTATGACCATCTGTAAGGTTTCCCCTGTCTCTATTTTTTTCTGAAACCGCTGCACCCCTTTTTCGATCAGGGTACGGACTTTCTGCTGCATATCCGCGGCAATCTTTGGTTCTTCCGCCGCTTTGATTCTCGACAGTACATCTGCCCCGTAAACCGTCTGTGGGTTCACGCCCGGAAAACTGTCCACTACTTTTCCGTCCGTATCATACAACTGCATGGCAATGGTCGTCGTACCGATATCCACTGTCATCAGACGGATTCCCTTTTCATTTTTCAGTTGCAGCTTTGGCAGTTCCAACCTCTGTGTCACGACCTGCATTCCACGGGTCACTCCAGGACATCTGCCACAGCCGGTACAGATCAGACATCGGGTTCCTTTTTTCTCTACGTTATACAAACTGATTTTTCTCCCTGTCATAATGATAATCAATGCCCGCCAGTTTCTCTGTGATCTCCTGTTCACTTACATCCAGGTCATCGCACAGCTGATCCAGACTTCCGTAGAAATCACGTAATTTCAGATTTATAAAACTTAATAACATTACAGGATCCTGTGGTATCATATTTTTTCCTCTTTTCATTATACATCGTAAGCTCACGGATCGTGCTTGCGCACTCTGCATCCCGCTTCGCGGGATTATTCGCATAAACAATTCTGCGGACTTCCTCTCGAAATCATAACAAAAAAAAGCGAAAATGACAAGTCTGCCACTTTCGCTTTTCCCGTTTACTGTTTTGCTATTTCATTGTTACTTTACAATGCGTTTTATTGGTTTTTGGATCCTTTTTCGCATTGTGCGGAAAGTTTGTCTCCTTCCACGGTAATGACAATGGTATCGCCCTCTTCTACCTGATCTGCGAGGATCATCTTAGCTGCCAGTGTCTCCACATACTTCTGGATATACCGCTTCAGAGGACGTGCACCGTAGACCGGATCATACGCATTGTCCACGATATACTGCATGGCCTCGTCCGACAGACGAATGGTCAGCTGTTTATCCTCCAGACGCTTGTTCAGGTCGGCAATGATCAGGTGGATAATGCCACTGATGTTGTCCTTGGTCAGAGGCTTGAAGAGGATCGTTTCGTCCAGTCGGTTCAGGAACTCCGGACGGAAATGAGCACGCAAGTCATTCATGACTGCCACTTCTGCCTCCGGCTTGATCGTACCGTCCTCGTTGATGCCGTCCAACAGATAGCTTGCACCGATGTTGGAAGTCATGATCAGAATGGTATTCTTGAAGTCTACCGTACGTCCCTGGGAATCGGTGATACGACCGTCATCCAGTACCTGCAGCAATACGTTAAACACATCGGGATGTGCTTTTTCGATTTCATCGAACAGTACCACACTGTAAGGTTTTCTCCGCACGGCTTCGGTCAGCTGACCGCCCTCTTCGTATCCTACGTATCCGGGAGGCGCTCCGATCAGACGGGAGACAGAATACTTCTCCATGTACTCACTCATATCGATACGCACCATGTTGTTCTCATCGTCGAACAATGCTGCCGCCAGACTCTTCGCCAGCTCCGTCTTACCGACACCGGTAGGTCCTAAAAACAGGAACGAACCGATGGGCTTACTGGGATCCTTGATACCGGCCTTGGAACGAATGATAGCTTCGGTGACCTTGGTCACGCCTTCATCCTGTCCTACCACACGTTTGTGCAGTTCTTCATCCAGGTGAAGGGTCTTGTTACGCTCGCTCTCGGTCAGTTTTGCTACGGGAATACCGGTCCAACGGGAGATAATCCGGGCAATTTCTTCTTCCGATACTTTTTCGTGTACCAGTGACAGATCGGATTCGCCGACCTTGTCCTCTTCCTGTGCCAGCTGTTTCTCCAAAGCAGGTAATTCACTGTATTTCAGACGACCGGCTTTTTCATAATCTCCTTCTCTCTCTGCGATCTGGATCTCATTGTTCATGCGGTCTTTCTCTTCACGCAGTTTGGAAAGCTTATCCACGGATGCTTTTTCATTATCCCACTGTGCTTTTTTCGTATTGAACTGATCCTTCAGATCTGCCAATTCTTTCTGTAAATCTGCCAGACGTTCTTTACTGATCCGGTCATCCTCTTTTTTCAAAGCGGCTTCCTCGATCTCCAGCTGTGTTACCTTACGGCGCAGTTCATCCAGTTCCGTAGGCATACTGTCCATCTCTGTCTTGATCAGGGCACAGGCTTCATCTACCAGATCGATTGCCTTATCCGGCAGGAATCTGTCTGTAATATAACGGTTGGAAAGTACTGCCGCGCTTACCAACGCATTATCCATGATTTTCACACCATGGTACACTTCGTAACGATCCTTCAGACCACGTAAGATAGAAATCGTATCTTCCACGGTAGGTTCCTCTACCATAACCGGCTGGAAACGACGTTCCAGAGCGGCATCTTTTTCAATGTACTGTCTGTACTCATCCAAAGTAGTGGCACCGATACAATGCAGTTCGCCACGCGCCAGCATAGGTTTTAACATATTGCCGGCATCCAGTGCGCCATCCGTCTTACCGGCACCGACAATGGTATGCAATTCATCAATGAACAGAATAATCTGTCCATCACTGTTTTTCACATCGTCCAGTACGGCTTTCAGACGTTCCTCAAATTCACCTCTGTATTTTGCACCTGCTACCAGCGCACCCATATCCAGTGCAAAAATCTTCTTGTCTTTCAGTCCCTGAGGGACATCACCTTTGACAATACGCTGTGCCAGACCTTCTACCACGGCTGTTTTACCGACACCGGGTTCACCGATCAGCACCGGGTTATTCTTCGTCTTACGGGACAGGATACGCACGACATTTCTAATCTCGTTATCACGTCCGATCACGGGATCCAGTTTCTGGTTTCTCGCTTTCTCCACCAGATCCTGTCCGTATTTTTCCAAAGTATCATAAGTTGCTTCCGGATTATCACTGGTTACTCTCTGATTACCTCTCACCGTAGACAGTGCCTGCAAAAAACGCTCTCTGGTGATACCGTATTCTTTCCAGATCTCAGCAATCTCTTTGTTAGGATACTTGATCATAGAAAGGAACAGATGCTCTACGGAGACATATTCATCTCCCATCTGTTTTGCTTCATCGGATGCACTGACCAGCACTTTGTTCAGATACTGACCAATGTAAGGCTGACCGCCCTGCACCTTCACTCTCTTCTCCAAAGCCTGTTTCGCACGGTTGACAAAATGTTCCTTCTGGATTTCCATTTTCTCCACAAGTTTCAAAATCAGGCTGTCATCCAGCGTCAGCAGACTATACAGCAGATGCTCCTGCTCAATCTCCTGATTACCATACTCCATGGCGAGCTTTTCACAGCCATTGACTGCTTCTATGGATTTCTGTGTAAATTTATCAATATTCATAATCGTTCGCCTCCTCACTAAGGTGTTACAATTTCATTTTCCTTGATTTTTCGACGATGAACTGATTGTTTGAATTTGTTTTATTCAAATTTCTTTGTCCGTTCCTTCGTCAGACAGATGCTACAATCTCAAAATCTCTCTTGTTTCATCTGTTCTATAGTTAATATAACACATAGTGTAAGAAAATCAATTAAGAAAGTATAAACTTTATATAGAATCTTTCGAAAATGCATAATCTCCCCTTTGCATTTTCCATGATGCAATTGATTGATACACTTTCACTTACGCTATTTCACAACAGTTGTGCATGATGATAAAGTGATATCAGTCATGGGTCTATACAGAAAAATCTTGTTTTCTGATCCCCTTTTCCGCCATAATATCACTCCGGAAGATCCACTTTGGGTCTATAGAAAAAAAATTTGCTCTCCGGATACTCATTTTTCGTGATTTGAGTATCTAAAATGATATTTTTTTCTGTATAGACCCACAGCGCACAAAAATCTATGATATCTACATAAAAAAAGTATCTGAAAAGCACTTTTTTCGCTATAGACCCAAATGGCGCTGCCACCGCATTCCGTCTGCTCATAAAGCAGACCGCAACACGGTGGCGGCGCCATTTTTTCATCATGTGCTATTCCTATCCGGCAACAAAGGTCAGACTTATTTTGCTGTAACGCCCTTTACTTCATAGCCGGCATCCGTCACAGCCCTGGTCAGCACCTCATCTGCCACATCGCCAGCCATATCCACGGTAGCATTCTTCTGCTCCAGGCTCATGGTTACTGCGGTTACACCTTCTACCGCCTCCAGTGCCTTCTGTACGGTTCCGGTGCAGTGGTTGCACATCATTCCTTCGATACTGATTACTTTTGTCATTGTGTTTGTCCTCTCTTTCTCTTCTCTGTTATTTTGATCCACAGGTGCTTCCTGTATACCTGTTTTTACATCTGTGGTTTCACGCATTATTTTTGTTGTCTTTTCATTACCGGAAATCTTCAATGTGGCAAATCCGCTCTGAAACCCTTTCAACCGCAATGCATTCGTCACGACGAAGATACTGCTCAAACTCATGGCTGCCGCACCGAACATGGGATTTAAGCGGATTCCGTATGCCGGATACAACACGCCTGCAGCCAGAGGGATACCGATGCAGTTGTAGAAAAATGCCCAGAACAGGTTCTCTTTGATATTCCGGATCACGGAACGGCTTAACTTCATAGCAGTCACCGCATCCCGGAGATCATTTTTCATCAGGATGATATCTGCGCTCTCCATCGCTACATCCGTTCCGGCACCGATGGCCATTCCGACGTCTGCCGCTGCCAGTGCGGGTGCGTCGTTGATACCGTCACCGATCATTGCCACCTTGTGTCCCTGACGCTTTAACTCACTGACCTTCTTCTCCTTATCCTGCGGCATTACTTCCGCCACGACTTCGGAGATTCCGAGTTTTTCCCGTACAGCTTCTGCGGTTCGTCTGTTATCACCGGTCAGCATGATGACTTTCACACCCATCTTCTCCCATGCCTGAATTGCTTCATAGGAAGTAGCTTTGACCGTATCCGCTACGCCGATGATTCCAAGAAAACAAGTTTCCTGAGAGTTTACTTCCCGGAAGGTACCTTCCATTGCTGTCAGAAGCGGTGTCATGCCTTCGTCTGCCATCCGGTTCAGGGCGTCTGATGCCCCATCCGGCAAAATAATATTCTTCTCCTGCAGAAAAGCAAGATTGCCTACATAGAATTTTGTACCTGCCGGAAGGATAGTTTTTCTCTGCGACAGCTCCGCAGACTCTGAACTTTCTTTTGTCATTGCTGCGGCATCTTTTGTACCATTTTCTGTTCCGACAGAATTTCCCACATTTTTTTCATCGAATTTTCCGGCATAAAACACTGCAGTCGGTCCATCTTTTTTCAAGGATTCCTGCACAGCAAAATCATGTGTCAGCGCACCTTCCACGCCGCGTCCGAAGGTCGCCCTGAAATCCCGCATTTCCGGAATCGGCAGATGCTCACGCTCTGCATATTCCACCACCGCTTCCGCCAACGGATGTTCACTCTTTTTCTCAAGTGCCGCTGCAATCTGCATCATGGCATCCATAGGTATCCGGGCATCATAACCACTGATTTCTTCTACTTTCAGTTTACCGCTTGTGATGGTTCCGGTCTTGTCCAGAACGACGGTATCGATCTCTTTTGCCTGTTGCAAGGCTTCACCTGTCTTGATCAGGATACCGTTACCTGCTCCTACGCCCGTGCCTACCATGATAGCCACCGGAGTTGCCAGCCCCAGTGCACAGGGGCAGGAAATTACCAGTACTGCGATAGCTGTAGAAATCGCAAACTCTGCGGTGGCACCGTTTGCCAGCCACACGATCAATGTAACCAACGAAATCACCATAACAGTAGGTACGAATACTCCTGCCACTTTATCTGCCAGCTGTGCGATCGGTGCCTTGCTGGCGCCGGCTTCCTCCACCAGGCGGATGATCTGCGCCAGCGTCGTATCATCACCGACACGGTCTGCACGGCATTTTAAGAAGCCCGCTTTATTCACGGTAGCAGAGACCACATGGTCGCCTGCCTGCTTCTCCACAGGAACGCTCTCTCCTGTGATTGCCGCTTCATCCACACTGGAGTTGCCTTCCAGCACAATACCGTCTACCGGTACGAGGCTGCCCGGTTTTACCAGGAAAATATCACCTTTTTGCAGACTCTCCGTCGGCACTTCCTTCTCCTGTCCGTCTTCCGTCACGAGGATTGCCACCTTGGGAGCCAGGTTCATCAGCTTCGTAATTGCTTCACTGGTCTTGCCCTTGGAACGGCTCTCCAGATATTTTCCGACGGTGATCAGCGTCAAAATCGTACCGGAAGATTCAAAATACAGGTCATGCGCATAATGCTCCACTACCGCCATATCTCCGTAGCCAAGACCGTAACTGATCCGGTACATGGCGAAGATTCCGTACACCAGTGCCGCACCGGATCCCAGTGCGATCAGACTGTCCATGTTTGGACTGCGGTGTGCCAGTGTCTTGAACCCCACAGTAAAAAATTTCCGGTTCACATACAGGATCGGCAACAGCAGTAGAAACTGCGTCAGTGCAAAGTTCATGGCATTGGCATTGCCGTGCATGGTATTCACGATAAATGCCGGAACAGGAATGCCGAACCATTCCTTGAACATATGATGCATGGATACATACATTAACGGAATCAGGAATCCGATGGAGATTCCCAGACGCCACTTCATGGCTTTTGCTTCCGCATCCAACTTCTGCTGTAATTCCTGTTTGCCGTCGGCGCCGGATCCGCTTCGGCGGTTCCCTCTGCCGGAAGCGCTCTGTCCGCCCACTGCCGCATTCCCGTTACTGCTTTTGCTCATCACGGAAGCTCCGTAGCCGGCTTTCACCACCGCATCAATAATCCCCCCGGAAGATAATCTGCTCTCATCATAAGTGACATCCATGGTCTCCGTCAGCAGGTTCACAGATGCTTTTTCCACCGCATCCAATTTATTTACCGCCTTCTCCACATGCGAAGAGCATGCGGAGCAGGACATTCCTGTCACATGATATCTTTCTTTCACAATACTACACCTCTTTCCCTATCTGTAACTGTATATTTTCGCCCTTATTTAAGCGTATGCCCTGTGTGTATCAGCATAACAAATTTGTTTCGGGCGTGTACGATCTCCGAAGTCTCTACTTTAATTTTTTCACCAGTTCTACCGCTTCCTCCACGATAGCAGTATTCCCTTTTTGGATTTCCTCAACCACACAGGTCTCCATATGCTCCTTCAGGATTGCATAACCGAATGCCTGCAAAGCACTTTCCACCGCTGCCACCTGTGTCAGGATATCTCCGCAATACCGGTTTTCTTCCAGCATCCGGCTGATACCGTTTAACTGTCCCGCCATCCGGCTTAAGCGGTTCTGCAATTGTTTTCTTTCCTTTTCCGAACGGGGTGTTGCTTTCTGATGACAATGACAACAAGTGGTGGATGTTTCTCCGATCTGTTCTGCCATAAGTCTCCTCTCTTCCCAATGCGTTTGCAATCTTCCATACTTCTCATGCAGAGCTTACTGATCTACTGTTTGCGTAAGTATAAATACCCCACAGGGGTATCCTGTTTTCTTTTACAAGATATACCCCCGTAGGGTATTTGTCAAGTGCTATATTGTTTTTGATAGAAAGTTCTCAATCAAGGTGCGATAAGCGTAATCTCCGACAGATCAAATCCACCATCCCCATGAAACCTAAGGTATAAAGGATAGATCTTCTCACTGACCTGTACAGGAATCTCCAGCTGTTGCCATTCGTCCGTACACAATCTGATCTCTGCTTTTCCTACCTTGTTTTGCTCCGGATTCATTATTTTTCCGCCTTCTTCGTGACAGGTCACATATAAGGTTCCGCTTGCTTTGCCACGTATTCTGATTCGTATTCCCACTAAACCGTTTCCTTCAAAATAACGGTATCCCACAATGCAGCCGTTACTGATTCCCCGGATATATTGTCCGGGCAAGGTCTCCCTGTCGTCCCCGTCCTGTGTAATACATGCCGTTCTCTGCTCCGGAGAAACTGTCTTTTCATAATACAGCACACAGGCAATGTAAGCCGGATAGGATCCTTCCCCTATCAGCCATCCACCATTTAATCCACAGCTTGTCGTCTCCACCTGGACGATTCGTCCCTGCTTATCAATGGTCACCGGTTCCGCCACACCCTGTCTGCAAAAAGAACTGTTATTCGTATGTCTGTGATCAAAAATATAATATCTGCCGTTTAATTCCACCAGACCTCCATGCGTATTCCCCATGGAACAGCAGGGTTCTTCTTCCGAATAGCCGTTGATTCCCACGTCAGACGTAGAATGGATTCTGCCGCCAAAACAGAAGTCTCCGTCCGGCCTGTCACTATAAAAATAATACAATCCCGTATTTCTTGCAGAATAAACCAGATAATAGATACCGTTTATCTTGCGCATGGAAGGTGCTTCAAAATAAACCGCTCCTGCAGGCACCTTCGCCTCTCTTGGAATCACAAGCATCGGTCCCTTGCGTACCGTCAGCATGTCCTGTTCCAGTTCATACATATGGCATCCGACAAATTTTCTTCCAAATACATCCACCGTTCTATTGGTAGGGCAAAATCCGGAATACAGATAAATCCGCCCATTATCATCGATGAAAATACTGGGATCAAACTGAAAATATTCGCCTGCTGACTCTCCCAATATCCTGCCGTCCGGATAACAGACATCCCCCAGATATCCATACTGCCCTGCCGGGGTATCACAGACCGCTACAGAAATGATGGAAGAATCCGCAATAGAATAATATAGATAAAATCTCTCGTCTCTGCCACGGATCACATCCGGTGCAAACAAATAGTAACGCCCATTTTTCTCTGCTTTTCTATGCACCGCATCCTGTGGATGATCCGTATACCGGAAGATTACCCCCTCATACTTCCAGTCCGACAGGTTCGATAACGGTGCAGACCAGCAGACATAGTCATTCTCGCAATAATAACTTCCGCCGAACTTGTCATGACTTCCATAAATATAAAGTCTGTCTCCGAATACCCTCGGCTCTCCGTCCGGGATATATTCATAGCTGGGCAAATAGGGGTTATATACTTGTTTTTTCATTCCGACTTCTCCTTGTCCTTTTGTATTCCTTATGGCTTTTACAGATTCTGTTATCATTCCGTTTCTGTTTCTATCATTTGCAGCGCCTTTTAGATAGTTTCCGCCACATGATTGCCTGCCGCCGGATCTTTTTCTGCCTTTTCCGGATTCCACAACTGATGTCGTATTTTCTCTTCTGTGCCTCTGTGAGCCTGTTCTCTCCACTGCGTAGGGGTACATTCATATTTTTTCTGAAAACACCGGTGAAATGTCCGCATATTGGGAAAACCGCATTCATAGCTGATCTCCGTCACCGTCTTGCTGCTATCCTTTAATAAATTGCATGCCAGAATCATCCTCTGCTGTGCCACATAGGACGGAAAGGAAATATTCAGCTGGGAAGAGAAAATATGTGACAGATAATACGGACTGATACCAAGCTCCTTTGCGACCTTCTGCGCTGTCAGGTCCCCGGTAATATTATCATTAATATATTGCAGAAGTTTCTGTGTAATATTCAGATCCGACGGTTTATCCTTTTTAATCACCGGAATATTTTCATACATATCCGCCAAAAGCGCCATCAGAAGTCCTTTATTCTCACGAAACGGATGCTGCTGCGTATGGGCTCCCATATCTGCCAGAATATCCAGTGTCATCTGTCCCCAACGACTCAGCATACTTTTCCGGAAAAAAGGAGATTCCATATTATAATAGGTAAGTTCTTCCCGGAACTCACCGATGGAATCCATATCTGCAATGATTAAAAGCATCCCAACCTCGCCCACGGAGCTGTAAGAGTGAATCTGGTTCGGATAGATCATCAGGCAGTCTCCTGTTGTCAGATGATAACTTACTCCGGCTACCGTTGCTTCCATCTCACCCTCGGTGACGTGTACAAACTCCATATGCTTATGCAGATGATATGGGAAATTCGGATGCCACCAGATATGACAGTCAAAGACTTTTTTACGACTTTCATAGAACGGTTTTACTGTACGCATTCTGTCTCCTTTCGTATCCTTATGTATTCTACATATCACATTCCGTTTTGCATTTCTACTGTTTTTGTTAAAAATAGCAATTTTTGTCCTATATGTAATTCCTTTTTGTCGTGCAGGAGGTTCTTTTATCACTTACAATAAATACAAATGAAAGCAGTTCCAATGATTGAATTTTTGAATGAGGTGCGCTATGAACCGTACTGAAGCAAGCAAAAAAGCTGCCGCTCTGGTAGCACAAATGACAATAGAAGAAGCATCTTCACAGTTACTTAACTCTGCACCGGCGATTCCCCGTCTGGGGATTCCTGCCTACGACTGGTGGAATGAGGCTCTCCACGGCGTTGCCAGAGCCGGCACCGCCACCTGTTATCCACAGGCCATTGGTCTTGGCGCAACTTTTGACCATGAATTACTACATGATATTGCGCAGTCCATTGCCTTGGAAGCCAGAGCAAAATATAACGCTTACTCTCGCAAGGGTGACCGGACACGTTATAAGGGTGTGACCATGTGGTCTCCCAACATTAACATCTTCCGTGACCCCCGTTGGGGACGGGGTCAGGAAACCTTTGGCGAAGATCCTGTACTCACCGCTTCCCTTGGATGTGCCTTTGTCGAGGGATTACAGACGAAGCAGGACGGCTTTCTGACCACCGCAGCCTGCGCCAAGCACATGGCGGCTCACTCCGGTCCCGAGGCACTGCGTCACGGCTTCGATGCCAGAGTAACCAAAAAGGATCTGTGGGAAACCTATCTTCCTGCTTTCGAAGCCTGCGTTACAAAAGCTGGTGTGGAAGCCGTCATGGGAGCATATAACCGTACCAACGGCGAGCCCTGCTGTGCGCACTCCTATCTGATGGAAGATGTGCTTCGCGGAAAATGGCATTTTGAAGGTCATTTTGTATCCGACTGTTGGGCGATCCGCGATTTTCACGAAAGCCATCACGTGACTGCTTTTCCGGAGGACTCCGCCGCACTTGCTCTGGAAAAAGGCTGTGATCTGAACTGCGGCTGTACTTATGAATATATTTTACAGGCCTATAAGCAGGGAAAAGTAACTGAAGAAGAGATCCGCCGAAGTGCTATACGCCTCTTCACCACCAGATATCTGTTAGGACTTTTCGACCACAGTACACTGGATGAGATTCCCTACAATGTCGTTGGCTGTAAAAAGCACCTTAAGCTGGCTTATCAGGCTGCCGTGGAAAGCTGTGTTCTGTTAAAAAATGACGGTACTTTACCCCTTTCCCTCGCAGGCGGAAAACGTCTGGCTGTGATCGGTCCCAATGCCGACAGCCACGCTTCGCTGGTCGGTAACTATAACGGCACCCCTCCCCACTCTGTCACTGTGTTGGAAGGAATTACAAGAATCTGTGAGGATACCGGCTGGGATGTCAATTATGCGGAAGGATGCCTGCTCTATGACGATCCTTCCGTACGAAAAGTATTTCAGAATTATCGCATTCCGGAAGCCGTTGCCTTAACAGAATCCTGCGATCTCGCCATCGTATGTGTCGGTCTGGATTCTACGTTGGAGGGCGAGCAGGGAGATGTCAGCAATGCTTTTGCCAGCGGAGACAAACCGGATCTGCTGCTTCCGAAAATTCAGCGGGATATGGTAGCACAGGTCATTGCCACCGGTACTCCGGTGATTCTGATCGATCTGGCCGGAAGTCCTATAGATCTGTCCGCTTATGAAGATAACGTCGCTGCCATTCTGCAGGCATGGTATCCGGGCGGAGAAGGCGGACGTGCCATTGCTGATATTTTATTCGGCAAGGTATCTCCCGGCGGCAAACTGCCGCTCACCTTCTATCATAATGATGATCCGCTGCCGGACATTACTGATTATCATATGACCGGACGCACTTACCGCTATTTTGAAGGCACACCCTGGAAGCCTTTCGGATTCGGACTGACGTATGGGGAATTGCAGATCACGGAAGCACAGTTGTCCGGGAACCCTAGCGCTGCAGATGACCTTCCGTCCGTACAGATCACAGTACAATGTAAGAATCCAACCGAACATCCGCTCAGTGATGTCCTACAGGTATATGTACATGTCAATGGCTCACCGGACGAAGTTCCTAACCATAAGCTCGCAGCTTTTGAGCGAATCCGTCTGGAAGCCGGAGAAAGCAAAGAATTACAGATTCCTGTTCCGACTGCAGCCTTTACCACTGTGGATGATTCCGGTGAACGGAAATATGACGGCACTTCTGCCACACTGTATCTGGGATTTTCCCAGCCTGAGCTCACGGAAGGCGGTCAGAAGTTCTACCCTGACGATAGAGGACTGACATTTGATGTTGCTTTCTAGAAAAACGTTATTGGATTACTTATGAGCATTATGGTGATAAGCCATTTGCTATAGAGAGATGTATTTTACAAGGAGGAAAATCCTCTCCTCGCTAAGGAGCTCGGATTTTCCTTCGGAAAACAAGGAGGATTACAATGAAGAAAAACAAGATTTTGGCACTGTTGTTGTCAGTATCCATGCTGACTGCTCTGACCGCCTGCGGCAGCAAGGGTTCCGATGCGCCGGCAGCATCCACCGATGCCGGAAGCACCGCCGCTGCTACGGAAGGGACTGCTTCCGCGGAAAGTGATTATGTATTGGATAAAGTCACCTTGGTGGTAGACGGTACTTTCAATGCATCCGTAGATGCTTATCAGGACAAGTTTATCGAACAGTGGGATGCTGCTGTCAGCGAAGCACTTGGTCATCCTATCAGCCTGAACATTCAGCAGTTAGATCACTCCAGCTATGTTGACGGTGTCGGTCGTCTGTTCGCCAGCGGTGATTATCCCGATGTCATTCTGTTAAATGCCAGCCAGTATGCAGAATATGCAAAGACAGGGCTTCTGTGGGATATGACAGAGGCTTATGATAACGCGAAGTTCCAGAGTCACATGGTACTGCCCGCAGTAAACCAAAGTGTTCGTATCGACGGCAAACAATATGGTCTGTCTACCGGTCTCGGCGGCGGATGTATTACTTATGTAAAACAGGCATGGCTGGATGCTGTAGGTATGAAAGCGGAAGACATTACCGACTGGGATTCTTATTATGCAATGTTAAAAGCTTTCACCGAGCAGGATCCGGATGGCAACGGTAAAAACGATACTTATGGTGTTGCTGCTGCCGGTTTTGTCGGTTCCGAGGCTCCTTATACCAACTACCTGCCCCAGTTCTGGCAGAATGCATATCCCAACTTCACCTATGATGAGAACGGCGTATGGTATGACGGTTTCAACACACAGGATACCAAGGATGCTCTGCTTCGTTTACAGCAGGCTTACGCTGACGGCGTCATTGATCCCGAATCCCTGACCATGGGTACCAAGGATGTCCGTGAAAAATGGTGGTCTTCTGACCAGTCCGGTTCTTTCGGTGCCTTCACCTACTGGTCTGGTTACTGGAATGATAATCTGATAAATAATATGGATAAGAACGGCGTGGATTCCGGACTGGCAAGACTGGCTCCCATCTCTGAAATGGATGGATATCTGAACAGAGAATCTCCTGTATACTGCATCATTGACGATGGTGACGGTGATGATTCCAGAGAGCAGGCAATCTTCGATGCTGTCTTCGAGACAATGTTCGACGGTGGCACTGTACAGACTCTGTGGGTATACGGTGCAGAAGGCTATCACTGGTCTACCGAAGCCGAGACTATTGTCACCGGTGAAGGCACCGACAAAGAGAAGACCTATGAATACAAAGACGGCGAATTCCATCTTCGTCTGAACCCTTCCGATCCCAGCGCATTATGGAAAAAGAACGCTATCGATCCCTCTTCCATGATCTGCTCCCTGGAAAACGGATTTGAATCTGCAACAGACCTGACAAAGGAATGTAACGAGTTCTTCTCCGAACACAGCGTAGACGCTCCCCACTCTGCTTCCTGTGACGGTATTACCAGCTACGGCGGTACGATCAATGATGCCAAGAACGTAGTCATCGCCGAGGTTGTTGTAAAGGGCGGAGATGTAGATGCCGCTATGGACAATTATGTTAAGACTACCCAGGATATGGTAGACGAAATCCTCGGAGAATTAAACGCACAGTAAACAAACGGATACTACTCTTCTGAATCAATCCCTAAACAGAAGAAAGCCACTTCACAAGATTGTGAAGTGGCTTTCTTCAAATCGTTACATACAACGTAACAGCCATATTTCATCAACGATCTTTCCGGATTCCCGTTCGTCTTATACAGACCGGAAACTGCCTTCCAGTGTCAACTTCCCCGTTTAAAACAGTATGCCGTCAATCCTTTCTTTTGCAAAGCAGGATTCCCATACCAAGCGATCCGCTGCCCACGATCAGTAATGCCGCTTCTGCGAACCAAGTCCTCATATCTTCTCCGGTCTTCGGCACCTGATCCAGAACCTGTGCAGCTGCTGTCGCCGGTGTCGTATCGGAAGTTCCACTTCCTCCCTCAGAAGAATCATCGTTTCCGCCGGAAGCTGTCTTTTCCTTTTTCACGATCACATAGGTCGAGAACTTGTCCGTATCAAATACGACTTTTCCGTCCACGACCTGGGTCGCCAGTGCTTCCGTTGTACCGTTATGTTCGCGCACTACCACATAATCATAGCCCGGATCATAACCATTGATACCAAGGCTTAACGTCACCGAACCATTCAGTTCTGTCAGCGGATGATTCCAATAACTTCCGTCGCCTTTGCTGATCATCTGATTCAGGGTCAGATCCACCACCTGCGAAGACACTGCTCCACTTACTTTCTGCTGTGCTGTAGTAGTGTTGTAGGATATATCATTCGTTGCTGTCAGGGAGAGATTACCGCTGTCGATAGCTCTGTCACCGTTCGTAATCGAAGCTGAAGTAATATTACCGGCAGCCGAGATATCCACTGTATCCTCAACCTTTGTAAAAATACCTTTAAAATGCAAATTGGTATCCGGCATCGTAAAGATAAACGTGGACACATCCGCTGCCGCCGCAAGTGACGTTCCGTTTAAGTGGACACCTGCGAGCTGATAGCCGTATTCCGGTTTCAGTTCTACTGTCACTGTGCTGCCGGGAGTAATTCCCACCATTCCTCCATTCTTATCCTGAGCCTGAAGTCCAATGCTATTTGTTCCGTCCTTTGTTGCAGACACAATGTTAATGGTTCCGTGTTCTACATGTGCATCATTTCCTAATTCTCCGACATAATCCCAGGCTACTGTCTTAGCTCCGTTTCCTGTGTTCTGAAGTTCAATCGAATAGGACTTCTCTTCCTTCACTTCATAGACAATCCTGGCTCCATCTTCTGTGCCCAAAACCTGCGTACCGTTGATCTTTGCTCCGATTCCTATCCCGAATTGGGGTAATATCGCGATTTTATGCGTCGGACTTTGATTCACGGTTACCTGATGATTATTTTTATCCACGGCATAACCATCCACCCAGAGGTTAGTCCCTAGATTGTCACTTCCCTGCGGATCCAACAAATCGCTGCCCGTTTTGATCGTTACACTCAGATTCACAGGATTTGTCAATTGTGCAGGCGGATTCGGTCCCGGTTGCTCTCCCATTTTTGCCTCCACGCTGAAAGTCACTGTATCCGGATAGCCACCCGTACTTTCTCTGTCCTTCAAGCTTGTCTTTCCATATGTAACTCGCAGTATCGTCTGGAAACGAGCGTTCTCACCCGTTCCGCTGACCTTGACCTGCATCGTACCGGCATTGAAATTGGACAATTGTATCTCGTCATTCTCAGATAAATTACATTTGCCGCTTCGATCTGTAACGGTTACCTCTACTCCTCCTACGCTCCAACTGCCGCTTCCAAAGTCAACCTCGATCTGCCTCCCACTTCCGCCTTCTTCTGCTTTTACTATCATCTCATTCTGTCCTGCCAGTGCCATTCCCACAATTGTGAAAACAGTCAACAAAGCAATCAAAATTTTTCTTCCCGATAACTGTTTTGCCTTCATCGTTTTGCCTCCTTGCGTTGTCATTGTGTGATCATAATGAAACGGTGATATGCCCACCGGGGAATTTTGTCCGTCGTCCATTCCTTATATCACATATCAACTATAAAGCATATCCTTTTTTCCCATCAAGTTGACATTTGTCTCAAACTGAAAAATGTTGTTGCTCTCCTTAACAGTAAAAGGGTACCGTCGCCCACCGGGCAACAGTACCCCATTTTACTTCTGTGAATTTCTGTCTCAGTTCTCCCAGTTGTAGTAAAACTGGATCAGTCCAATCCGACTCCTGGTCCCTGTTTTCTCATTCAGGGAAGTCACATGCCGGTACAGCATTGCCCGGGACACGAAGAGACTGTCAGCAATTTCCTGCATACCGTCATCCGATAACAGCAGAATCTCAAGCACTTCCTCTTCCCGCTCTGTGAGTCCATACTGGTCTGCAAATCTCTCAAGCTTATCCTTCTCAGTGTGTCCGGGATTCTCCTCCCCGGCAGTTTCATCGTCTCCGCCCACTTTTAAGGTCTCTTCTCCCGCGATTACGATCTGCGTACAGTCATAATACCACAACAGCGCCACGCTGATCAGCACGAACAGAACCAGTGCCAGTACTGCCGTCAGAATATGATTTTCTCCGGTCAGCAGGCTTACGGAAGCTACTCCTGTGATCACAGCGCCCAGATTGTTCGCCGTTCTTCCCATACCTGCCCATAGCCTGCCATCCTGCATACGATAGGACAACTGGAGAAATCCGTTCGTGAAAAACACCACGAAAAATCCAGCAGACACATAGAAGATCAACAGTCCCGGCAGAAACGATCCACCGCTTTCGATGATCAGCACACAGATGGTCGACAGGATCGTCACCGCATACATGATCAGTCCACGATATCTTCCGTTATTCAGATCAAACAGTGCACCTGCCAGAAGTCCGCTCAGTGCCAAGAACAGTCTCGGCCACTGACCGATATCCATGGTACCCTCTGCATGCGCCAAGGTCACAGCATTGTCCAGTGTAGCGAAGATACATGTCATCAGAGCAACCGTCACCAGCAATGCCACACCTGCCAGCCGGGGATTCTTCCATGAAATCCGCTCCGCAGCAACACCCTCCTGTGCGTTTTTCACCGACACCGTTTCTCCGTCCTCTGTCTTCTGTCTCCGATGATATCCGGGAAGTGCACTCTGCTCCATTCCGACAGTCAGTATCCACAGCACCACACAGCCCACCATCAGGACAATTTCTTCCACAGTTTCTCCCCAGAACAGATTATGGTTGAGAAACTGTAACAGCAGTCCCAGTGCATAAGCAGCACCTATCGTCTTCGCCGGATGCTTCCTCCCCTGCAGAAAAAGTGCTGTCCGGTAATGTGCCATACTCCCCAAATACCCCAGTAACAGGAACAGAAGCAGACCTGCTCCCAGCAGGACCGCATACTCCGTCCGGGTAAGCAGCAGCACATAGGCTGCAAGAGCCGGCAATAACACCAAGAATCCCTCTGCCCTGACAGCAGCGGGATTCTTAGATTTTCTTCTTTTTTCTATTTGGGAATATGCCACAAAGCCCAGTGCACTGACTCCCAGAATATAGCTCTGTGCCAGTGTCACGCCTAAGGAATCCGTGCACAATGCCATTCTGTTATCGAACAGGTACTCCGTCCCTAAAAATACAAAATAGAAAAACACCAGTGAAAACATGGTCTCTCCTTAAACAGACTGGAAACCGCCTTCCAGATCTTCAATGATATCATCGATATTCTCTGTACCGATGGACAGACGAATGGTATTGCTGTAGATGCCCTGCTCATTCAGCTCTTCCTCAGACAGCTGTGCATGGGTAGTAGAAGCCGGATGGATGACCAGAGATTTCACATCTGCCACGTTTGCCAGCAGGGAGAACAGTTCCAGATTATCGCAGAACTTCTTGGCTGTCTCCTTGCCGCCCTTGATCTCGAAGGTGAAGATGGAACCACCGCCATTCGGGAAATATTTCTTATATAATGCCTGCTGCTCCGGATCGGTGGATACGGAAGGATGATGCACACGCTCTACCTGGGGATGATTGTTCAGATACTGTACAACCTTCAGTGCATTCTCCACATGACGCTCCACGCGAAGAGACAGTGTCTCCAGTCCCTGTAAGAAAATAAATGCATGCACGGGAGAAATACATCCGCCCATATCACGCAGGAGCATTGCACGGATAGCTGTCACAAAAGCTGCGCCCGGCACTGCCTTGGTGAAGGTAACGCCATGATAGCTGGGGTTCGGAGTGCACAGGTGTGGGAACTTGCCGCTTGCTTCCCAGTCAAACTTGCCGTTCTCTACGATCACACCGCCTAAGCTGGTGCCGTGTCCGCCGATAAACTTCGTAGCAGAATGTACTACGATATCTGCACCGTACTCAAAAGGCCGTACCAGATAAGGGGTTGCAAACGTATTGTCCACTACCAGAGGGACTTTATGTGCATGGGCGATCTGAGCCAGACGCTCGATATCTACCACATCGGAATTGGGGTTGCCCAGAGTCTCGATATAGAGAGCCTTGGTATTCTCCTGAAAGCTTGCTTCGATCCTGTCATAATCGGAAGGCGCCACGAAAGTGGTGGTCACACCGTAATCTACCAGGGTATGTGCCAGCAGATTGTAGGTTCCGCCGTAAATATTATTAGCAGAAATGATATGGTCTCCCTGTTTTGCCAGATTCTGGATCGTATAGCAGATAGCTGCTGCGCCGCTGGCTACTGCCAGAGCTGCGGTACCGCCCTCTAATGCCGCAATACGCTGCTCGAAGAC
The DNA here is from genome assembly GCA_934394665.1 of uncultured Acetatifactor sp. Classification (GTDB taxonomy): domain Bacteria; phylum Bacillota; class Clostridia; order Lachnospirales; family Lachnospiraceae; genus Acetatifactor. The sequence goes on along the minus strand of CAKRRS010000012.1, from coordinate 15,823 downwards.
CCCCTGTGTCGGGTTGCCCAGACGGCCGTAGATCTCACCGGGATCTTCCAGACCGAAACGTGCTGCTGCGTGGTCACAGTTGCGGAATACATAAGAAGAAGTCTGATAAATGGGAACGGCTCTTGCACCGGTCACGGGATCAGGCTGCTCCTGTCCCACATGTAACTGTAATGTCTCGAATTTCAGATTACGCTCTGCATAGGGCTTTTTGCTCATGTTCTGCCTCATTTCTGCACTTATCCGTGCGTATGTATTTTCTATAAAAAATATGCTAAAACACATTGGAAAATCTGTCAATGCAAAATTTAGTTCATCAGCTTATCCTTATACTGCAGCCATTTTCCGGTCCGTACTCTGTTGGTAAATAAAACCGCACGGACCACCCAGTCCATGGTCATGGCAATCCAGACGCCGATGACACCCAGACCTGCGCCCTGTCCCAGAATATAAGCCATACCCACACGGCAGAGCCACATGGTAGAAATCGACACGGTCATGGTAAATCTCACATCTCCCGCCGCACGGAGAGCATTCGCCTGCGCAAATGACAGAGGATGCACCAGCATACAGCAGACGCAGCTGTAGCACAACAGAAAAACGGCTATTTTCATCGTCTCCGGGCTCAGATGATAAATTCCACAGATAGGACGGGCAAAAATGATCATGGGAATTCCCAACAGAATCATGCAGGCATACGCTGCTTTCATCATTTTCTTATGATAATATAGTGCCTGTTCTGTCTCTCCGGCACCGATACACTGTCCGATCACAGTGATCATCGCAACACCGATGGCATTGGCCGGGATCTGCTGAAAGCTGGCAATGCTGCCTGTTACGGCATTGGCTGTCGTAGCCGCCATTCCGAACCCGGCGATCAGGCTGGTGGTCAGCAGCTTACCGATCTGAAAGATACTGTTCTCCAGACCATTCGGTATACCGATATACAGGATTTTCCCAAGGATTTTTGTATCCAGGCGCCAATAATTGCTCATGATAATCTTGTCACTTTTCTTAAGCAGCACTACGATCATCACTGCCGATAATATTCTGGAAAACAGTGTGGAAAGCGCTGCACCGGTGACGCCGATCCCGGCACCATAGATCAGGATCGCATTTCCCACAATATTCACCAGATTCGCTACCAGAGATACCTTCATGGATACCTTAGAATCTCCCACGGCGCGGAACAGAGCCGCACCACCGTTGTAAATCCCCAGAAAAGGAAAAGAGACCGCTACAATATAGAAATAGATTCTGGCTGCACTCATGACATCCGCATCCACATTTCCGTACAGCAGAGCCAATAATCCTCTGTTCCAGATCAGTGCCACCGCCATAAACAGAAGAGCCACACCTCCAACCGCCATAAACAGCTGGTTGGAGGCCCGGCCTACCATTTCTTTATCTCCATGTCCCATATATTGTGCTGCCACTACGGCACCACCGCTTGCCATGGCTGTAAACAGTCCGATCAGCAGCACGCAGATACTGTCCACCAGAGAGATTCCGGATACCACGGCCTCACCGCAGCTGGCTGCCATCACCGTGTCCGCCATACCCATTGCGATTGCCAGAAACTGCTCTATGATCAGAGGCCATAACAATTTTTTCATTGCATCCTGTGAAAACAGCATTTTCTTTTCTTCCGTCATAATTTACATCATTCCTTTATCCTTACATTGACATCTGCCAAAATAGCACATTGTCATTGCATTGTAAATACGGTAAATGTTATTTTCTACAGTTCCTGATATGCAAAATAGTCCGCAGCCACTGAACCGCCGGACGCACCCTGTTCGTTGATGGCAAACAGTCCGTCCTTGACACCGACCCAGCGGCCCGGAGTTGCTTCCACCATCTGTCCCACCTGCTGTAAATTTTCCTCCTCGGCTCCTACATAAAATGTGCGGTAAGTCTCCTTCTCCACCTTCATCTGCAGATAGATCACATCGCTGTTCCATTCTCCCAGACCTGTGCGTATCTCATCATCCTTCGTCCAGTTGCCGGTACGCTGCTGTAACTCCGTTTTACCGTGTATTTTCTGAACTGCAAGTGCTGTATAACATCCGCCCAGCGATACCAGTCCTGCCACATCGCCTTCCTTCATCTGCTCCAGATGCAGACAGGTGGTAATAGAAAATTCCGGTGCAGGCCACTTCTGCAATAACAGATTGCTGACATCGCACAGCTGTGTCTTCGGATCCGCCGCCTGTGCATGGAGCAGGAGCTGACCGTCTTTCAGATCGTACCATTCCCTTTTATAATTGGCGTTCCACTGCCACTGCAGTCCCAGATTCTCTCCTTCGAAGAAATCACTGTCCTCCGGGGCATCGATTGGATACGTTGCACCCACTTCAGGCTTTTGGTAATGCAGTGTGGGCTCGCCGCAGCCATCCACGGCATTCACCCCAATCACCGGCCAGTCATTCTCCCAGTGCATCGGCTGCAAGTGAATAATGCGACCTGCATTTCCCACATCCTGAAAATGTAAAAACCAGTCCTGCCCGTCCGGCGTATCCACCCATGCACCCTGGTGAGGCCCGTTGACGGGAGAATTTCCCTGATGCAATACAATTTTCTCTTCCCAGGGTCCGTAGATATTTTTCGAACGCAGTACCGTCTGCCAGCCGGGTTTCACACCGCCTGCCGGAGCAAAGATGTAATAGTAACCGTTTCTCTTGTACAGCTTTGGTCCCTCGATGGTAGGCTGTGTAGCATGTCCGTCATAGATGAACTGTCCGTCGTCCAGCACTCCGGAACAGTCCGGCTCTATCGGTGACATATACAGCATACTCTTGAATCCGATACGGCTTCTGGCAAAAGCCGTTACCATATAAGCTTTCCCGTCATCATCCCAGAAGGGACAGGGATCGATCCAGCCGACTACCTTCCGGACATACGCAGGCTCGCTCCATTCTCCCCAGGGATCTGTGGTCTTACACATCATGATGCCTTCATCCGGCATGGGAATAAATGTGTAGTAAGTTCCTTCATGATAACGGATGGCCGGAGCCCAGGTACCGCAGCCGTGTACCGGCTTATCATAGTAATCAAAGGGAAGCTTGTCAATAATATAATTGATGACCTTCCAGTTCACCAGATCTTTCGAATGCAGCAGCGGCACTGCCGGCGTGTTGCAGAAGCTGGAAGCGATCATGAAATAATCCTCTCCCACCCGGATAGCATCCGGATCCGAATAATCCGTATAAAGGATCGGATTGGTATAAGTCCCGTCTCCCTGATCGGCGATCCACATCTTATGTATCTTTGTCTTATCCATGTATTCTCCGTTCCGCCTTGCGGCCGATATTGTTTTCCGCCAAAGCTTTGCTTTTCGTTGTCTCTGTCTGCATTATAACAAAAGTGCGTGCATGCCGCGTGCCAATTATCATTTTCTTTGTGTCAAATCTTGCAATCCATCGGATATAATGACATAATAATTTTATTGTAACCATCTGTTTTTTCACACAAAACAGTATTTATGTTTTTCGGAACCACAAGTGCCAAAGTTTGCAGGAGGAAAATTCATTGAGTTTCTTTTACCAGAACCGCCGGGAACCGCTTTATCTGTATCTGTCAAAAAACAATCCTTATGCCGTCCATCTTCACAGGCAGCTGGAACTGATCTATGTTCTAAGCGGATCCACCACCGTCACCATCGAACAGAAGGATTTTGTCCTGAAGCCCGGTGAGGGTGTTCTGGTATTTCCCAATCAGATGCACGGCCTGAAAAATGTAGAACCCGGCCAGAATCTTCTGTGTATTTTCGAGCCGGATTTCTGCCATTCCTTCCGCCACTTTTTCCAGAATAAGAAGCCCTCGCACAACGCATTCTCCGAAGAATCCCTTACCGGACACAGCCGGATTGCACTGGAAGAACTTACCCGGCTTGCCGCCGCTATGGAAAAGGACCGCCCCACGCCATCCGATGTTCAGCGATATGCCGAGGGTTATCTTACTCTCCTTTTGGCTGACCTGCTGCCCACACTGCCCTTACAGCCCGGACAATCTACCGATGATCTGGAATTGGAGCAGCGGCTTTTACTCTATCTGGATGCTCATTACACTGAAGAATTATCCCTGGAAAGCCTGTCCCGTGAATTCGGTGTCAGCCGCTTTGTCCTGTCACGGATTTTTGCGGAAAAGCTGCATACGACCTTCCCGGACTATGTCAATTCCAGACGACTGGATTATGCAAGAGATCTGTTACGCTCCACGGAATTGTCCGTGACACAGATCGCTCTGGATGCGGGTTTTGGCAGCTCCCGCACTTTTTTCCGTGTCTTTCGGGAACAGTTCCATATGACGCCCGGCGCTTACCGCAGGCAGACCTAATCCTGCCTGCCCCTCCTCTTTTTCTGTATCCACAGAAGTTCCTCTCCCACATGAATATGGTCTTTCCATGTTCTGACGATCTGACCTGCCCCCACTGACTGACACATCTCCAACGTAATCGCAGTATCTACTCCTTCTTTCACCAGTCCGTCCCTGTCAAACTCCAGGAGCAGTTTTCCTTTCCGCACCACTTCGTTCTGCAAAACATTACAATGATAATAGCCGCTGTGCAATTCTTCCCTGTCCCTGCAGATTTCCAGCAGCAATTCTATCCCACTGTCCGTGCAGAAACGGATCCGGTTCCCCATGGGATACAGCTTCAGCACTTTTCCTGCGGTGGGCGCATAGACTCTGCCATCTTCCGGTACAATGCTGACTTTCCCCGGCACTTCGTTTTTCGCCTTCTCCCACGTGTCTTTATCCCATGCCCCCTCTGTCTCTCCATCTCCCTTTGCTTCCTGCGCGTTCGTCTCTGTATTATTTTGTACCACACCGGTTACGGGGCTTCCGATCACGGTTCCCTGCATTGCAAGCTGCCTTCCTTCCGTTATTTTTCTTTCCTCATGTGTTCCTTTTGCACTTTCTTCCGTTTCCTCTATCTTCCACTGCAGGCTCCTTCCCGACCAGAATCCAATCAATACTCCCAGGATGCCTGCCGCCACAATATAAAATGACTGCATGCTGACGCCTTCCTTTCCTATATTTCCAAACCGTCATCTTTAGTCTGTATCAAATATAGGAAAACATGCCATCTTTTTGAAATTTGCGAATTCATCCATCTTATTTTTTCAAAAGTTTCTCATTCAGAATCTCTAATAGCAGAGCTGTCACAATCCCTGCTGCCATGCAGAAAAGATTCCGTGATGCTGCCTCCGCCGATATTCCAAAACTGCGAAACGGAACCGTCAGAACTGTCGCCGCACAGACAATGCCGAAAATACTGTGAAACATCATACTGTAATGCCGTTCAAATAACCGGTTTACCAGTTTTGCCAGACCTATAAAAGTAAGAAAACATCCAATGCTTCCCGGCAAAATCACTTCCGGAAGCAATCGCCCGATACCATCCACAAATGGCGTGTACAGCCCCAGTGGCATCAACAGTGCTGAAAAACTCATTCCCGGAGCGATCACAGACAACGCAAACGCGAATCCACAAAAAAGGAACGCTGTGAAACCGTAAGGAACCGTTGTCTGCGCATTCTGTAACGTAAAAAGCAGGCTCCCCATCCCCAGAAAAGCAATTACAGAAGCCGCCACATCTTTCCCGTTCCGTCCCTGCTCTCCCGCTTCTCTCCATAACGACGGCAGCATGCCGCAGATCAGTCCGACAAATACACAGACAGAGCGATCCGGGTAGGTATTTAACAGATAGGACAACAGATTCGCCACGCCCAAGAAACCAACAGCGGATCCTATCATATAGGGAAGCAGCCCCGGCAGATGCGTCCGCCACCTGTGCAGCGGATCCGCCAACAGTTCCATGATCGGCCGGTAGACCCCGAACACCACACTCAACACACCTCCGGAGATCCCCGGAAGTACTGCCCCGAGACCGATCAGCGCCCCTTGTAACATTTTCCACAAATAGCTTAGATTCATCGTCTTTCTCCATGCCTTATCTCTCTTAAAATATTATGTGCTGTCTATGGTAAAATAGGTCTAAAAATCGAAGATAATTATTGACATTTCGATCGGGGCAATGGTATACTCTAACCGTATTCTAAATGAAAGTCATTGATCTCACATATTTTTGTAAGACATTGTTACTTTTACGGATGCTTTACAAAAATATGTGATTTTTTTGTCCTACGTTTTAGAATCATCAAAAGGATCAGGCAAAGCCTGAATTATTAAAGGAGGTACCAATAATGAATAACGGTACAGTTAAGTGGTTTAACGCTCAGAAGGGTTATGGTTTCATCACCAACGATGCTAACGGCGAAGAAGTATTCGTACATTTTTCCGCTATCAACGCTGATGGTTTCAAGTCTCTGGAAGAGGGTCAGAAGGTAACTTTCGATACCGAGTGCGATCCTCAGAACAGCAGCAAGATCCGTGCTACCAACGTTACTGTTGTAGCTTAATAGCAAGGTAAACCAAAAGGATCAGTCCGATGGACTGATCCTTTTTTGTTATATCACGATTCGCATCTTCGATGCTCTCCGCTGCTTTGCAGCCGCTTGGTTTTCCTTACGGCTCATTATTTAAAGTTCTGCCAGCGCTCCTTGGGGATCTCCGGTTTCGTCACGAGGCATTCCGGATCCGGTGCCAGCACATGTCTTACTACCCGAAAAACCGTTTTGGCATCACAAAGCAGGCACTTTGTATCTCCAAATTGCACCTCACTCACTGCGCCGCACTCCAAAAGTGCTCTGTTCAGTTTGACAAAGTCTTCCGAAATATGAGGTTGCTTAGGATTATAATGTTTTCTCATATACACAGTTTTTTTGGTTCCGTCCGGCAAAACTGTGATCAGTTTCATAGGGCAGTCTGCCAGCCTGTTCGGTACATTCAGGACTTCTTCCACGCTGTGAATATAGGTATTACGCTCATGCCCTACGCCGACTAACAGAATCTTTCCGCCGCAGTCCTTCAACCGGTCATAGGCTCCGCCCGGCGTACAGGGCGTATTATTTTCTTCCTCTCCTGCCAGATATTCCGCAGCGTTTTTCCCGAATCCCGCCATGCTGTGCGTGGGATGCAGAGAACGCACCACACCTGCCCTCTGCCGGAAAAGATTCGTCAGAAGTCCCACGCAGGAAGGCGTCGTGCGATAATCATACACCGTTTGCTCCACATTCACATTCGCCCAGGTATGCGTCGGCAACAAAAGCAACCCTTCCGCAAAATATTCCATCCAGACATCCAGCACGGTATCTGCGCCGCCTTCCACTTCTCCTATGGATTTCATGGAAGAATGGATCAGAATTGTCTCCTCTCCTGTCAATCCCATGGTTTCTAATTGTTTCTGCAGTTTTTCTTTCGTATACATGGTTTTCTCCTGCTTTTTCTACATTTTCCAAATTGTTATTGACTTTTTTTCTCAAATAAGGTACTATTAGCTTCACGTTCCGGAAAACTGAATATACTACCTATGAGGGAGTAGTTGGCAGCTTTTTTATCTTAACAGAAGGCTGTGAGGATATCAACATAATGATGCTGTGTCTGGACAATGCATCTGGTATCTTCGAAGCAATAATTGCGATAATGAGACTCATAGACAATGGATACAAATTATTTTGCATCTATTGTCTGTGAGTTTTTTTATGAGACAAATGACAAAATACAAATGGGAAAGAGAGGAACTTGAAATGGATCTGCTCAGTTTATTTATTCTTGCCGTAGGATTGTCTATGGACGCTTTCGCCGTATCGATCTGTAAGGGACTTGCTATGGATCGCGTCACCTTAAAAAAGGCCGGTATCGTAGGCTTATGGTTCGGAGGCTTCCAGGCGCTGATGCCTGCCATCGGGTATCTGCTCGGCAGCCAGTTCGAACAATTCATCACAGCCATCGATCACTGGATTGCCTTTATCCTGTTAGGTATCATCGGCGCTTCCATGATCAAAGAGGCTCTGTCCAAGGACGAAGAACACGCTACCGCTTCTCTGGACATGAAAACGATGTTCCTGTTAGCCGTTGCCACCAGCATTGACGCCCTGGCTGTCGGCGTGACCTTCGCATTTTTACAAGTTACTATTGTTGCCGCAGTGCTCTTCATTGGCATGACCACACTGATTCTCTCCATGATCGGTGTCAAGGTCGGCAACGTCTTCGGTCTGCGTTATAAGGCGAAAGCTGAAATCGCAGGCGGTGTGATCCTGATCCTTATGGGTATCAAGATTCTGCTGGAGCATCTGGGGATACTGGGATAATCGCTTCCGGCACAAAACTGTCAAAGATGTAAATATCAAAATGTTTTCTCGCCTCATCCAGCTCCGCCTGACTCTTGATCGTCCAGGCGGCTGCCATATTATGATACAGTCCTCTGCAAAGCTTTCTGGACAGAATCTCAGGATAATGATGATTGTATGCCACGAAATCCGGTTTGGTCAGGAAGTTCAACAACAAATTCTGCAATACGAAATACAATACCCCGACATACTCTCCCTCTTTCAGGAAAGCATCGGACAACTGACCCCGCACCAGATCCGGATGGTGTTTGCGATACCAGCGGACACCCAGGGGATTAAAGGACTCCATGCAATACATGCCCTGGTACGCCCGTAACATCTTGTCCGCGATCGGACACAGAGACAAATCGGTGCGCTCAATCTTAAATTCCACGATCAGAGGCACCTTTCCGTCCACCAGTTTCAATACATCCTCGAACCTCGGAATCTTTTCCTCTGAATCGCACAGATGAAACTGCTGTAATTCTTCATAGGTATAATCGCATACTTTTCCTTCGCCGCCGCAGACTCTCTTTAATGTAAAATCGTGAAATACCACGGGAATCTTGTCCTTCGTCAACTGAATATCCAGTTCGATGCCGAAGCCTGCTTCCACAGCTTTCCGGAATGCCGCCAAGGAATTCTCCGGAGCCTGTGTTGCATTATCATGCAGGCCTCTGTGCGCATAAAGCCATTCTTTGAAAGGGGTTGTGTCCGGCTTGTGCAGCATCCTCGGCATAATCATGAGAAAATACAAAACTGCGAGAACTGCCAAAATAATCAATAAGATCCATACTACTTTCATTCCTATAACCTTCTGTCTTCCTGTAACTTTTTACAGCGAATCCACTCCGGTTTCCTCACCGGTATGGATTCGCTGCCTTTTACTTTAATCCACTACTCTTCCATTTTCAAGTGGGTATTTCTTAATATTCTCCAAAGAAATCACAACATATTTGCCAAATTGTATCCTACTGTCTGTTATATGCCAAAGTTATCTGTATCAATCATCCACGTCAAAGTTCTCCAGAACGCTCTCCTTTTTCTGTGGCTTCACATCACCGTGTCGCACCTGAGTCATGGTCAGGAATGCCATCAGAGAGAAGAACAGTGCATAAGGGAACAGGGTGTTGTAAGATACATTTTCCAGTAAAAATCCGGACAGCACCGGGGTCAGGATCTGTGCGGCCATGGAAAATGTATAATAGGTTCCGGTGAATTTGCCCACATCACTGCCGCTGCTCATAGCTACGATCATGGGATAGGAATTGACATTGATTGCCGCCCATGCTACACCGATCAGTGCAAACGCAAGGTTGACAATGGGGTGATATTCTCTGGCAAAAATAGCTGCACCATAGCAGGCTGCCATCAGGAGCACACCGCCCATAATCGTTTTCTTACGACCGATCTTCGCCGAAATGCTTCCGATAGGGATATAGCTGAAAATAGCTGCCACCGTAGCCACCATCAGACAGTTGGCAAAGCTGCCGCCTTCCATCTTCCATACGACCTTCGTGTAACGGGAAAATGCTGTCGTCACAGCGTTGTATGCGGTGAACCACAGGAAAATAGATGCCAGCATGAAATACATACTGCGCTTTACATCCTTCGGCATACCCTTGCTGTTGTCATTCTTTGCATCCGCAATATTTTCTGTTGCTTTACCCGCTTTCTCAAGCGCCTCTGTTTTGCCATTGTCAGCCACAGCCTCGATCTCGCCTGCGGCTTCCACGCCCTCAGCCATCGCCTGCTCTTCTACTTTTGATACGCCGGCTGCTTCCGCTTTTTCTACTTCCTCGCGCAGCTTATTTTCCCGGATGGTAATGACCAGGATACCCACGGCGATTGCCATGACAGCCGCAATGCTTGCAAACAGCGGCAGATAATCCGGTGTATCCCCCTTACCGACCAGTACTTTGATCATGATCAGCGCATAGACACCGCCGACAGCTCCCATGAGATTGATCACCGCATTGGCACGGCTGCGCAGGTGATTCGGTGTTACATCCGGCATCAGCGCCACCGCCGGAGAGCGGTACAGTCCCATGGATACCAGTGTAAAGAATAACACACCCAGGAAAATCCACTGATTGCTAAAGGATTCTCCGGTACTCCATCTTGCTTTTTCCGCATTGTCGATCACCGGCAGCAGCAACATGAAGATCACCGCCAGAATCGTGCCCACTATGATAAACGGCATTCTTCTCCCCAGCTTCGTATGTACCTGATCCGACAGCATACCGAATACCGGCAGCAGAAAAATTGCCAGCACATTGTCCAATGCCATGACCGCACCTGTCATCGTCTCGCCCAGATGATACGTATTCTGCAGAATCAGGGGAATGATGTTGTCATACATCTGCCAAAAGGAGCAGATACTCAAAAATGCCAGTCCGATCAGAAACGTTCTTTTGTAATTCAATTTAGTCTCCATAAGAAAACCTCCCAAGTTGATACCTTCATTGTAACAAAGTCATACACACGCCGCAATCTTTCTGTGTAAAATCCGTGTAATATTTCCCTTACCTTTTATTTTATAAAAACGGCAATTCAGAATGCTCCCGGGAGCCCTCCCTATAGCTTTCGAAATAACTATTTGCAGCAGCCGTTAGATACTCCCGTCCCTTCTGCATAGCTTCCTGTATCGGAATTCCGGTTGCAATTTCCACCGCAGTGATATGATCCCCGGCAAGTCTTTGTGCAGGCACCGTACATTTTCCACAAAAAGAAACAATCTCCTTATTTCCCGAATGTCTTCGGATGCCGCTCAGCACCTTTCCCATAAGGCTCTGTTCATCCAGACACCCTTCCCCTGTTACAATGAGATCACTGTTTTGCACCACTTCGTCAAAATGAAACAACTGCAACATGCCATCAATCCCACTGACTACTTTTGCATTCAAAAATGCCATACAACCATATCCGACACCCCCTGCCGCTCCGGCTGCAGGTGTATTCGGATCTACATGGCAATTGCATTCTATCACCTTAGATACATGCGAAAGCCCATCATCCAAAATCTCTACTTCTTTTTCTGAAGCCCCTTTTTGGGGTGCATAGATATAAGCTGCCCCATTGTGACCGTAAAGAGGATTCGTGACGTCACTCATCACCGTAAACGTTGACTCTGCAATCCGTGGATCCAGATTCTGCCAATCGATTTTCGTCACTTCGGACAAGCTTCCTCCTGTCGGTAGTAATGGCTGATTTTCTTTGTTATAGAAACGGGCGCCCAACGCTGCAGCCATACCGCACCCACAATCTGTGGTAGCGCTGCCGCCAAGGCATAAATAAAACTTGCGGTATCCTGCATTCAACGCAGCCGTAATCAGTTCTCCAAAGCCGTAAGTTGTGGCATCCAAAGCATGGAATCCCGTCTGCCTGGTCAATCCACTGCTTTGGGCAATTTCAATCACAGCTGTCCCATCTTCCAGAATACCGTATGCTGCCTCTATCAGCTTATTTTCCGGCGAATGCACCCTTACAAGCTTTCTGTTGCCTCCTTTCGCACGCAGAATACACTCCAGGCTTCCTTCTCCACCATCCGCAATCGGCAGTCTGACCGTCTCACATTTTAGATACTGCTTTGCAGACGCTGCCAAAATATCGGCAACCTCCCGTGATGTCATACTTCCTTTAAAACTATCCGGTACCACGATTACTTTCTGCAAGTTTTTTCCCCCCTTTTTTGCTATCAATGTTTTTATTATAGCAAATTTTCGACCCAAAATATATGGAATGCTTTTTTCTTCCCACTTTTTCCTTGAAATCTACTTGGCTTTATGTATAATGAAAAGGGTGACTTTGTAACACATTTAATTAGTAGAAAATCAAGAGGTTTCAGAATGATCAGTGCAAACAATGTAACTTACCGTGTGGGTAAGAAAGCTTTATTCGAAGATGTCAACATCAAGTTTACCGAGGGCAACTGCTATGGACTCATCGGAGCCAACGGTGCCGGTAAATCCACCTTTTTAAAGATTCTCTCCGGTCAGCTGGAGACTACCAAAGGTGATATCGTCATCACCCCCGGTCAGCGTCTCTCCGTGTTGGAGCAGGATCATTTCAAATACGATGACAACGTGGTTATGGATACCGTAATCATGGGTAATGCGCGTCTTTTCCAGATCATGAAGGAAAAGGATGCCATTTATGCAAAAGAAGATTTCAGTGACGAGGACGGCATCCGTGCCAGCGAGCTGGAAGCGGAATTCGCCGAGATGGACGGTTGGGAAGCAGAATCCAACGCAGCCATGCTGTTGAACGGTCTGGGCATCGGCACCGAGTTCCACTACTCTCTCATGAAGGATCTGGACGGCAGCCTGAAGGTCAAAGTCCTGTTAGCAAAAGCTCTGTTCGGTAACCCCGACATCCTGCTGCTCGACGAGCCTACCAACCATCTGGATCTGGATGCGATCGCATGGCTGGAGGACTTCCTGATTGATTTCGAGAATACCGTTATCGTGGTATCCCATGACCGTTATTTCCTGAACAAGGTATGTACCCAGATCGCCGACATCGATTACGGTAAGATCCAGCTGTATGCCGGTAACTATGACTTCTGGTATGAGTCCAGCCAGCTGCTGATCAAACAGATGAAGGAAGCCAACAAGAAAAAGGAAGAAAAAATCAAGGAATTGCAGGAGTTCATCTCCCGTTTCTCCGCGAACGCTTCCAAATCCAAGCAGGCTACTTCCAGAAAACGTGCACTGGAAAAAATTGAGTTGGATGACATTAAGCCTTCCAGCAGAAAATACCCTTATATCGACTTCCGTCCCGAGCGCGAGATTGGTAACGAAGTACTGGCTGTCGAGCATCTGTCCAAGACTGTTAACGGGGAAAAGGTACTGAACGATATTTCCTTTACCTTAGGCCGTGAGGACAAGGTTGCTTTCGTAGGCAGCTGCGAGCTGGCGAAGACCACTCTGTTCCAGATCCTGGCCGGAGAGATCGAGCCGGACGAAGGAACCTACAAGTGGGGTGTTACCACTTCCCAGTCCTACTTCCCGAAGGACAATACCGCTGAGTTCGATAACGATATGACCATCGCCGACTGGCTGACCGGCTACTCTCCCGTGAAGGATGCCACTTATGTACGTGGATTCCTGGGACGTATGCTGTTCGCCGGAGAAGACGGTGTGAAAAAGGTCCGCGTACTCTCCGGTGGTGAGAAGGTTCGCTGCCTGCTGTCCAAGATGATGATCAGCGGCGCTAACTGCCTGATCCTGGATGAGCCCACCAACCATCTGGACATGGAGTCCATCACCGCGCTGAACAACGGTCTGATCAAATTCCCCGGCGTGGCACTGTTCTCCTGCCATGACCACCAGTTTGTACAGACCACAGCAAACCGTATCATCGAGATTCTGCCGAACGGCAGTCTGGTAGACAAGATCACTACCTACGATGAATATCTGGCAAGCGATGAAATGGCAAGAAAGCGTACCGTCTTCACCGCACAGACCGAGGACGACGAGAACTAATAACGTGTGCCGCAAGGCACCTTGCGAAATGGATGCCGGAATTTCCGACATCCATTTCATTTACGCAAACATTTACCAACACAGGGAGCCTTCAGATGAAAATAGCAATTCTTTCAGACATACATGGTAACTATAAAGCCCTGCAAAAGTGTTTAGACCATGCTTTCCGTCAAAATGTCGATTCCTATATTTTTTTAGGAGATTATCTGGGAGAATTTCCTTATCCTCAAAAAACCTTGCAAATTCTTTATGATATGAGGAATAACTATTCCTGCTTTTTCTTACGTGGAAATAAAGAAGATTATTGGATCAATCGCAGAAAAAATATCAACTGTGATTGGAAAAATGGGAATCATAGTATCATGGCAATGCTAAATAATTATGAAAATCTGCAGTCTGAAGATATTGATTTTTTTGAAAGCCTGCCGATCAGCCGGGTACTTGCGTTTGACGGAACAGAACCTATCTTAATATGTCATGGAACACCGTCAGCAAACAACAGGACATTACTTCCGGATGATGAAAAATTCTCAGAGACTATCCATCAATACAGAGAAAAATATATCATATGCGGTCATACGCATATCCGGGGTATCGTCTTCGATGGTGAGAAAAAGATATTCAACGCAGGCTCTGTGGGAGTCCCCCTCAATTCACCTAAAAAAACACAGTATCTGATACTAACCTCTGATGGCAGGGAATGGAATCCCGAATTTTTTTCATTGGAATATGATGTAGATGCGGTAATAAAAGAGCTTCACGATTCCGGTCTTTGGGATAAAACTCCGTATTGGTGTATGATTACAGAACATTTGTTACTCACCGGCAAACCATCTCATGGAACCGCATTAAGACATGTCATGAAATTAAACGGTTACAAAGATCCCTGGTATTGTATTGATGCTTCCTATTGGGAAAAGGCACTGTATGATATGGGGATCATACAGGAATAACGCAACCGTAAGGACATCACAGATATATTTGCAAATATGGTCTAACCGGTTATAAAATGAAACTCATCGAAGTTTAAAACAAGTAGATTCTCTTGTTTTTTAACTGATAGATAGTAAGAACACATTAAGAATTTTAAAAAAGGGAGATTACATCATGGTAGATTTGCACGTACATTCCACCTGCTCCGACGGCACTTTCACACCGGAGGAATTAGTAGATTATGCAATAAAAAAAGGCTTAACAGCCTTTGCGCTTACGGATCACGACACGGTAAGCGGACTTGACCGGGCAATCAACTATGCAGATAGCCTGCGGAAAAAGACTCTTTCCACACCGTTTTCGACTCCTGACAGCCTAAATAGTCCGACCTCGCAAATCCCGGAGATAATCCCCGGCATCGAATTGTCTACGGAATATCAGGGTAAGGATATCCACATGGTCGGATTATTTATCGACTATCATCAACTGGATTTCGCCCACTATTTGGAAGATTTCATTCATTCCAGGGAAAATCGCAACAAGAAAATGTGTGCACTCCTGCGGGAGCATGGCATAGATATTACCTATGAGGCATTACTGGCAGAGTTTCCCGGTGCTGTGATCACCAGAGCTCATTTTGCAAGATTTCTCCTCTCCCACGGCTATATTCAGAGTCTGAAAGAAGCCTTCGACCGTTATGTCGGCGACCGCTGTCCCTGCTTCGTTCCCCGCGAAAAGGTAACCCCTGCGCAGGCCGTGGAACTTATCCTCGGTGCCGGCGGCATCCCCATACTGGCACATCCGATTCTCTATCACATGAGCGATGACCGACTGGAGGCTCTCGTAGCTGAACTGAAATCCATCGGACTTGTCGGCATCGAAGCCATCTACAGCACCTATAATACCGCTGAAGAGCGCCAGATCCGCGGACTGGCCTCCAAGTATGGCCTGAAGATCAGCGGCGGCTCCGACTTCCACGGTGCCAACAAGCCTAAAATCGACCTTGGGACAGGCTGGGGCAAACTATGCGTGCCGGATGAAGTGCTGGAAAAGCTGCGACCGTAAGTACGTAACTTGAAAGTTAATTTGTTTGCAAACCTGTCGCCGTAGCCCCGATTGCATATAAGAAACGCTGACATCACTTGCGTTCGGAAACAGACGTAGCGGTACATA
>CAKRRS010000011.1 GCA_934394665.1 uncultured Acetatifactor sp. | reverse complement strand
CCCTCTACCATATATGATATCCACTTCTTTAGGGAATTCACACTCGGAGACGTTACAGCTGCCGGAAGGCATTCTGTTCGTTCCGGGAGTTCGTCCGGTTAGCCAATGATCATTAACTATTACTTACTGCTATCTTCTTTGTCCTCAGGGTGGAAATCCGCGAAGGTGGAACGGTTCGTCAGTTTTCCGAACATCCAGGTGTAGATCCAGATCAGAAGCGGTACAGCTACGGTGGCTAACAGGCAGGAGGCAAACAGTGCGTGGGTAGCGGAGCTGTCAAAGATTGCCGCCAGCAGTGTTATGAGATATAAAAGCACCAACACCACAATGCCGATGATGGCAAAAATTTGTTTTGAGGTCATTTTATTTTTCTGATCGTTTGACATTTGTATTCCTTTCTCAGGGACGTAAAAATATTCTACCTAAAATTTATTCCTCATGTTCCTCCGAGGAAGAGGAATGATCTTCCTTGTGCTCTTCAGAGGGCTCGGGGATGGTCATTAATACCTTGATAATACGATTCTGGTCGATTCCCTGAACTTTCAGATGAATGCCGTTATCCAGAGTGACTTCTTCACCATCTTCCGGCAGACGATCCAGGCAGTCAATGATCAGACCACCGATGGAATCATAGTCTTCACTGGTCAGGTTCGTACCTAAAGCATCATTGATATCATCAAGTTTCATGCTGCCTTCTACCAGATAAGTGTCATCAGACATTTTCTGAATCAGTTCTTCTTCGTCTTCGTCATATTCATCACGGATCTCACCGACGATCTCCTCCAGTAAATCTTCTAAAGTGATCATACCGACAGTGGCACCATATTCATTTAATACGAAAGAGACATTCGTTGTCTTTTCCCGCATCTCGTACATGAGATCTGCAATTTTCTTATATTCATAGGTATAATAAGCATCTCTTAAGATATTGCCTACATGGAAAGCGCTCTGATCTTCTGTCAGGATGAAATCTTTGATATTGATCAGACCGATGATATTGTCTTTGTCATCTTCATATACCGGCAGGCGAGTGTACATGGAATCCCGGAATACTTCCAGAACATCATCATAAGTAGCATCCAGACTGACAGTTACCATGTTAATACGGGGAATCATGATATCTTTGGCATGTGCGTCGGAAAAGTCGAATACATTGTAGATCAGTTTGCGTTCTTCCGATTCAATGACACCGTCTTCATGACTGACATCTACGTAAGTTTTCAATTCACTTTCGGTCATGGCACTGGCTTTTTTGTTCGGATCAATATGTAAAAGCTTCATGATGCCGTGAGAGAGCAGATCCACCACGAAGATCACGGGAGTGAGAACCTGCATCAGGAAGTAGATGATATTACAATATAACAATGCCAGCTTTTCTGAGGAAAGAATTGCCCAGGTCTTAGGTACGATTTCTCCGCAGAGCAATACGACAATTGTTAAAATTCCGGTAGCAATGCCTACTGCCAGATTAATTCTCATAGCTAATGTTGTTGCCAGGGAAGATGCGGTCAGATTTACAATATTATTACCGATCAGTATGGTACTGATCATTTTACTGTAATGATCCAGAATCTTGTTGACGCGTGCGGCACGCTTATTGCCTTCCTCTTCCAAAGTACGCATCCGCACACGGTTCACCGTGGAAAGTGCGGTCTCGGCAGAAGAGAAAAAGCCGGACAGAAAAATCAGAATTACAATAGAAACAAATTGTATGACACCAGAGGTATCCAAAAGAGTTCACTCCTTCTTTAATATAGTAGGCATACGCCTCATTGAAAGTTATGCAGCGGGTTGGTGTATCATTCACAAAATACAGCTTTTAGACAGCGAAGCTGCGATTTTGCAAAAGTCCGATCCGCTACGGGTTATTTAAGCAACAATATACAATAGTACCGGAATAGTTGTCAAGTTTTCCGTTGTTTCTGAATATATATTTTACATAAGTAAAGAAAAGCGGCAGGGATGTAAAGATACCGGTCGGATATTGCGGCATATGTTGCGGTGTGTCATATATGTGGCCGGTCTGAGGCGCAGGAAGGGAGAAAAGCGTGTAATGAATATAGAAAAAAGAGGAGAAGAAAAAGAAAAAATACCGGTGCTTGATTTTGCAAAATGCCTGTTATTGTCCTATTTGCTGACACTGCTTTTGTTGTGTCTGCTTGCATTTGGGCTTTATAAATTACATTTGCCGGAAGGGGTGGTGTCAATCGCCATTTCCGCAATTTACGTTGCAACAACATTTACAGCCGGTTTCCTGGCTGGAAAGCGGATGGGAACGCGAAAATTTCTCTGGGGAGCGTTGCTCGGTGCGGCGTATTTCTTGATTCTGGCAGTGATCTCCGTGATCGTAAAAACACCGGATACCTCACTCGGAAATCCCTTTTGGACTACACTGGTACTATGTGTGGCTGGCGGAACGTTAGGCGGAATGCTGGGGTGAAAACATTTTTCCTCCTTTTTGAGAAAAAAAGCTTTTACAAATGATAAATACATGATATAATGAGCAAAATGAGCCGTGTACCTATACATTAGGCTTGTATGCTTGACACTGACCGTCGTCAGTGTTTTGAAATCATAAGGAGGCTATATTCAATGAAGCATATTAAGACTTTAACAACCAGAGATTTAAAGGAATCCATGAAAAAGGGCGGTTGCGGTGAGTGCCAGACTTCCTGCCAGTCCGCATGTAAGACTTCCTGCACAGTAGGAAATCAGAGTTGTGAAAAGATTAAATAATCTAAGAAAATGAGAAGAGACTAACGTAAGCAGCGATTCAGGTCGCTGCTTATTCTCTGTTAAGTAGAAAGAAGAGGAATCGAACTGTGATACACCAGTATAAGAGCAATGGCTATAATATCGTTATGGATGTGAACAGTGGTTCTGTCCATGTAGTAGATGATATTGTGTATGATATGATCCCGCTGGTAGAGCCGCTGGTAACGGAAGGAATCAAGGATGCGGATACCATCAAGGCTGCAGTGCTGAATCTTGCGAATATCCCTTATCCGCAGGAAGAGATCACCGAGGCGGTGGACGAGGTTCTGGAACTGGAGAAGGCCGGACAGCTGTTTGCTCCCGATATTTATGAGAACTATATTTTTGATTTTAAGAAGCGTCAGACAGTAGTGAAAGCGCTGTGTCTGCACATCGCGCATGACTGTAACCTTGCCTGCAAATATTGTTTTGCGGAAGAGGGAGAATATCATGGAAGAAGAGCACTGATGAGTTTCGAAGTCGGTAAAAAGGCACTGGATTTTCTGGTGGCGAATTCCGGCAACCGTGTGAATCTGGAAGTAGACTTTTTCGGCGGTGAACCCCTGATGAACTGGGATGTGGTGAAGCAGCTGGTAGAATACGGCAGAAGCCTGGAGAAGCCCAATAATAAGAAATTCCGTTTTACCCTGACCACGAACGGTATCTTATTGAATGATGAGATCCTGGAGTTCGTGAATAAGGAAATGGGCAACATCGTCTTGAGTATTGACGGCCGTAAGGAAATCAACGACAAGATGCGTCCTTTCCGCGGCGGACAGGGAAGCTATGATATCATTGTTCCCAAGTTCCGGAAGGTAGCGGAGAGCAGAGGACAGATGAATTATTACGTGCGCGGTACTTTCACACATAATAATCTGGATTTTTCCAAGGATGTACTGCATCTTGCAGATCTGGGATTCAAGCAGATCTCCGTGGAGCCCGTTGTGGCACAGCCTACGGACGATTACGCCATCAGAGAAGAAGACCTTCCTGTTTTGAAGGAAGAATACGATAAGCTGGCAGCGGAGATGATCAAACGTAAGAAAGAAGGAAAGGCATTTAATTTCTTCCACTTTATGATTGATCTGCAGGGAGGTCCCTGTGTTGCCAAGAGATTGTCCGGATGCGGATCCGGTACCGAATATCTGGCGGTTACTCCCTGGGGAGACCTGTATCCCTGCCATCAGTTCGTAGGTAATGAGAAATTCCTCATGGGTAATGTGGATACCGGAGTGGTAAGAGAAGATATCCGTGACGAGTTTAAATGCTGTAATGTCTATGCCAAGGACAAGTGCAAAAAATGTTTTGCCAAGTTCTATTGCAGCGGCGGCTGTGCGGCGAACTCTTACAATTTCCACGGCAATATCAATGATGCGTATGATGTGGGATGTGAACTGCAGAGAAAACGTATTGAATGTGCTATCATGCTGAAGGCTGCGGAAGCGGCAGAAGCTTCAGAAGAATAGAAAGGACAAAGGAAAGATGAAAAAAAGTAAAGCAATCATCATTCTGCTCTGCGCCCTTCTGATCCTGTTAGGCGTCGGCTATGTGGATCTTAATGGTGTGGATGCGGAAGGAACAGCCAGTGCTTCTGACATCAGTCTGGGACTGGATCTGGCCGGTGGTGTCAGCATCACTTACCAGGTGGTAGGCGATGAAGAGCCGGATGCAACGGATATGGCAGATACTATTGCCAAGCTGCAGAAGCGTGTTGAGAACTACAGTAAAGAGGCTATTGTATACCAAGAGGGTACCGATCGTATCAACATCGAGATCCCCGGTGTAACAGATGCCAACAAGATTCTGGAAGAACTGGGACGTCCCGGTTCCCTGTATTTCATTGCTGAGACCGACAAGGACGGCAATGCGAACTACTCCATGCAGGCAGTGACCGATGCGCAGGGCAATGTAAGCTATGCTTACGCCCTGAACAAGACCATCGATGAACTGAAGGCAGACGGATCCATCATGCTGGAGGGTACGGATGTCAAGACTGCTACCGCAGGCTCTATCAAGGATCAGACGATGGGCAATTCCACCTATGCGGTAGACCTGGTCATGACGGAGGAAGGTACCAAGAAGTTCGAAGAAGCGACCAGAAATGCTTACGAGAAGGGCGAGACCCTGGGTATCTATTATGATGGATCCTTTGTAAGTGTTCCTTCCGTAAAGGGTGTGTTCTCCGATGGTAATGCACAGATTTCTCCTATGAACTCCTATGAAGAAGCAGAGAGTCTGGCTTCCACTATTCGTATCGGTGGACTGAAGCTGGAGCTGGAAGAGCTGCATTCCAAGGTAGTTGGTGCACAGCTGGGTGTGGAAGCTATCTCCACCAGCTTGAAGGCAGCTGTGATTGGATTCGTTATCGTAGCTGTATTCATGATCGCAGTCTATTTCCTGCCCGGATTCGCTTCTGTCATTGCACTGGGTATTTATGTGGCGTTGGTAGTATTGCTGCTGAACGGCTTTGACATAACCCTGACCCTGTCCGGTATCGCAGGTATCATCCTGTCTATCGGTATGGCAGTGGATGCCAACGTTATCGTCTTTGCCCGTATCCGTGAGGAACTGGCAACAGGCAAGACTGTTAAGAGTGCTATGCAGATCGGTTATGACAAGGCACTGTCTGCTATTATCGACGGTAACGTGACTACTCTGATCGCAGCGGCAGTGCTGTGGCTGTTAGGTCCCGGTACTGTCAAAGGCTTCGCACAGACGCTGGCACTTGGTATCGTATTATCCATGTTCACTGCACTGGTAGTGACCAAGTACATCATGAAAGCTTTCTACGCACTGGGACTGAAAGATACTAAGTGGTATGGTATCGGCAAGGAGCACAAGCCGATCAATTTCCTTGGAAAGAAAGGCATTTTCTTCGGACTGTCTCTGGCAGTGATCCTGGTTGGATTCATTACCATGGGCGTATATAAAGTAAACAGCGGTGATGCACTGAACTACAGTCTGGAGTTCAAGGGCGGTACCGCAACTACGGTTACATTCAACGAAAGCTATACCCTGGATGAGATCAATAGCCAGATGGTTCCTCTGATCGAGAGCACCACCGGCAGTGCAGTACAGATCCAGACCGTACAGGGTTCCAATGAAGTTATCTTCAAGACCAACTCTCTGGATGTGGATCAGAGACAGGCTCTGAATCAGGTATTTGTGGATAACTTCGGCGTAGATGAGTCTCTGATCACTTCCGAGACCATCAGCTCCACCATCAGTAACGAGATGAAATCCGATACGATCATTGCAGTTGCAGTAGCAATTATCTGCATGCTGATCTATATCCGTTTCCGTTTCAGCGATATCCGTTTCGGTGTCAGCAGTATTGCCTGCCTGCTTCACGATGTACTGGTAGTCATTACTTTCTATGCACTGGCAAGAGTATCCGTCAGCAACACCTTCATTGCCTGCCTGCTGACCATCGTAGGTTACTCCATCAATGCCACCATCGTAGTATTCGACCGTGTACGTGAGAATATGGCAGTCATGACGAAGAAGGATGACCTGCAGGAGGTTGTAAACCGCAGTATTACGCAGACATTATCCAGAAGCTTATTTACCTCCCTTACCACCTTGGTAATGGTAGGTGCTCTGTACATCTGGGGTGTGACCAGTATCCGTGATTTTGCATTGCCTTTGATGGTAGGTATCATCTGCGGTGCTTATTCCTCCGTATGCGTGGCAGGTGCTCTGTGGTATGTACTGAGAAAGAAATTCGCGCCGAAGGCTGCAAAATAAAAAGTTGAAATACTGGAAATGATTACAAAAGGAGTCGGAACAAGAAAGTTCCGGCTCCTTTTGCAACGATGTGCGTGGCGGTGCATGTTTCTAATGATGTACATTTATATTATGAGTTCTTTTGTGAAGTAGGAGTTAGTCGAGAGTTTTTTTTCAGAGATTCAATCTCTGCATCTTTTGTCGCTTCCATAAGGTATTCATCGTTTTTTGCAGTCATAAGAATTTCCTCCCATGAAATAGACCGGAACAAAGCAGCCCATTTATCAATGCTGTATGCTTTGTCGGATTCGGTTGCCAATTCTATATGCCCTAAGTCTGCCACAGAAAGTGTGAGTTTGTCACTATATTCAAAAGAATCCCGAATCAATAATGGTTGATAAATGGCATAAAAACAGCAGATGCGCAAGCCTTGTTTTCATGTTATAATAAGCCATGCGTCTATATTACGGATGCATGGCTTTTATATATTACGAAAGCAGGAGAATCTATGGAAAAATGGTACGTAGCTGCAAAAAAAGCAGATTTTGACGGTTGGGCAAGAAAATTTCATATCAGTCCGGTAACGGCGAGGATCCTGAGAAATCGTGATCTGACAGAAGAGGATCAGATTCAGAAATTCCTCTATGGAAAACTGGAGGATTGTTATTCTCCCTGGCTTTTGAAAGATATGGACATAGCTGTGGATGAAATCTTGAAGGCAGTAAAAGAAGGGCTGTCTATCCGTGTCATCGGAGACTATGATGTGGATGGAATCTGTTCTTCCTATATCCTGACGAAAGGCTTTCAGATGCTGGGTGCACAGGTGGATACGGCAATTCCACATAGAATCCATGATGGCTATGGACTCAATGATCACCTGATTGAAGAGGCGAAGTGGGAAGGCGTCGGCATGATCGTGACCTGTGATAACGGAATTGCTGCGGCGTCACAGATTGCATTGGCGAATTCCCTCGGGATGCGCGTGATCGTTACGGATCACCATGAGGTTCCTTACATAGAAGAAAACGGAGAGCGTAAAGAGCAGCTTCCGCCGGCGCTGGCAGTGGTGGATCCCAAGAGAGCGGACTGCACTTATCCTTTTACGGGCATCTGCGGCGGTGTCGTGGCGCTGAAACTGATTCAGGCTATCACGGAAAAGACCGGCAATCAGGGGCTTCAGAATATACAGGATGAATTGCTGGAATTCGCGGCATTATCCACGGTATGCGATGTCATGGAATTAAAGGACGAGAATCGGATTCTGGTAAAAGAAGGTCTGAAGCGGGTACAAAAGGGATATAACGAAGGCCTGAAAGCACTGATGGAGGTAAATGAGATCTCACCGGATCGTCTGAGCGCCTATCATCTGGGGTTTGTACTGGGACCCTGTCTGAATGCAACCGGCAGGCTGGATACAGCCAAGAGAGCGTTGGAATTGCTGCAGAGCTTTACCAGAGCGGATGCCATGACGGCGGCAAGGCAGCTGAAGGAGTTGAACGAAAGCCGTAAGAATCTGACAGTGCAGGGGATTCAGAAAGCGGATGAATATATTAAGGAACACCATATGACAGAGGATAAAGTCATGGTGATCTATCTGCCGGAAGTCCATGAGAGTATCGCGGGCATCATAGCCGGTAAAGTCAGGGAGAAATATCACCATCCGGTATTTATCCTGACAAAAGGAGAGGATGGGGTAAAAGGTTCCGGGCGATCCGTCGAAGCCTATCACATGTATGATGCCATGACGCAGGTGAAACAATACTTTACCAAGTATGGCGGACATAAGCTTGCAGCAGGGCTGTCCATGAGGGAAGAAGACATCGAACCGCTCAGAACCTCTTTGAATGAAAATTGTACGCTGACGGAAGAAGATTTCATTCCCAAAGTACATATCGATGTTGCAATGCCTATGGGATATGCGGATGCTGCACTGGCAGGAGAGTTTGCTCTGCTGGAGCCGTTCGGAACAGGGAATCCGAGACCTTTATTTGCACAAAAAGGATTGATCTTCCAGGCCGGATTCAAAATGGGAGCGAACAAGACCTGTGCCAGATTCCGGGTAAAGACGCAGGATAACAATACACAGACGGTTGTTTTTTTCGGGGATCTGGAGCAGTTTGGAATGTTTTTAAATGACAAATACGGTGCCGGAAGTGAAGAAGCGTTGTATGCCGGAAGAGGGAATTTCCCGGTATCTATCGTATACCAGGTCAGCGAGAATACCTATAAAGGCAGAACAGAGGTACAGTTCGTCATGCAGAATTATTGTTAGCATTTTTGCCGGTTTGACAGTGTTGTATTTTTCGAATGCTTTATGAACTCGTTATATTTTTTTATATTTTGAACACAAAATAGACACATTTTCTCTGTAATATGTATTTCAGATAGTTGATGAACTCACTATCTCCCCCCCTCATAAGAAACCGGAAAACCTCAGGTGTGCTGCCTGAGGTTTTTTGGTGCATCAGAGAGTTTATAAAACCTCAAGATTCATTTTAGAATTAAGTTAGAATTCGTACACACTCTGTACACATTTTCCCTGTAATATGTATTTCAGATAGTTGATGAACTCACTATCTCCCCCCCTCATAAGAAAATCGGAAAAGCGTCCCGGGTAAACCGGGACGCTTTTCTGTTGCAGCAGAATTAGCTTGAGAAAATGAGATAGAAGCGTTATAGTATAACAATATGACCGTTGCGACCGGTAAAATGTGAGCAGAGCCGTCTGGCACGAAAAAGCTGTGTACAAACAGTGGCGTAAAAAATGAGGAATCAAATGAAATTACAAATCAGCGAATGGAAAGAAGCATTTCACAAGATTACATGGAAAAACAGCATCCTGACTTTGCTGGGGAGTTTTATCCTGGCATTTGGATTGTACAATGTGCATTCTATCTCAGGAGTGACGGAGGGCGGTGTCCTGGGAGCTACACTTTTGTTGGAACACTGGACCGGAATTTCTCCGGCAGTTACCGGCGGCATCATGAATATTTTGTGTTATGTGTTGGGATGGAAACTGCTGGGTAAGGAGTTCATTCTGTATTCCGCACTGGCAACGGCAGGCTTTTCCGGTACTTACAAGATCTGCGAACAGTTCCCACATCTGTGGCCGGAACTGGCGCAGATGCCTCTTTTGGCAGCCCTGATCGGAGCTTTGTTTGTCGGTGTGGGTGCCGGGCTGTGCGTACGCATCGGTGGAGCCCCCAGTGGAGATGATGCGCTTGCTATGAGTATATCTCATGCAACCGGCTGGAAAATCCAGTGGGTATATCTGATGACGGATCTGATCGTACTGGTGCTGTCTTTAAGCTACATCCCGGTACAGCGCATCGGATATTCTCTGTTCACCGTGCTTTTGTCCGGACAGTTGATCGGAGTTATTCAGAGATCTCGTGATGTTAGGGAGAAGGTTTCCGTGGCTGCAATTGACAAATAGAAATCGATAGTGCAATATTAAAAATAGGATTCTAAATTGAGAGAGGGGATATGTGTAAGGTGCAGTGGAAAATAGAAAAATGCGATAGGAGAAAGGTACTATATCTTTTGATTTTACTGATTGGAGTGGCAGCCAGAGTTTATCGTCTCGGAAGCATTCCCGGAGGAATTAACCAGGATGAAGCATTTGCGGCGAGAGAAGCATGGTCATTACTTCATTCGGGTATAGATTCCTTTGGATATCCCTGGCCCATGTACTTGACGACATGGGGAAGTGGAATGAGTGTATTGAACAGTATTCTGATGATTCCGTTTATAATGATTTTCGGGAGGCATACATGGGTGTTCCGTCTGCCACAGATGATTGTAGGAGTAGTAACGATTATTGCTGTGGAGAAAATCGTAAATGAGATGATAGATGAGGAGACAGCGCTATGGGCGATGTTTCTTTTGGCAATTAATCCCTGGCATATTATGATGTCAAGATGGGGATTGGATTGTAATCTGGCTCCGGGATTTCTGGTTTTCGGACTACTGTTCTTTCTGTTGGGAATAAAGGAGGAAAGATATTATCTTTTCTCTGCAGTGTTTTACGGATTGAGTTTGTATTGTTATGCGACAATTTGGCCTGTGGTTCTGTTTATTGTATTGCTGCAAGGAATCTATGTATTGTATACGAAGAAGGCACGCGTAACAAGGTGGACGGTAGCAGCGGGACTATTATTGGGAGTACTGGCTCTGCCTGCATTTTTATTTCTGTTGGTAAATAAGGGAATTATTCCAGAAATTGTTACACCATGGTTTTCCATTCCCAAACTTGTGGTGATGAGAGACAGTGAGGTTTCTTTGTCTGGAATGACGGAAAAGATAAAAATCATGTTTTCCATATTTGTGAACGAATATGACGACTGTGATTGGAACAGTACAGAACAATATGGACTATATTATAAATGTTTTTTGGTATTTGCCGTGATAGGTTTATTGTATTGTGTGAAAAGTGCGTATAAAAGTCTGCGAACACGGACTTATGACGGATACGTACTGATGGGAATTCAGTTTTTGACGGCATTTGCTTTGGGCTCAGTGATTTATGTAAAGGTCAATCATATTAATTGTATTCATATAAGTATTATTGTGTTTATGGCGGTTGGTATTTGCAGAATATTACGGTTGCTTCGTAAGGATCTGAAATACAGTGCGATATTGACGGTAGCGGTTTTTAGTATCCTGTTTTTTTCTTTTGAACATTTTTATTTTGGAGTTTATGCAAAAAGCATTGGCAGGATATTTCAGGAAGGAATGGAACAGGCGGTTCCATTTGCAGAGTCTTTAGCTGGAAAAACAGATACCATTTATGTGGGGGAAGGAATATTTTATCCCAAAATACTGGTCTTTAGCGAATTATCGCCGGAAGAATACATAGAGACAGTACAATATACGAATTATCCGGCGGCATTTTTGAATGTCGGTCAATGCGGTAATTATGTTTTTCATACACCGCTTACCGGAAATGACGGAATTTATATTATTGATTTGACGAGACAGACGGAAAGCTGTGTGGATATGGGGTATACGGTAGAACAGTTTGGAAATATAGCGGTCGTCTATAAATAATAGAAAGTGGAAAAGATGTCTGAAACAATGCAGACATCTTTTCGTAATTTATACAGAAAAAATACAGGTGGTACATTTTACAAAAATAGAGTAAAATAATCATAAGTATGCAAACCGAATTCGCAGAAAACAGGAACCTCTGCACAGAAAGGCGGACACCTCTATGAGTAAAAAATTAACAGAACTATTGGATAAACTGGAATATGAACTGATCCAGGGAACGATAAATAAGGAAATCACGGCAGTTGTCTATGACTCCCGTAAGGTTGTACCCGGATGCCTGTTTCTCTGCATCGGCGGAGCCAATTTTGACGGACATGATTTTGCCACACAGGTGGCGGAACAGGGCGCGAGTGTTC
Organism: uncultured Acetatifactor sp.; assembly: GCA_934394665.1. Classification (GTDB taxonomy): domain Bacteria; phylum Bacillota; class Clostridia; order Lachnospirales; family Lachnospiraceae; genus Acetatifactor. The sequence goes on along the minus strand of CAKRRS010000011.1, from coordinate 40,853 downwards.
TGGTAGTGGAAAAAGATGTGGAGCTTCCCACAGACAGTGGTGTGACGGTGATCAAAGTAGCGAATACCCGTTACGCTATGGCATTTATCTCTGCGGCGTGGTTCGATCATCCGGCAGAAAAATTAAAAGTCATCGGCATTACAGGTACCAAGGGCAAGACCACCACGACCTATCTGGTAAAATCCATTCTGGAGAATGCCGGGTACAAAGTAGGCCTTGTGGGAACCATCGAGGTAATCATCGGCGATGAACATATCCATGCCAATAACACGACACCGGAATCCTATTTATTACAGGAATATTTTGCACGCATGGTGGATGCAGGCCTTGATACCGTCGTGATGGAAGTGTCTTCCCAGGCGCTGATGCTACACCGTACGCAGGGATTTATTTTCGATTACGGCATTTTTACCAATTTGGAGCCGGATCACATCGGCCCCAACGAGCATGCAAGCTTTGAGGAATATCTACATTGCAAGGGACTGCTGTTCAAACAGTGCAAAGTAGGGATCGTCAATGGTGATGATGAGCACTGGCAGGCAGTGACGGAAGGTCACACCTGTACCCTGGAAAGCTTCGGAATGGGCGAGCATTGCATGCTCCGTGCAAAAGACAGAAAGTTGGTGCATAAGCCCGGAGAACTGGGGGTAACTTTCCGCGTTACAGGTCTGATGGATTTTGAAGTAGAGGTTCCCATGCCCGGTAAATTCAGCGTTTATAATGCGTTGGCAGCAATCGCTATCTGCCGTCATTTTAAAGTAGATGAGGAAAATATCCAAAAGGCTCTGCTTCGGGCAAAGGTAAAGGGTCGTATTGAAATGATCAAAGTATCGGATCAGTTTACATTGCTGATCGATTATGCACATAACGCCATGGCACTGGAAAGTCTGTTGACAACTTTGCGCGAATATGAACCGCACAGACTGATCAGCTTATTCGGCTGTGGCGGCAACCGCTCCAGACAGCGCCGTTTTGAGATGGGCGAGGTCAGCGGAAAGCTGGCGGATCTGACGATTATTACTTCCGACAATCCCAGATTCGAGGAGCCGCAGGACATCATTAACGATATCAAGACCGGTATGGCGAAGACAGACGGAAACTATGTGGAGATCTGCGACCGCAAGGAAGCCATTACCTATGCTATCGAACATGGTGAGCCGGGTGATATTATCGTGCTTGCAGGAAAAGGACACGAGGATTATCAGGAAATCAAGGGCGTAAAGCATCCCATGGATGAAAGAGACCTGGTCCGCGATATCCTGGCCGAGGGGCATATTCCCGGATCGGCGGCCGGCAGAGAATAAAAATGAACCGGATAGGACATGGCAGCAGAAAGCAATCATTAATATGTGGCGCCCATGGTTGAGATACTGAACAGGAAAGAATAAAGAAAGCAGGACAAGAAAACAGATTGAGTACGTTGTATGCGGATATCATTGTAGATATCTCTCATGAAAAACTGGATAAAACTTTTCAGTACCGTATCCCGGAATCTATGAAAGACCGTCTGGAACCGGGAGCCTGCGTGATGATTCCTTTCGGAAATGGAAATCGTCTGATCAAGGGCTATGTGGTCGGAATCTCTGATCAGTGTCAGTTTGATCCGGAGAAGATGAAAGATATTGTGGGGTTCCCGGAGAAAGCGACCGCCGTGGAAGACAAGATGATCGCACTGGCAGCCTGGATCCGGCGCAATTACGGCTGTACCATGATTCAGGCGCTGAAGACTGTTCTTCCGGCAAAACAGTCTGTGAAAAAAATAGAACACAGACAGTTGGTGCGGCTGATGAGCCGCGAAGAAATCGTGTCATTGCTCGGAGAATGTGAACGGAAAAAGCAGATGGCAAAGGCGAGACTTCTTGCTGCACTTACGGAACAGGAGACAATCCCCTATGAATGGATCACCGGAAAACTGGGAGTCAGTGCAGCCACAGTAAACAGTATTGTAAAAGCAGGGGCAGCCAGACTGGTAAGCGCGGAAAGCTATCGGAATCCTGTGAAAATGCAGTCCGGTGAGGATCAGGAAAAGGACTTAAGTGCGGAACAGAAACATATCGTCACCGAAGTTCTGAAAGATTTTGACGAAGGCAGAAAGCAGACCTATCTGATCCACGGGATCACCGGAAGCGGCAAGACAGAAGTGTATATGCAGTTGATCGGTGAGATGATCAAAAGGGGCAGGCAGGCAATCGTACTGATCCCGGAGATTGCCCTGACTTACCAGACACTGCTTCGTTTCTATCAGAGATTTAAAGATCGTGTCAGTGTGATGAATTCCACGCTGTCACCCGGGGAAAAATATGATCAGTGCGAGAGGGCAAAAGCCGGTGAGATCGACGTGATCATCGGTCCCAGATCCGCTCTTTTTACGCCGTTTCCCAACCTCGGCCTGATCGTGATGGACGAGGAACAGGAGAACAGTTATAAGAGTGAGAGTACACCGAAATATCATGCCAGGGAGACTGCAATACAGATTGCAAAAATGTATGGGGCAAGTGTGGTACTGGGGTCTGCAACCCCTTCCCTGGAGGCTTATTACAGGGCCGGTAAGGGAGAATACCGGCTTTTTCGGTTGACAAAGAGGCTGACCGGCGGAGCACTGCCTGCGGTGTATACCGTGGATCTCAGGCAGGAATTACAGGAAGGAAACCGTTCGATTTTCAGCAGAAAACTGCAGGAACTTATGACGGACAGACGGAACAAAGGGCAGCAGATGATTCTTTTCCTGAATCGCCGTGGGTATGCCGGATTTGTATCCTGCCGCGCCTGCGGAGAGGTGATGAAATGTCCTCACTGCGATGTATCACTTTCGGAGCATAAAGGTGGAAGGCTGATGTGCCATTACTGCGGTTATACGCAGCAGATGCCGGGACTTTGCCCGAAATGCGGCTCGAAATACATTCTGGGATTCAAGGCAGGGACGCAGCAGATCGAGGATAAATTGAAGGAATTGTATCCGGGAGTCAGAACGCTTCGGATGGATGCGGACACCACACGGACAAAAGACAGCTACGAAAAAATTCTGTCAGCGTTTTCCAATGGGGAAGCGGATGTACTGATTGGTACACAGATGATCGTCAAGGGGCATGATTTCCCCAGAGTGACCTTGGTGGGAATCCTGGCGGCGGATCTGTCGTTAAACAGTTCGGATTACCGGGCCGGTGAGCGGACCTTCCAATTGCTCACGCAGGCAGTGGGGCGTGCGGGCAGAGGAGAGCTGCCCGGTGAGGCGGTGATCCAGACCTACCAGCCGGATCATTATGCCGTTACCTGTGCGGCAGCGCAGGATTATGAGAGCTTTTATCAGGAAGAAATTTTATACCGCGAGCTGTCTGGATACCCTCCTGTGGCACATATGCTGGCAGTACAAATCTATGGCAAGAAGGAAGAAAGTGTAAAACAGCTTGCCCAGAGACTGGCAGATGTGGTAAAGTCTAATATGGACTTTTCTAATAAAGACGGAGAAGCAACACAAGGGAAAATACAGGTATTGGGACCGACACCCGGAAATATCAGTAAAATCAACGATATTTACCGGTATGTTTTCTATGTAAAGCATGCAGAGTACGATACCCTGGTGGAAGTAAAGGATTGCCTGGAAGAAACACTTAAAGATTGGCAGCCCAGACAATTGAGCATACAGTTTGATTTTGACCCTGTAAATATGCTGTGATAAGCTCACTCGTGCGAAACGAAAAATGTAGAAATCGTTTATTATGGGAAAAGGCATTATGAATAGGCGTTATGCAGTAAACTTAGGAGGTAACGAACAGTGGCACTTAGAAATATCAGAGAATACGGTGATGAAGTACTGACCAAGACTTGTAAAGAGGTCAAGGAGATGACGCCGAGAACCAGAGAATTGATAGAGGATATGCTGGAGACGATGTATGACGCCAACGGCGTGGGACTGGCAGCACCTCAGGTGGGAGTACTGAAGCGGATCGTCGTGATCGATACGACCGGAGAGGATCCGTATATTCTCATCAATCCCCGTATCGTGGAGAGTAGCGGAGAGCAGACCGGTCAGGAGGGCTGTTTAAGCGTTCCCGGAAAATGTGGTATTGTGACCAGACCGAATTATGTAAAAGCGGTGGCACTGGATGTCAACATGAAACCCATCGAGGTAGAGGGAACGGAGCTGCTTGCCCGTGCCATCTGTCATGAACTGGATCATCTGGACGGACATCTCTATGTAGAGAAGGCAGAAGGTCCTTTGCAGGATATGACCTACGAAGATGACGAAAATGATGAAGAATAAAAAGCGCAAAATAGGAAGCACAGCAACAAAGCAATAAGTAATGTAACAATAAAAGCAATAAAAAAGTAAGAACTGGGAAAATAAGTTTCCGAGGAGAACAGATATGCAGATCGTATTTATGGGAACCCCCGATTTCGCTGTGGGAGCGCTGGAAGCGCTGATTGCACAGGGGCATGAGATCACGGCAGTGGTGACACAGCCGGATAAAGCAAAGGGAAGAAGCAAAGAATTGCAGTTTCCACCGGTAAAAGAATGTGCCGTAAAACACGGTATTCCGGTATTCCAGCCTCGCCGGATCAAGACACCGGAAGCAATCGAAGAATTAAAAAAATATCCCGCGGATATTTATATCGTGGCGGCCTTCGGTCAGATCCTGTCACAGGAAATTCTGGATCTGCCGAGATACGGATGCCTCAATATCCATGCATCGCTGCTTCCCAAATACCGTGGAGCTTCTCCGATTCAGAGAGTGATCATTGACGGAGAGACCGAGACCGGCGTGACGATCATGCAGATGAATGCCGGACTGGACACCGGAGATATGTTATATCAGAAGAAGATTCCCATTACCTCAGAGGATACCTTTGAAACATTGCATGACAAGCTCATGGTGCTGGGCGGTGAGGCGATTACGGAAGCCTTGCCTCTGCTTGAGACCGGAAAATTGACCCCGGAGAAACAGGATGACAGCAAGACCTGTTATGCGGCACTGATCACCAAAGAAATGGGAAAACTGGATTTTACCAAAACGGCGGCAGAACTGGACAGACTGATCCGTGGACTGACACCCTGGCCCAGTGCCTATACTTATTATCATGAAAAACAGCTGAAGATCTGGAAAGCAATTCCGATGGCAACGGCGCATGCGTCCCTTCCCGGTACGATCCTTAGTGTGAATAAGGACTCGTTTGAAGTAGCTGCGGCGGAAGGATCCTTGAAGGTCCTGGAATTGCAGCTGGAAGGTAAAAAGCGCATGACGACGCATGATTTTCTGTTGGGTGTGAAGGTACAGCCAGGAGAGGTACTGGGAGATAAGCTTCAGTAATGCGTTAAGGGAGATCTAAAAAGAGGAAATCCCGAAAATATTAGAGCAGTAGGAATGACACAGAAAGGGGACTTGCATATGTACGGCGGTTATTATGGATATGGTTACTATTTTGATCCGACTTATTTTCTGGTGCTGATCGGCCTGGTGCTTTGTCTGGCAGCCAGCGCACTGGTGAATTCTACCATGCGGAAATACAGCAAAGTGCGGAATATGCGCGGCATCACGGGAGCGGAAGCGGCAAGGAATATTCTTAACAGAGAAGGCTTATACAATGTACAGATCGAATGCCTGAATGCTGATGACGGCGATCATTACGATCCGCGTACGGACACCGTGCGGTTGTCCTATAAAAATTATAACGGCACTTCCGTGACGGCAGTCAGCGTTGCAGCACACGAGTGTGGGCATGCCATCCAGCATGCACACGGTTATGCGCCGATGAGCATCCGTGCGGCACTGGTACCGGTGGTGAATATCGGCAGTAATCTGAGCATTCCTTTGATTTTTTTAGGTGTATTGCTCAGCTGGAACCAGACATTGATCCAGCTTGGTATCTGGGCGTTTGCACTGACCGTAATTTTCCAACTGGTGACTTTGCCGGTGGAATTTAACGCTTCTTACAGAGCAATCGTAAAGGTAGAAGAGTATGGACTGTTAGGCAGCGAAGAAGTAGGCGGCGGTAAAAAGGTACTGACGGCAGCGGCACTGACCTATGTGGCGGGAGCTGCTTCCTCCGCATTGCAGCTGCTTCGTCTGATCCTGCTGTACGGCGGCAACCGCAGAAGGAGAGATTAAGCGTGAGCATTCCGACAACAGATACCCGGGAGATCATTGTAGAAATCCTGCTTGACCTGGAAAGGCGGCAGGATTTTTCCCATAAACTGATGAAAGCGGTACTGGATAAATACGATTATCTGGATCCCCGGGAAAAAGCGTTTATCAAAAGAGTAACAGAAGGCACGATCGAGAGACAGATAGAACTGGATTATTATCTGAATCATTTTTCTTCGGTCCCCGTCCGGAAGATGAAGCCCATGATCCGCTGTATTTTACGTATGAGCACTTATCAGATCCTGTATATGGATTCCGTTCCGGACAGTGCAGTGTGCAATGAAGCATGTAAACTGGCTGCGAAGAGAGGATTCCGTACCCTGAAAGGGTTTGTAAATGCAGTGCTTCGAACTATTTCCAGGCAAAAGGAACAGATGCCCCTGCCGGATCCGAAGGATACGGTAAAGTACTTCAGCGTGAAATATTCCATGCCGGAATGGATCGTGAATCTGTGGCTGCCCGAATACGGTGCGGAAGGTGTGGAAACACTTTTAAAGGGACTGCTGGAGATTCATCCGGTGTCCTTGCGGTTTTCCACAAGACTTTCCGAGGCGGAAAGAGGGAAACTTGCAGAGCAGATCGAACAGACCGGTGCCACTTTATGTCAGAGTGCGGAACTTCCGTATGTATCTCTGGCACAGAACCTGGAAAACGTAAGCGCACTTCCCGGATTTGCAGAAGGAAAACTTACCGTGCAGGATGCTTCTTCCGCACTGGCGGTGGCGGCAGCAGGGATAAAGTGCGGTGATTTTGTCATGGATCTGTGTGCGGCGCCGGGAGGAAAGACGATGCTTGCATCGGAATTTGCCGGTGAGAACGGACACGTATTATCCAGAGATGTCTCGGAATATAAGACAGAATTGATCCGGGAGAACCTGGAACGTATGCATTGTGAAAATGTGGAGGTACAGGTGTATGATGCCACGGTGCATGACTCTGAAAAAGAAGGCTGTGCCGATGTGGTGCTGATGGATGTGCCGTGTTCCGGACTGGGTGTTATGGGCAAAAAGAGAGACATTAAATATCACGTCACCCCGGAAGGACTTGCTTCAATCACAGAACTTCAGAAGAAAATCGTGGAAGCCGGCTGGCAGTATGTCAAACCCGGCGGAGTACTGTTGTACAGTACCTGTACGATCCACAGAGGAGAGAATCAGGATATGACAGCCTGGATCTGCGCAAATTATCCGTTTATCCTGGAAGAAGAGAGACAGCTTTTGCCCGGAACGGATGAGACTGACGGATTCTATTATGCCAGACTTCGCCGTGACCGAATGGAATGAAAAATACAGAAAGTATAGATATAAAAATGGACATTAAAAAAGATATTAAATCACTGAATCTGGAAGAACTGAAAGCAGAACTGGCTGGGCTGGGAGAAAAAGCCTTCCGGGCAAAACAGATGTATGAGTGGATGCATGTGAAGCTTGCGAGAAGTTTTGACGACATGACAAATCTCTCCGCCAAATTCAGGGAGCAGTGTAAAGAAACTTACGAATATACCTGTGTGAAGCCGGTCAGGGTACAGGAATCCAAAATCGACGGCACGAAAAAGTTCCTGTTCGAACTTTCGGACGGGAATGTCGTGGAAAGCGTATGGATGCAGTACAAACACGGCAACAGCGTGTGCATCTCTTCCCAGGTGGGATGCCGCATGGGATGCAGATTCTGTGCCTCCACACTGGACGGACTGGAGCGGAATCTGACGCCTTCCGAGATGCTGGATCAGATCTATGCCATTACCTTACTCACGGGAGAGCGGGTATCCAATGTTGTAGTCATGGGAACCGGAGAACCGATGGACAATTATGATAATATTCTGAAGTTTTTACATCTCCTGACCGATGAAAACGGACTGCATATCAGTCAGAGAAACGTGACTGTGTCTACTTGCGGTATCGTGCCGCGAATGCGGCAGCTGGCAGACGAGAAATTGCAGATCACCCTGGCGTTGTCGCTGCATGCGACTACAGATGAGAAGCGTAAGAAACTGATGCCGATCGCCAACCGATATTCGATCAAAGAACTGATGGAAGTATGCCAGTACTATTTTGAACAGACCGGCAGACGGATCACGTTCGAATACAGTCTGGTAGGCGGTGTAAACGATACGGAAGAGGACGCCAGAGAGCTGGTCACACTGGCAAAGCCGTTATGCTGTCATATTAATCTGATTCCGGTCAATCCTATTAAAGAACGTGATTATGTGCAGTCAGACACGCATCATATTCAGGCGTTTAAAAATAAACTTGAAAGTAAAAAGATACATGTTACAATTAGAAGGGAGATGGGCCGGGATATCGACGGAGCCTGCGGCCAGTTAAGACGCCGCCATGTGCAGGAGCATCAGAACCCGGACAAAATCTCACAGGAGGAAGTTTGAAGTGCTTAAGACGTTTTCCATAACCGATATCGGAAGGAAAAGAAAAGTAAATCAGGACTACATTTACACTTCTGAAAAACCGGTAGGCAACCTGCCCAACGTATTTATCGTAGCGGACGGAATGGGCGGTCACAATGCGGGAGATTATGCTTCCAAGGTGACCGTGGAGACTATGCTTACCGAAATAGAGAATTCCTTTGAAAAAAATCCGACGATCATTTTCCGCAGGGCAATTGAGGAAGCTAATGCGGTGATCCGCAGAAGAGCCGGTGAGGACAGCAGGCTGGAAGGCATGGGAACCACAGTAGTCGCAGCATCGTGCCTTGGAGGATTTTTACAGGTCGCCAATGTGGGAGACAGCAGACTCTACGTGGTAAACAGAGAGATCCGGCAGATCACCAGAGATCATTCCTACGTGGAAGAGATGGTGCGTATCGGCGAATTAGACCGTGCAGATGCAAGAAATCATCCGGATAAGAATATTATTACCAGAGCGGTAGGCGCGGAAGACCGCGTGGAACCGGATTTTTTCACTGTGGAACTAAATGAGAGAGACATCGTATTGATGTGTTCCGACGGTCTGACGAATATGCTGGAAGATGAAGAAATCCGTATGATTATCAACAGCGCCGGAGATCTTGTGGAAAAGGCAGAGCGTCTGGTTGCGGCTGCCAATGCAAACGGCGGCAGAGATAACATAAGTGTTGTTTTGATACAGCCGAGTGTATAAATGAGCCGGCAGATGTAACTATTCTGAATAGTTCCCGGTATTTTTGAAAAATGGAGAGCAAGAATGATCAAGATAGGAATGATGATCGGCGATCGCTATGAGATTCTGGAAAAAATCGGAACCGGCGGTATGTCAGATGTATATAAAGCAAAATGTCATAAGCTGAACCGCTATGTGGCCATCAAGGTTCTGAAACAGGAATTCAGTGAGAATGCAAATTTCGTGTCCAAGTTCCGGATAGAGGCGCAGGCTGCGGCCGGACTGATGCATCCCAATATCGTAAATGTCTACGATGTAGGAGAAGAAAACGGAATCTATTACATTGTAATGGAACTGGTAGAGGGAATTACCCTGAAAAAATACATTGAGAAAAAAGCCCGCCTGTCCTACAAGGAAGCAGTCAGTATTGCAATCCAGGTAAGCATGGGTATCGAGGCTGCACATAATAATCATATTATTCACCGCGATATCAAGCCGCAGAATATTATCATTTCCAAAGACGGCAAGGTAAAGGTGACGGATTTCGGTATCGCCAAGGCTGCTACCAGCAATACGATCACCTCCAATGTTATGGGAAGCGTGCATTATACCTCTCCGGAGCAGGCGAGAGGCGGTTACAGTGATGAAAAGAGTGATATCTATTCTCTGGGTATCACGATGTTCGAGATGCTGACCGGCAGAGTGCCGTTTAACGGAGAGACTACTGTAGCGATCGCCATCAAACATATTCAGGAAGAAATGCCGTCTCCGAAGGAGTTCGTACCGGAGATTCCTTCCAGTGTGGCAAGTATTGTATTGAAATGTTGTCAGAAATCACCTGACCGCAGATATCAGAATATGGGAGAACTGATCGCAGACCTGAAACAGTCCCTGATCAACCCGGAGGAAGATTTTGTGGTCAATACGGATCCGGATATGGAAGGCGGCACCCGTATGATCTCTGATGAAGATATGGCACAGATCAAAAGAAAAACGCCGTATTCCGCAGGACACGATTACGAAGAACCGGATCATGATGAGACCATGCGGCTTCGTTCCGATACGGAAGCTATGTATGAAAATGAAGAGGACGGGGAAGGCGAAGAGGATTACGACTACGATCCCAAGATGGAGCGTGTGACTACGATTCTGGCAATTGTGGCAGGTGTGGTGATCTGTATCATTCTCATCGTTCTGGCAGTCAAGATCTTCGGTGGGAAAAAAGAAGGTGACGACGGATCTGCGGGTCCGATCATCACGACGGAAGAGAGCGAGAGCACCGAGGCACAAAAAATATCTATGCCGGATGTCAAGGGCATGAATGTGGAAGATGCCAAGAGTACGCTGACCAGTCTCGGAATTTTGACGGATGTGACTTATGAAGAATCTGATTCCGTGGCGGAAGGGGTAGTCATCAGCACAGATGTCAGCGTCGGAGCGTTGATTGATAAGGGAAGCACTGTGACCCTGACCGCAAGCGCCGGAACACAGGGTGTGGATGTGCCAAATGTGGTGAATCTTACCTTTGATGAAGCCAATACGCAGCTTGTCAGCAAAGGATTTTTGGTAAATAAGACAGAAGGCTATTCGGATACTGTGGAGTCGGGCAGAGTGATCTCCCAGACTCCTGCGGAGAGAAATAAAGCGCCGAAGGGCAGCGTAATCACCGTTACCGTAAGCCTCGGAAAAGAAGATACCAAGGTCCGTGTACCGAATCTGATCGGCCTGTCTGAACAGGACGGCACGGTGGAAGCCATCGAAGCAGGACTTACCGTGGGCAGCGTAACTTATATCTACAGTGATGAAGTGGGAGAAGGCATGATCTGTTATCAGAGCTATTCTCACGGATCTTATGTAGATCAGGGAACTTCGATTGATATTAAGGTCAGTCAGGGAGCTGCGAAAGTGACCTACAAGTGTAATGCCAATATTACAGCACCCACGACTTCCGAAGCGCCGGACTATGTATCAGGAACGGAAGTGAGCATTCAGTTGACGACAGATGATGGTCAGGTGCTTTTGGACACGAAGACCACGAGTTTCCCTCAGGCAGCGAACTATTACGGTCTGTCAGCTTCCGGCGGTACGATTACCATGACTTATCAGGTGACGACACAGGGAACTACCACAACGGATCAGGACGGCAATACCGTAAATGTTCCCGGTACGACAGAAAATCGTTCCTTTACCAGAAGAATTGAGTTCGTAAAGGAATAAGATAAAGGCAGGAGAGTATGAAGGGCAAGATTATAAAGGGAATTGCCGGATTCTATTACGTCCATGTAATGGACGTTGGCCATGTAATGGACGTTGGCCATGTAATGGACGTTGGCCATGTAATGGACGTTGACCACACGGGGACGGTGTATGAATGCAAGGCAAAAGGAGTCTTTCGCAAGGATCACCGCAAACCGCTGGTGGGAGACGATGTGGAACTGGATGTCCTGGATGAAGCAGAGAAAAAGGGAAATATCAGAGAACTGCTTCCCAGACACAGTGAGCTGATCCGCCCGGCGGTAGCCAATGTGGATCAGGCACTTGTGATTTTTGCCATTACGAAACCACAGCCTAATTTTAATCTGCTTGACCGCTTTCTGATCATGATGCGGCAGCAGGAGATTCCCTGTATTATCTGTTTTAACAAACAAGATATCGATACAGAGGGGAAGAGGGAAGACTACCGGGCAATCTATGAGCAGGCAGGCTTTCAGACCATCACAGTCAGTGCTGCCAGAAAAGAAGGCATTACAGAACTTCAGGAGCTGCTGCGCGGCAAGACGACCACGGTGGCCGGTCCCAGCGGCGTCGGTAAGTCATCCCTGGTGAACTGTCTGCAATCCGGGACGGTCATGGAGACCGGTTCCATCAGTGAAAAAATTGAGCGCGGCAAACATACCACGAGACATACAGAGCTGATTTCCATTGCGGAGGATACGTATATTCTGGATACGCCGGGATTCAGTTCCCTGGGATTGTTTCAGCTTACGAAGGAGCAGCTGGCAGGGTTCTATCCCGAATTTGCACCTTTTGAGAAATATTGCCGTTTCGGCGGATGCTCTCACATCTCGGAACCGCTATGCGGCGTGAAGGATGCCCTGGCGGAAGGGAAGATCCCACGAATCCGTTATGAGAACTATTGTCTGCTCTATGAGGAACTGAAATTTCAGAAAAAATATTGATTATGAGCGAAGTACAAAATAATAATCTAGGGGAAAAATTTAAAGCAACCATTACCGAGGCAATGAAAACGGGAGATTTCCGTTCATTGAATGCACTTGTGACCGATACGGTCAATGATGCGCTCAGGGAAGCGGATTTTCAGGCAAACCTTGCCAGAGAAAACACAGAGAAAAAGGTGTGGAATTCCCAGCGAAACTGGCAGGATAAAAAGCGGGAAGAAGTAAAGACCGAAGCGAAGATCCGGGCGGAACGTGAGGAGCGGGAACGTCAACAGGAAGAACGCCGCAGACGGAACGAGGAATGGCACAGACAACGCGAAGAACGGCAGAAACAGTGGGAAGAAGAGCGAAAGATTCACGCACAGCAGACCGCGACCACGCAGCAGGCAGTCCCGAGAAAGGCTACCGCCGCCGAGATGACTTCGTTAGTCAAAATGGAAAAGAAAGGAAACGTGTCCGGAACCTTGTGTACGGTGTTTGGCGGAATCGGTCTGGGATTCAGCGGACTGGGACTTTTGGTGCAGTCACTTTTGACTGTTCTGGGAACAGCTTCGTTAAATGCGTTGCTTCTTCCGGGAGTGTTTTCTGTCATATTTTTGGAAATGATCTTCTATGGAAACGGACAGAAAAACCGACTGAAGCGGGCGGAAAAATATCTGGAACTGTGTGGTACCAAGATGTATGGTGTGATCAATGAGATGGCTCACTATACGGGGAAAAGTGTGCGGTTCGTAAGACGTGATCTGCGCCGGATGCTGAAAGCGGGAATGTTCCCGGACGGACATCTGGATGAGAAAGAGACCTGCTTTATGCTGAATGATGTTATCTATCATCAGTATCTGGAGACAGAAAAGGCTTACCTTGCCCAGAAAGAGATTGCAGAACAGAAGAAAGAACAGGAGATCCCCAAAAACGAATCACCGGAAAGTACACAGAGTGACAGGGAGCAGGAACTGCACAGTATGGTGGCAGAGGGCATGGAATATATCCGGCATCTGCGGGAACTGAATGATGAGATCGAAGGAGAGGTTATCTCCGGAAAATTGTATCAGTTGGAAAATCTGCTGAAAGAGATATTTAACCGGGTACAGGAACATCCGGAGCAGATGCACAGAATGCACAAACTGATGGAATATTATCTGCCGACGATGTTAAAATTAGTAGAACAATACGCGGAATTTGACCGGATGAGCAGTCCCGGTGAAGATGTACTGGAGGCAAAAGCGGAGATAGAAAAGACACTCGATATGATCAATCAGGCATTCGTTACTTTACTTAACAATCTGTTCAGGGATGCTGCTTTTGATGCTTCGGCCGACGCACAGGTATTACAGACGATGTTAGCGAAAGAAGGATTGACGGAATCTGATTTTGTAACACAAAAGAAAACCTGAAAAGAATAAATGACGGTAATAAGAATAACGGTAGCTCAAAACAGATTTCGCAGACAGAATGAGCAAGTACCGATATAGAAAGGTGAGGTTACAAAAATGGCTATTGATTTAGACGCAGCAACACAGGAGGCTCCCACACTGACACTGGATCCCTTCGCAGAGGCAAAAGCAGAGATCACAGCGAAAAAACCGGAAGAACTGGTAGAGGAACAGGCTGTTCCGGAGATGGCACTGACACCGGAAGAACAGAAGATGGTAGATGATTTCGCAGCACAGATCGACCTGACCAATACACAGGCAGTATTGCAGTTTGGTGCAGGAAGCCAGAAAAAAATTGCGGATTTTTCTGAGACGGCACTGAGCAACGTGCGGACGAAGGACATGGGAGAAGTCGGACAGCTTCTGACAGATGTAGTGGCACAGCTGAAAGATTTTGATGCTGAGGAAGAAAAGGGATTTTTCGGATTTTTCAAAAAGAGCGGTGACAGACTGAGCAGTCTGAAGGCAAAGTACGATAAGGCGGAAGTGAATATCGGTAAAATCTGTGATGCTATGGAGAACCACCAGGTTGTATTGCTGAAAGATGTAGCGGTATTGGATAAGCTGTATCAGTTAAATTTGAATTATTTCAAAGAATTGTCTATGTATATACTGGCAGGAAAAAAGAAACTGGCACAGGCCAGAAATGAGGAACTGCCGGAGCTTCTGGAAAAGGCACAGAAGAGCGGACTGCCGGAGGATACACAGGCTGCAAAAGATTATGCGGCAATGTGTGAGAGATTTGAGAAAAAGATTTATGATCTGGAACTGACCAGGGCAATTTCCCTGCAGATGGCACCGCAGATCCGGCTGATCCAGTCGAATGATATTGCCATGTCTGAGAAGATTCAGTCCACTCTGGTAAACACGATTCCTCTGTGGAAGAGCCAGATGGTTATTGCCATCGGACTGGATCATGCCACGGACGCTGCAAAAGCACAGCGCGCGGTATCGGATATGACGAATGAACTGCTCAAAAAGAATGCAGAAGCATTGAAGGTGGCTTCCGTGGAGACTGCCAAAGAATCCGAGAGAGGAATCGTAGATATCGAGACATTAAAGACCACGAACCAGACACTGATGACGACGCTGGATGAAGTGATGAAGATTCAGGAAGAAGGCCGTGCGAGAAGACAGAGCGCGGAGGAAGATCTTCAGAAAATTGAAAATGAGATGCGGGAAAAACTATTGGAAATGAGTAAGGCATCTCATAATTGATCGATACATGATTTTTACATAATTTTGAAAAGGTTACGCTTGACGAACGACAGGCGGATAACTAAAATGTAAATAGGGATAATTATTAATTATCATACGGAAGGAGCAACAGACAAATGAAGAAATTAGAAGAAATGCTGAAGAACAGACCGATTAAGAACAAGCTGTCTCTTGTATTTCGAATTATGGATGTATTGTATATCCTGATCGCATTTGTGACGTTTGGGGGAATGTTACAGACAAAGAATTACGTGGGGATCGTAATTGTGGTGGTTTTAGCAGTAATTAGTATTTTATTCACCGTGATGATCTCAAAAATGCTTACCAGGATGTTGGTAGAGCCCATTGAAAGTCTGGTAGTGGCATCCGAGAAGATCGCAGCCGGCGACTTCGAGATCGGAACGCCTTATGAGTCGGGAGATGAACTGGGAAGTCTCTCCGACAGCTTTGAGACAGCAGCCGGTATTTTGAAAAAAGTAGTAACCGATCTGTATGAGATCGTGGAGCACTTCTCCGAGGGTAATTTCGACGTACACAGTAGCTGCCCGGAAGCGTATGTGGGACAGCTCCGCAATGTATTGGATGAATTGGATGAGATGGTGAATAAGGTCAGTGAGACCATGCACGGTATTCAGGGTTCTTCCGAGCAGGTATCCGCAGGAAGCAACCAGCTGGCGGTCAGCGCACAGGATATCGCAGAAGGCGCTACCAATCAGGCAGCAGCCGTAGAAGAACTGGTAGCTACTGTAGAGGAAGTGACCACTCAGGTTCTGGAGAATACCAAGTCTACCGATATCGTACACGATAAGGCCAAACAGGTAGGTATCGAGGCTACCAACAGCCAGAAGAAGATGGATGAACTGGTTGATGCGATGAAGAAGATCGACACCACGACCCAGAACATCGAGAAGATCATTGCAGACATCGAGAATATCGCTTCACAGACCAATCTGTTGTCACTGAATGCTTCCATCGAGGCAGCCCGTGCCGGAGAAGCCGGAAGAGGATTTGCAGTCGTAGCTGATCAGATCAGACAGCTGGCAGAAGAAAGTGCCAATTCCGCTGTGGAATCCAAGAAACTGATCGAAGAATCTATGAACGAAGTGGAAGTCGGCAACAGAGTCACCAAAGAGACTAACGATGCAATGCAGAAGGTTATGACCGAGCTGGATCAGATCATCCAGGAAGTTGCCAATATCCGTACCGCATCCGACAGACAGGCTGTATCCGTCAGAAACATCAAGAAGGGTGTGGAAGACATCAATGATGTTATTCAGTCTAACTCCGCAGCTGCTGAGGAGACTTCCGCTACCAGCGAGGAACTTTCCGCATCTGCAACCACGCTGAATGAATTGTTAGAGCATTTCAAGCTGCGCGGTTAAGCAATGCAAGAAGATTTCGGAACCAAAGAAAGAAATCTTTGTAAAATGAAAAGGGAATCAGAACCATAGCTGTGTCAACACAGCTGTGGTTCTTTTCGTATCGAGGGATAGAAATATGATTTTTCGTAAAAAACAAGGAACCGTCATGACTGTAGTTCTGGCAGGAGTAACGTTACTGTTAAGTATGACAGCCTGCAGCATGCAGGAAAATGCCGAAAATACAGAAACGGTTGTTTCGGAAAATATGTTGGCAGAAACCGTCACGACAGAAAGTCAGGTTACGGAAAACCAGAATGAGACAGAAGCATACCGAAACGAAACAATCACAGAAGAACCTGCCTTACAGGAGACAGAGGATATGGCAGGGCAGGAACAGGACAGTAAAGAACTGCAAGTGACAAATCCGGAGTCCACAACACTTAACAACAGTACAGTGTCTATATCTGGTCAGCCCATAGAATATGGTGATCTGCAACAAATCACATTGAATCCGGACTGGGAATACGCAGATCATTCCAAGATCAACTCCGGAGCTGCAGTACTGTATCTGGCATCAGAAGAATCCGGTCGAAAGAATATCATCATCGGTGTCAATGCAGGACATGGAACCGCCGGAGGTTCCAAGGTAAAGACGTTGTGTCACCCGGATGGCTCCGCAAAGACTACCGGCGGCAGTACGTCCGCAGGAGCTGCTGAAGCCACAGCCGTCTCCGGCGGTATGACATTCCGGGATGGCACACCTGAGAGCACGGTCACATTGAAAATGGCACAGATTCTGAGGGACAAACTGCTGACCAACGGTTACGACGTGTTGATGCTCAGAGACGGTGAGGATGTTCAACTGGATAATGTGGCAAGAACCGTGATCTGTAATAACGTGGCGGACTGCCATATTGCCCTGCATTGGGACAGCGGAGATGGCAAGGATTACGACAAAGGCTGTTTCTATATTTCTGTGCCGGAGGCTCTGAAAAGTATGGAACCGGTCGCTTCCCACTGGCAG
This sequence comes from uncultured Acetatifactor sp., assembly GCA_934394665.1. GTDB lineage: Bacteria > Bacillota > Clostridia > Lachnospirales > Lachnospiraceae > Acetatifactor. Next base: position 23,406 of record CAKRRS010000011.1, on the reverse strand, counting down.
CAGCACGATGCGTTGGGAGCGGATCTGGTGGAAGGGTTGCGCAGTCAGGGAACTACGATATACGGAAAAGGCCACATGAGCATCGACCTTACCCAGACCTCTTACAGCACGATTCCTTCCGTGGATATGGAACTGGGAAACAGCTATTCCGACCATAGTGATGCTACATTGGATACATTGGCGGAAGGACTGGTTCAGGGAATTCAGACATACTTTGGAAAGTAGGAGTGTCGGCAGCTTTTCCCAAATTAGAAAAGAAATGTACATTTTGTCTCTGATGTGTTACACTATATGTTGTTTTATTAGGATTTCCCAATCCAGAAATACGTCAATACTTTTAGAAGGAGAAAATAAATTATGAAACTGGGTATCGTGGGTCTTCCCAATGTCGGAAAGAGTACACTTTTTAATTCATTGACCAAGGCGGGAGCAGAATCCGCCAACTATCCGTTCTGTACGATCGACCCTAATGTGGGTGTCGTAACGGTACCGGATGACAGACTGAAAGCACTGGGAGAGATGTATCATTCCAAGAAGGTAACTCCCGCAGTAATTGAATTCGTAGATATCGCCGGTCTGGTAAAGGGTGCATCCAAGGGTGAAGGACTGGGCAACCAGTTCCTGAGCAACATCCGTGAAGTAGATGCCATCGTACATGTGGTAAGATGTTTCGAGGATCCCAATGTCATTCATGTAGACGGCAGTGTAAACCCTCTGCGTGATATCGAGACCATCAATCTGGAGTTGATCTTCGCAGATCTGGAAGTACTGGAGAGAAGATTGTCCAAGGTCGTCAAGGCAGCCAGAATGGACAAGACTTATGCAAAGGAACTGGCATTACTGGAGCGTATCAAAGAGCATCTGGAGAGCGGCAAGATGGCGAAGAGCCTGGAAGTGACCGACGAGGACGAACTGGCATTGTTAAAGGAATACAACCTGCTTACCTATAAGCCAGTGATCTACGCGGCCAATGTATCTGAGGATGATCTGGCTGACGACGGTGCTTCCAATGAAATGGTTAGCAAGGTAAGAGAATTTGCGGCAAGTGAGAACAGTGAAGTATTTGTCATCTGTGCACAGATCGAGGAAGAAATCTCCGAACTGGATGATGACGAGAAAGCAATGTTCTTAGACGACCTGGGATTAAAGGAATCCGGTCTGGAGAAACTGATCAAGGCTAGTTACCATATCCTGGGACTGATGAGTTTCCTGTCTGCAGGAGAAGATGAGACCAGAGCTTGGACTATCAAGATCGGTACCAAGGCACCTCAGGCAGCCGGCAAAATCCACTCCGACTTCGAGAGGGGATTCATCAAGGCTGAGGTTGTCAATTATAAAGATCTGCTGGAGCAGGGCTCCCTTGCAGCTGCACGTGAAAAAGGCCTCGTAGGCATGGAAGGCAAAGACTACGTCGTACAGGACGGCGATGTGATTTTGTTCAGATTTAATGTGTAATACTAAGATTCTCAATAGATAGATTACGAGACTGCTTGCAGGCGGAGCAATCTATCTATTAGAGAATCCAACATACATGAGCAAATAGGACGTTAGTCCGGAATGTGAATGTATGTTGCGGATTCGGGAGCGCGAAGCGCGGAGAATCCGTATAGTATCAAAAGGAGAAAAATTATGATGAATGCAGGAGATATCGCTTTTCCCCATTTAGGCATTTACCTGGAAAATGTTCCCAGAAGTTTTTCCGTATTCGGTTTTGAAATCGCATATTACGGTCTGATCATCGGCATTGGTGTACTGGCAGGAATTCTGATGGCAGTGCATGAGGCAAAGGTGAGTGGGCAGAATCCGGATACCATCTGGGATTTCGCCATTTATGCCGTGATCTTTTCGGTCATCGGTGCCAGAATCTATTATGTGGTGTTTGCCTGGGATTATTACAAAGACAATCTGCTCAGTATCTTCAATACGAGAAACGGCGGCATGGCCATCTACGGCGGTGTCATCGGAGCCTTCCTGACGTTGTTTATCTATTGCTGGATCAAGAAGATAAATCCGTTTCAGTTGGGGGATCTGTGTATACCGGGACTGATCCTGGGACAGGTCATCGGACGCTGGGGCAATTTCATGAACCGTGAAGTGTTCGGTGAATACACGGACAATTTTCTCGCCATGAGACTGCCGATTGAAGCAGTGCGCAGCCGGGATATCTCCGATAATGTGGCGGCACATATTGTGGAGGGAACGAATTACATTCAGGTACATCCGACGTTTCTGTATGAAAGTCTGTGGAACCTGATGGTTCTGCTCTTAATGCTGGCATATCGTAAACACAAGAAGTTCGAGGGTGAGATCTGTCTGCTGTACTTCGGCGGATATGGACTCGGCAGATTCTGGATCGAAGGTATCAGAACCGATACTTTGTTCATCCCGGGAACCACACTTGCCGTATCCCAGGTACTGTCTCTGTGTATGGTGATCTTCGCAGTAGTGACGGACATCATCGTTCGTATGAGATTAAAAAAACAGGGCAAACAAGAAACAAACGCAAATCAGCCTGAAGCGGAGACCACGCAACAAAATAATTAAAAATTTTTTAAAATTTATTAAGAATGTTAAAATAGGGTTACATACATAGATATTGTATGTAACCTTCTTTTTATAGCCAGATATAGTAGAAAAGAGCGCTTTTGTCACAAGACAGGGCGCTCTTTTGCGTTACAGTGTCGAAAAAAGGTGCTTGATTTCTCTTGTAAAATACCCTATTTTAGTATAAAATCATAATAAAAGTGGGAGAAAGTGGAGGTAAGTGCCACAAAGTGGTAGATTTTCAGAAAAAATGACCTCCGTTTCGTGGCAGTCCCCTTTTGGATGAATGGTGGTGAGTGCGATGTTTATGAGCGAGTACAACCATACGTTAGATACGAAAGGCAGGTTGATCATTCCTTCAAAATTCCGAGAGACGTTAGGTGAGGAATTTGTAATTTCCAAGGGAATGGATGGCTGCTTATTTGTGTATGCTAACGATGACTGGAACGCTTTTGAACAGAAGCTGACTTCGTTACCACTGATCAATAAGGAAGCAAGACAGTTCGCACGTTTCTTCTTAGCCGGTGCGGCTACGGTAGAAGTGGACAAACAGGGAAGAATCCTATTGCCGGCGGCATTACGGGAATTCGCCGGATTGGAAAAAGATGTAGTGTTAGTCGGTGTCGGCAGCCGTGTCGAGATCTGGAGCAAGGAGAAGTGGGAGAACATGAACTCCGATGTCGATATGGATGCGATTACAGGCTCAATGGAAGGTCTGGGACTTACCATCTGATGACAATGAGAGAAACAAAGAATCGAATCTGTATAGCAGCGGACAAGCTCTTCGGACGAAAACAGATTATGAACAAGTTACGAGAAAGGATGACCGCCCTTGGAATTCAATCATTATTCTGTAATGTTACATGAGACTATTGAACAATTGAATATCAAACCGGACGGCATTTATGTAGACGGGACGTTAGGCGGAGGCGGACATGCCTTTGAAGTGTGCAAACATCTGAAAAACGGACATTTCTACGGTATTGACCAGGATGATGCAGCAATCGCAGCGGCAACGGAGCGCTTACAGCCTTATGGAGAGAAAGTGACCGTGATTCGCAATAATTATGTGAATGCGGTGGAAGCGCTCAGAGAATGCGGCGTGACCGGTGTGGACGGCATCGTGCTTGACCTGGGAGTGTCATCCTATCAGTTGGATACGGAAGACAGAGGCTTCTCCTATCGTTTTGATGCACCGCTTGACATGCGTATGGATCGCAGACAGACACTGACAGCGAGAGACATTGTGAACAATTACTCTGAGATGGAGCTGTATCACATCATCAGAGATTACGGCGAAGATCCTTTTGCTAAAAATATTGCAAAACATATTGTAAAAAACAGGGCGGACAAGCCGATCGAGACGACTTTTGAATTAAATGAGATCATCAAGGCGGCGGTTCCGGCGAAGATGCGGCAGAACGGACATCCTTCCAAGCAGACGTTTCAGGCAATCCGCATTGAGTGCAATCAGGAACTGGAAGTATTGAAAAAAGCATTGGACGAGCTGACAGGCCTGTTAAATCCGGGCGGAAGATTCTGCATTATTACGTTCCATTCGCTGGAAGACAGAATTGTCAAGAATGCATTCCGCAGGAATGAAAATCCATGTACCTGCCCACCGGAATTCCCGGTGTGTGTATGCGGCAAGGCCTCCAAGGGAAAGGTGATCACGAGAAAACCGATCCTTCCGAGCGCGGAAGAACTGGAAGTAAACAGCAGATCCAAGAGCGCAAAGTTACGAGTGTTCGAAAAGGCTTGAAGGAAACAGAAGTAGAAGAAACAAAGCAAATATAACGTAACTATAAATTAGTGAAAGTGGGAATGCATATGGTACAGAGAAGAACAACTTATGGGAAAACATCAGGAAGAACCGCTGGTAGAACTACCGGAACAACTTCACGGATCACTCCTTACATATACGATAATACAGCAAGAGACTTACAGATTCGCAGACAGATGGAGACCCCCCTGCATCAGTTGTCCCGCGAGACGAGAAAAAACAGAGAAAAGGCCAGACACATGAGCATCGGCTATGTGGCTTTTCTGATGGGGGCATTGCTTGCCTGTGCTGTTTTTCTGGTGAATTATATTCAGATGCAGTCAGAACTGACTGCGAAGATCACCGAAGTCTCCAGAATGGAGAGCGAGCTGAACTCTCTGAAGCTGTCAAATGACGAAGAGTACAGCCGTATCACCAGTAATATTAATCTGGAAGAGATCAAGCGGATCGCCATCGGAGAGCTGGGTATGACCTATGCCGCAGAGGGACAGGTGATCCCTTACGAGAGCATCAGCAATGATTACATGCGTCAGGCGGATAATAGTCAGAATTAATTCAAAGTACAAAAACGATACGCAGGGCAGACCTGCTGAAAAAGGAATCAGACTTAGAGGGAAGGAAGCATAGTAGAAATTAAGCCCGGGAGGCACAAAGTGTGAAGCAACAGAGAAACCATATGAATTCCGCAAGCAGCCAAAGAGACATCAATAAAAAAAGAGCTGAACGAAAACAAAGAAAAAATGTACAAAAGAAATTGCTATGCCTGTATGGACTCATCATACTGGCATTCATTCTTTTATCTGTCCGTTTGTCCTGGATCGTTAAAGCGGACGGTGCTTCTTATGAAAAACAGGTATTGTCACAGCAGAAATATGATTCCGTGACATTACCGTACCGCCGCGGAGATATCGTGGATGCTAAAGGTACCAAACTGGCAGTCAGTGAAAAAGTCTATAATCTGGTCATCGATTCTTACGTGATGCTGGATCGGGATGATTATCTGGAACCTACGCTGGAAGCGCTCTCTGCGAATTTCCCGGATCTGGATATGACCGCGACAAGACAGTATATCACGACCCATCCGGATTCCTCCTGGTATGTACCGCTTCGCCGACTTACTTATGATCAGATCAGCGGTTTCCAGGCGGCAGCATTGGAAAACAGCAAGATCAAGGGAGTCTGGTTCCAGGAAGAGTACAAGAGAGTCTATCCCAACGGTTCTCTGGCAGCGGACGTGATCGGTTTTGCCAGATCGGATAATGAGGGACAGTACGGACTGGAAGAGTACTACAATGACGTATTGAACGGCACGACCGGAAGAGAGTACGGTTATCTGAATGATGATGCGAATCTGGAGCGCACCATCAAGCCGGCGGTGGACGGCAACACGATCCACAGTACCATTGATGCCAACATTCAGAGCATTGTGGAAAAATATCTGAAGCAGTTCAACGATGAACATAAAGATGCGGTACACCCCGGCAACGGTGCGGAAAATGTGGGCTGCATCATCATGGAAGTAAATACCGGTAATGTCCTGGCAATGGCAAGCTATCCGACCTACGATCTGAACGACACGAGGAATACGGATGCACTGCTTGGCTCCCGCAAGATCGAAATGGTGACCAATGCCAACGGTTATCAGGTGCTGACCAAGACGGATACCTATTTTACCCAGGAGGATATCGATGCGCTGACAGACGATCAGCTGTTGGATAACCTGAATTATCTCTGGAAAAATTATTGTATTTCCACGACCTATGAACCCGGATCCACGGCGAAGCCTTTTACCGTTGCGGCGGCACTGGAGAGTGGCGCCATCACCGGCAACGAGCATTACCAGTGTAATGGTTCCCTGGAGGTTGGCGGACATACCATCAAGTGCCACAGCTACCGTTCCGGCGGTGAAGGCGATGTCTCTGTACAGGATTCCATTGCCTGGTCCTGCAACGTGGCTTTGATGAAAATCGCGGCAACTTTGGGAAAAGAAGAGTTTGCCAAATTCCAGCAGACCTTCAACTTCGGACTGAAGACGAACATCGATCTCGCCGGAGAGGCAAGAACCGCAAGTCTCCTGTTCCCGGTAGAGCAGATGGGAAGCGCAGACCTTGCGACCAACAGCTTCGGTCAGAACTTTAATGTAACAATGATCCAGATGATCACGGGATTCTGTTCCCTGATCAATGGCGGTTATTATTATGAGCCGCATATGGTGGATAAGATTACCAATGCCAACGGCGCTACGGTGGAAAACATAGAGCCCCGGGTACTTCGCCAGACCATATCCGAGAGTACTTCCGCGAAGATCAGACAGTACTGCCGCGCCACCGTCATGGAAGAGGGCGGTGACCGCAGAACCGGCAGAACCGCAAGACCCGCAGGCTATGCCATCGGCGGCAAGACCGGTACCGCAGAGACTATTCCCCGTAAAAACGGTGAATACGTCGTATCCTTTATGGGTTATGCACCGGCAGACGATCCACAGATCGCCATCTATGTCGTAGTAGATCGTGCAAATGCTTCTCCTCAGGATGATGCGAAGTTCGCAACCGGTATCGTCAGAAATGTTCTGACAGAAGTACTGCCTTATCTGAACATCTTTATGACAGAGGAGCTGTCCGATAAAGAGATTCAGGAACTGGCAGAGAAGCAGATCGAGATCACGAACCAGTATACACAGACGCCGGAGAACGGTGACGGATCAAACACCGGAGACGGAACCGGAGCTGATGCAAATGGTGGAGACAGCACAGGAAACGGCGGAGACGGAACCGGAAGCGGTGATGAAACCGGCACCGGCGACGGTACGACACAGGATGGCACCACGCCTGCAGCAAACGAAAACTGGAGAAGCTATCCGGTAGATCCGGCAACGGGTTATCTGGTAAGTCCGATCGACGGTGGACTCATTGATCCCGTTACGGGAGCGGATGTCGGCGGAGACGACACCATGGGTGACAGCCCGGTCAACAATAACCTGTTGAACCAGAACGACCAGTCGAACCAGTAAAACAATAGCAAAGTAATAAAATGGAATAAAGCATTCAAACACTTCAGCCCTGTTTGCATAGATACTCTTACGGAGAGTATTGCATGTAAGTGGGGCTGTTTTTTATTAGGCATCACATATACTTATACGAGCACACATTGCTGCTTGCAACTATGTGAATTGTTACTGTGATGAAAACGTAGCATCATAACTTTCCCTACAGTGCAATATGATATAGAAAGCATACCTGAGGGGGCTCTGTATGGCAGATCGGCATAACAGATATTTCCATCGCAAGAAGATCATGACCATATTTTTCCTATGTACCGCAATGTTTGTCGGTCTGTTTGTCAGACTGGTATATCTGATGGTATGGCGATCGGACTATTATGCGGAAGCAGCGACCAGACTTCACGAGAGGGAGCGCAGCATCAAGGCTGCCAGAGGGCGGATCCTCGACCGGAACGGCGTCGTACTGGCGGATAATAAGACTGTCTGCACAATCTCTGTGATCCATAATCAGATCGAAGAGCCGGAAAAGGTGATCCAAATGCTGACCGCGGAACTGGGGATCTCCGAAGCGGAAGCCCGTAAGAAAGTAGAAAAGTATTCTTCCATTGAGCGTATCAAAAGCAACGTGGATAAAGCGACCGGAGACAGAATCAGAGAATACGATCTGGCAGGGGTCAAAGTGGATGAAGATTATAAACGGTATTATCCATACGGTGAGCTGGCGAGTAAAGTGCTGGGATTTACCGGCGGAGACAACCAGGGCATCATCGGACTGGAAGTCGTCTATGAGGAGATACTACAGGGGCAGCCCGGCATGATTCTGACCGTAACGGATGCAAAAGGAATCGAAGTCGATACCGCAGGCGAGCGCAGGGTAGAACCAATCCCCGGAAAAGATCTGCGGATCAGTATCGACCGCAATATCCAGGAGTACGCCACACAGCTGGCGGCACAGGCTTGTGCAACCAAAGAAGCAGATAGTGTTGAAATTGTGGCGATGAATCCGAAAAACGGAGAAATCCTGGCAATGGTAAATTATCCGGAGTTTGACCTGAACAATCCCTATACCCTGCCGGAAAACAGCATCCGGGAAGAAAACATGGAGACCGTGGGTGTGACAGGCACGGGCACAAATGCGAAAGCAGGTACAGACATCGTAGGCAGCAACCTGACCCCGGAACAAAAACAGGAAAAATTAAATGCCATGTGGCGCAACAGCTGCATCAACGATACCTATGAGCCAGGTTCAACGTTCAAGATCATTACCGCCGCGGCAGGACTGGAAGCAGGCGTGGTCACACCGGAAAGTACATTTTCCTGTCCCGGATTTATCATCGTGGATGACCGGAAGATCCGCTGTCATAAGACCACAGGACATGGCAGCCAGACGTTCGTGCAATGCATGGAAAACAGCTGTAATCCGGCACTCATCTCCGTGGGTTTGCGGCTCGGTGTGGACGATTATTACCACTATTTCGAACAGTTCGGATTGAAACAAAGGACGGGGATCGATTTGCCCGGTGAAGCCGGGACAATCATGCATAAAAAAGAAGATATGGGAAACGTGGAACTTGCCACCGTGGCGTTCGGACAGTCCTTCCAGATCACGGCAGTGCAGCTTCTGACCACGGCTTCGTCGATCATCAACGGAGGAAAACGGATCACACCGCATTTTGCCATCGAATCCCGGAACCGGGACGGAGAGGTGGAAGAGACCTACCGTTATCCGGTGCAAAGCGGCATCGTATCGGAAGAGACCAGCGCCACCATGCGCTATATCCTCGAGATGGTGGTGGCGGAAGGTTCCGGCAGAAACGGTCAGGTAGAAGGCTTCCGCATTGGCGGCAAGACTGCCACCAGTCAGACCCTGCCCAGAGGAAGCGGACGCTATATTTCATCATTTATCGGCTTTGCACCCGCGGATGATCCACAGGTCATCGCTATCGCAATCATCAACAATCCGCAGGGTGTCTACTATGGCGGTCAGATAGCAGCGCCAATCATACGGCAACTGTATGAAAATATTCTGCCGTACCTGGGAGTGGAGAAGACCGCAGACGTGGCGGTGTCGAATTTATAGGAAAGAAAAAGGTTTCAGCGGATGAAGATTTGACAAAATTTGCCACCTGCGCCCCTTATAATGTTTCTGAAGGAACCGGTAGTGAACTTTGGATGACAGCGATTTCCTTCAGAAGAAATACGTACCAAAAGGGGGATGAGATGCATTATGAACTATATTTAGACAGTCTGTTCCTCTTAAATTTCGGAATGAATCTGATCCTTTTAAGCATGGTCGATCACAGCACCTGCCACACTGCCACGTGGTACCGGTTGCTGTGTGGTGCCGGTCTGGGAGCGGGAAGTTATCTGCTCCCTTTTCTATGGAAAGGATCGGCGACAGTTAAAGTACTAAGTTGCTTTCTTCCTGGGACCGTGCTCATGCTGTATGTGAGCTTTGGCATCCGGAGCCTGAAAATGTTGTGGTATTATTCCCGCAAACTGATGCTGGATACCTGTTTACTCGGGGGAATCCTGGTCGCAGTAGTCAGGAGTTTTCCGGCATGTGTAAAATACCTTACCTGTGTTGTCCCGTTGCTGGGACTGGGGAGCCTTTTCGCCCTGCTGATCGTGAAAGGACGGGAAAAAGAGGTCACACAAAAAACGTACTGTAATGTGGTACTACAGGGAGAGACGGAGAGCATCCGGGTACGGGCTATTGTAGATTCCGGCAATACCCTGACGGAACCGATCAGCCGGGCACCGGTATCGGTGATCGATGCACAGGTATTCCACAGACTATGGCCGGAAGGACTTCCGGGGATGCGCGTGATCCCTTACCACAGTGTCGGAAAAAAGAGCGGCATCCTCTATGGATATCCCATACCGCAGATCGTCATTGCGCGTCAGGGCGTGGAAAAGGTATGTAAGCAGGTCTGGCTGGCGGTAAGTGAAGAAGAGGTCGGCGGTGAGACGTTTGTAATGTTACTGCATCCGTCTCTTTGGGAAAGATCGGAAGAATACAAAGGAGGCAGTAAACAAAAAGCCGGGCCGCAGGAGAAATTCCATAGGGGCAAAGTGGCAGATAGGAGCAGACAGATATGATCTTAAAAATAGCAATACCGGGGAAAATGCAGTTTAAAATGATGCGCAGGGAACCTTTCCTGCTACAGCGTAAAGGTGACATTCATTATATCGGGGGTGCGGAAGTACTGCCGCCGCCGTTGACCGGGGAGCAGGAGAATCAGGTCATCAGTGACCTGGGAACCGCGTATGAAGATGAGGCAAAAGCAATCCTGATCGAACATAACCTACGCCTCGTTGTCTACATCGCCAAAAAATTCGACAATACCGGCGTGGGTGTGGAGGATCTGATCTCGATCGGAACGATTGGGCTGATCAAATCCATCAACACCTTTAATCCGGAGAAAAATATCAAGCTGGCGACCTACGCGTCCCGTTGCATCGAGAACGAAATATTGATGTATCTGCGCCGCAACAACAAGACCAAAATGGAAGTATCAATCGACGAACCGCTGAATGTGGACTGGGATGGCAATGAACTTCTCCTGTCGGATATCCTGGGCACAGACGAGGACGTCATCTACAGAGGCATCGAAAATGAGGTAGAGCGGAAATTGTTGATGAATGCAGTGGGTAAACTTTCCAAACGGGAAAAGACGATCATCCGTCTGCGGTTCGGGCTGGGGACACCGGACGGACAGGAGATGACACAGAAGGAAGTTGCAAGCCTCCTCGGCATCTCGCAATCTTATATTTCCCGTCTGGAGAAAAAGATCATGCGGCAGCTGAAAAAAGAAATCAGCCTCCATATTTGACTTTGCATTACGGTGGGATACATGATACTATGTATTATGTGCACAAAACGGGAATAGCGAGTAGAAACGTGAGAACGTATGATGAGGAAATAGTTGCAGGAAATTTCTCTCGGGATGAATCACAGGATGTTGATAACAGGCAGAATAGAGGACGAAGAACATGATACAGCGTGATGATATATTATCGATGGAATACTTGAAGAAAACAGAATTTACCGGCTGTCACCAGGGCATGCGCTATCGCCTGGAGCAGTACCGGAATCCGGCAGATGAAGAAGGTGGGAAGAAACTGAAGGTGACCGTATGGCCGGAGCCGTTTAATTATTTTAAGACGCCGGAAGAGAAAAAGCAGACAGCGTATTTCTCTTTTGATGAGGACGGTGTCGTGGATGCAGTCGGCTGGATGAATGACAGGCTGTTCGAAGGCAAGAAGCTATGGGACGAAGCCCCCTCAAAATGGGATACCTATCAGATGTAAAAAGGCAATTTGAACGACAGATATAGGATGAAGAAAGAATGATTTGGAAATATATCATAAGAGATCTGAACGGAGCCCTGAAATACCTGCCGTACGGTGTGATGGCGGGAGCGGTGATGGGACTGATCTTAAACGGCATGAATGCCAGAAGAGAGCGCAAGGGGAAAGATGCTTTTCCGATGTCGGGTCTTATGGCGTTCTCTTTATACCTTATGATCATACTGGTCATAACCTTTTTCTCCAGGGAAGCCGGCACCGGAACCAGACAGATGGATCTGGAACTGTTCTCTACCTGGGGAATCAATACGAGAAATAATGCTTTTGTGGTAGAAAATGTACTGCTTTTTATTCCGTATGGGTTTATTTGCCCATGGGCATTTCCCTGGATCAGAGGATTTTTCCGCAATACCTTTGCCGCATTTGTGACAAGTCTTGGTGTGGAGACAATCCAACTGATTACCGGCAGGGGTTATTTTCAGGTGGATGACATTCTGACCAATGTGATGGGAGCAGTCATCGGATACCTAATCTTTAGGATTCTGTACGGGATGGTGAAAAAGCTCAGACCGTCGGGCTGAGAATAACGTAAGTTACGCGGTAAGATAACCGCGCATGGATTTCAAAGCATTTTTTTCAAGACGGGAGACCTGGGCCTGGGAGATGCCGATCAGATCGGCTACCTCGGTCTGGGTCTTCCCTTCGAAAAAGCGCAGGGAGATGATATGGCGCTCTCTGTCGTTTAGATGTTTCATGGCTTCGTTCAGGGAGAGATGTTCCACCCACGCCTCTTCCTTATTTTTTTTGTCACTGATCTGATCCATGACATAGAGCGTGTCGCCGCCGTCGGTATAGACCGGCTCGTAGAGACTCATGGGGTTCTGCATGGCATCTAAGGCGTAGACGATGTCCTCTTTGGAGATGCCGACTTCTGCGGCAATTTCTTCCATTGTGGGTTCCTTTAGATTTTTTCTTGTCAGCGTATCTTTGGCATAGATGGCTTTGTAAGCAGTATCTTTGAGAGAACGGGAGACACGGATGCTGTTATTGTCACGTAAGAACCGGCGGATCTCCCCCTGGATCATAGGCACTGCATAGGTGGAAAATTTTACCCCCAGCGTGGAATCAAAATTGTCGATGGCTTTGATCAGGCCGATGCAGCCGATCTGGAAGAGGTCGTCCACGTTTTCGGCACTGCTCGAAAACCGTTTGATCACACTTAAGACAAGACGCAGATTGCCTTCGATATAGGTCTCTCTGGCGGCAGTGTCGCCTTCGCGGATTTTGTCGAAGAGAGCTTCCTTGTCAGATGCCTTTAATAAAGGCAGTTTTGCTGTGTTTACGCCGCAGATTTCCACTTTTCCCTGTACCATAGAGACCTCCCGATTGTGATTTTGATACCTACATTATTCACAGAGGAGAGTGTGGCTATACTTTGCGAAAGGATTTTCCTTTATTTCCCTGTAACACCTGATTTTTCAGAACGAATTTGTGAGCACATCATACAATAACTATAATAGTGAATATTTTGGGAGCGGAAGATGCTTTTCTCCGAATTGAAATGCAAAGATGTGATCAATATCAGAGACTGTAAAAAGCTGGGGCATGTATGTGATCTGGAGTTTGACGAGTGCAGCGGATGCATCTGCAAGATCATGGTGCCGGGCGGTAATTCGTGGCTTGGATTTTTGCGCTGTGAACCGAATATTGTGATCCCGTATAAGGACATCCGGCAGATTGGCCCGGACATAATTTTAGTTGACATTAACTGCTGAATCTTCTATAATCTTAACATAAATAACACGTGGTTTTTTAGAGGAGGATGCCTATGAAATGTCCGTTCTGCAGCCATGAAAATACCCGGGTAATCGATTCGAGACCGGCGGAGGATAACAATTCCATTCGTCGTCGCAGAGTGTGCGATGAATGTGGAAAGCGTTTTACCACTTATGAGAAGATCGAGACGATTCCACTGATCATTATTAAAAAGGATAACAACAGGGAAGCGTATGACCGTGCCAAGATCGAGGCAGGGGTTCTGCGAGCCTGTCATAAGCGTCCGGTCAGTGCACAGCAGATCACGACTCTGGTGGATGAGGTGGAGAACGAGATATTTAACAGTGAAGAACGGGAGATCCCCAGCGGCACCATCGGTGAACTTGTGATGAACAAGCTAAAGGATCTGGATGCGGTTGCTTATGTGAGATTTGCGTCCGTATATCGGGAGTTCAAAGATGTGAATACCTTTATGGATGAACTCAAGAGCGTCCTGAATGATAAAAATCACAATTAGGACTAAAGTATTAGGAAAAAAGTGCCGATGTAAAAGTGTAGGCGAGATTTGTCGATAACTTTTATGTATTTAAAAATAATGATTTGAATAGCAATTCGGAACACGCAGGGCGGAGCGGATGCACCGCGCCGTGAGAAGAGAAACGGCAATAAATCATATAGGAATAGCAGCAGATACAAATGACAAGGAGGTGAGTACATGGGAATGAACGGAATCAATGGAATGAACGGTTTGCAGAATTATAATCTGCAGCGCAGCATTCAGGCACCGGATGCGGCGAAACAGTCTGCGAAGACAGTGATCACTGAGATCCCGGGTCAGGAATCCCGTGTACCTTCTTCCAATACTTCTCTTCAGATAGAATCCGTAGATTCCGGCAAGGCCGGAGAAGCGCGTGGGGCATCAAGACCTGCAGCAAATGCGGCATTGGAAGACATTTCCGTGACTTTTAACAAGCAGGATGATTTCGGCTACATCGGCAGAGACAGCGATATCCATTCTCTGGATGTGGAGAAGGCAATCTCCGATATGCGTAAGGATCAGATCTTACAACAGTACCAGTATTTCGTGGGCAGCAAGACGGTATTCACGGAGTAGAACTTAGAATAGAACTGTGTTGTACAGGACGGGAACAGTTGCTAAGATGTGATGATAAAAATGTAAAGCGCAAGAGAGACATCGTAAGATGTCTCTTTTTTACTGGCTGCATTTTTTGAGTTATATATTTTTGGATACTTCTTTAGCTCTGTACAAGCCTATCATAGATATTAAATATGGGGAAAGCGTTCGCACTTCTCTATTTTTATCCACACTTTTATATATTGTATATAGAGGAAGAAACGTGGAAGATACATCTCCGATTTATTTTGAATCGGCCCGTATTTGAAAAAAACGATACAGGTAATAGAAGTACAGTCCCGCGAGTGCCAGCTGACTTACCAGAATTCCCCAGAGATATCCTTGCATACCAACGATCGGAATGGCAAAAAATACAAATGTCAGGCGAAGGAGCAGACAGATCACGTTGGAGAGAAAAATCCGTCCTGCCATGCCCAGTCCCTGCAGGATGCCGGAGAGTGTGGTGTCGAGATAGAGGAAAGGACAGATGAAGCCCAGATTCACGATAAAATGTCCTGCCAGTTCGCTGTGGAACAGTTCACTTCCCATCCATTTTCCGAGAAAGAGAAAACAACAAAGGCACGAGAAGCCCATCAGTCCGCAGTATTTTACCGTGCGCAGCGTGTCATGCAATACGGCATCACGGTCTCCTCGTGCATGATTTTCGGAGATCGTGGGGAGCAGCAGAACCGCAACAGAACTGGTGAGAGCGTTCGGGAAAAAGATCATCGGCATAGCCATACCGGTGAGAACACCGTATACACTTAGGGCTGTGGTGGTATCATAACCGTAGAGCAATAGTTTCTGTGGAATGGATACGGCTTCGATACTTTGCAGGATATTCAGAACGATACGGTTGGCGGTCAGGGGAAGCACCATTCCCAATAGGTCCCGGTAGACCGCTGCGGTAGGGAGCAGACGGCATACGGACGGATTGTTTACGCGTGGAGTGTGCGTAGTCGGGGAGGATGCAGGAGAGGGGATTACGGCCGGATGGGTTATGACCTGGCTGTATGCGGAAAGTCGGGCTTCCGTATGCCGGGAAAACTGATGGTAGTACAGATGCACATACAGACACAGAAGCGCCATCAGCATGGACAGAATTTCCCCTACGGTGAGTCCGAGTACGGCAACACTGATAGACGGCGTGCGTCCCTGCATCAGATCGCGACCGGTGACAAGATACACGCAGCCTACCCTTGCTATCTGCTCCAAAAGCTGTGTGACCGCCGGGACGGCAGCCTTCTTTTTTCCATAAAAATACCCGTTGATACAGGCATGAAGTGCGGCAAAAGGAATGGAAAAGGACAGGATCCGCAGCATGGGAACAGTGCGGGCCTCTTTTAGGAAAACGACACCGATCGGATCTGCGGCCAGGAACATAACGGCGCCGGTCAGAAAAGATAGCGGCAATGTGATGCTTACACCGGCGAGGAGTGGTCTCAGGCGTTCGGCCGGACTTTTGGAAGTGTTGGCAGCCACGTATTTGGAAATGGCGGTCTGATATCCGGCGGCAGTCAGGGAAAAGGAGAGCGACAGTGCCGGACTGAGCAGCTGATAGATGCCCATACCTTCTTCACCGAACAGTCTTGACAGGTAGATCCGGTAGAAAAAACCGATGAGACGGGTGATCAGACCGGTGACCGTCAGTATAAAGGTGCCGAAGATCAGGGGGTGTTGTTTTATCTGTTTCATAAAATAGGCAGGATCCCTCAGAAGTAAAGATCTTGCGTAAGTATATTCCGCCACTGCTGTTGACAGAACTACAGAGTGGATGATATCATGGAAAACAGCGAAAAGTAGCATGAAATATGCAGAAACGAGGCAATATGATATATTTAGATAATGCAGCAACTACAAAAACAGCACCGGAAGTCGTAGATGCGATGCTTCCGTATTTCAGCGAATATTATGGCAATGCCAGCACGATTTACAGTCTGGGCGCAGAGAGCAAGAAGGCAATGGATCATGCCCGTCAGACGATCGCAGACAGCCTGGGGGCGAAGCCGGAGGAAATCTATTTTACCGCAGGTGGTTCCGAGTCTGATAACTGGGCGTTGAAGGCGACAGCAGAGGCTTATGAAGCCAAGGGAAGACATATCATTACCACGAAAATCGAACATCATGCGATTCTCCATACCTGTGAGTATCTGGAGAAGAGAGGATTTGAGATCACATATTTGAATGTGGACAGAGACGGACTGATCAGCCTGGACGAGCTGAAGGCAGCAATCCGCCCGGATACGATCCTGATCAGTGTCATGTTTGCGAATAACGAGATCGGTACGATCGAACCTATTGCCGAAATCGGTGAGATTGCGAAGGAACACGGCATCCTGTTCCATACCGATGCGGTACAGGCGTATGCACAGGTGCCCATCAATGTAGACGATATGCATATTGATATGCTCAGTGCCAGCGGTCATAAGTTAAACGGTCCTAAGGGAATCGGATTTTTATATATCCGTAAAGGCGTGAAAATCCGTTCTTTTGTACACGGCGGAGCACAGGAGAGAAGCCGCAGAGCCGGTACGGAGAATATCCCCGGTATCGTGGGACTGGGTGTGGCTGTAGAGCGCGCCATGCGTATCATGGACAGCAAGACCCGTAAGGAGATCGAACTGCGTGATTACCTGATCGGACGTCTGGAGAAGGAAATCCCTCACTGCTGGCTGAACGGTCATCGTACCAAGAGACTGCCGAACAATATCAACTTCTCTTTCCTGTTTATCGAGGGAGAATCCATGCTGATCATGCTGGATATGAAGGGCATCTGTGCTTCCAGTGGTTCCGCATGTACTTCCGGATCCCTGGATCCTTCCCATGTGTTGCTGGCAATCGGACTGAAGCATGAGGAGGCACATGGCTCCCTGCGACTGACCCTGTCCGAGGAGAGCACGAAGGAAGAGATGGATATCGTGGCAGACGAAGTGAAGAAAATTGTACAGAGACTGCGTGATATGTCTCCGCTGTATGAAGACTTTATCAAGGCACAGAAATAATAAATTCAGAACGCAAATGAAGTCTTCCGGCAATATATGAGAAAATGTATTGTAAGCAGAAAGACTTTTTTGAAACAGGAGACCATGAAATAAAAAGGAAGAAGAGGAAACATAACAGATGTATAGTGAAAAAGTAATGGATCATTTTCAGAACCCCAGAAATGTGGGAGAGATCGAAGACGCCAGCGGTGTAGGTACTGTCGGCAACGCAAAGTGCGGCGATATCATGAGAATGTTCCTGGATATTGATGAGAACGGAGTCATCCGTGAAGCGAAATTCAAGACGTTCGGATGCGGTGCCGCCGTAGCAACCAGTTCCATGGCAACCGAACTGGTAAAAGGTAAGACCATTCAGGAAGCATTACAGGTAACGAACAAAGCGGTAATGGAAGCATTGGACGGACTGCCTCCCGTAAAAGTACACTGCTCCCTGTTGGCAGAGGAAGCAATTCATGCGGCGCTGTGGGATTACGCGGAGAAGAACCACATTACCATCGAAGGTCTGCAAAAGCCCAAGAATGATATCAGTGAGGGCGAAGAAGAGGAAGATTATTAAGATCTATGAAGAAAAAAGTAGTAGTCGGCATGTCCGGAGGTGTGGATTCCTCCGTGGCTGCCATGTTATTAAAGGAACAGGGCTATGACGTGATCGGTGTCACCATGCAGATCTGGCAGGACGAAGAAGAAGCTGCCAAGGAAGCGAACGGTGGCTGCTGCGGTCTGTCTGCCGTGGATGATGCCAGAAGAGTGGCACAGAGACTTGAGATTCCTTACTATGTGATGAATTTTAAGAAGGAATTCAAGTGTCATGTCATGGATTATTTTGTGGCAGAGTACTTAAAAGGACATACGCCGAATCCCTGCATTGCCTGCAACCGTTATGTGAAGTGGGAATCTCTGCTTAAACGGAGTCTGGAGATCGGTGCGGATTATATTGCCACGGGACATTATGCCAGAATCGATAAACTGCCGAATGGGCGTTACGCAATCCGCAATTCCGTGACGGCGGCGAAGGATCAGACGTATGCATTATATAATCTGACGCAGGACCAGCTGGCACATACGCTGATGCCGGTGGGAGAATATACTAAGGACGAGATCCGTGCCATGGCAGAGGAAGCGAGACTTCCGGTGGCGCACAAGCCGGACAGCCAGGAGATCTGTTTCGTACCGGATCATGATTATGCTTCTTTTATTGACAGGGAAGCCGGTGAGAAAGTACCGGGCCCGGGCAATTTTGTCACGGACGACGGCAGAATCTTAGGACGGCATAAAGGCATCACACATTATACCCTGGGACAGCGCAGAGGACTGGAACTTCCTATGGGAGAGAGAGTATTTGTCACCGCGATTCGCCCCGGGACGAATGAAGTTGTGATTGGTTCGAATCAGGAGCTGTTTACCGATAAAGTGTTGTGTGACAACGTGAATTATATGGCGGTGGAGGATCTGACAGAACCGGTGAGAGCTCTGGTGAAGATTCGATATAACCATAAGGGAGAATACGGTATGCTCGAAAAACAGCCGGACGGAAAAGTGCTTTGTACTTTCGAAGCACCGGTACGTGCCGCAACGCCGGGACAGGCGATGGTGTTCTATCAGGACGAGCATGTGCTGGGAGGCGGAACGATTATTATGTGATTACTTCGGAACCACTACTTTTGGGTAGTGGTTCTTTATAATTATGATTTTACATAATACGGTCAACAGTGCCGGTATGGCGCATATATTAGTGAGAAAGATTAAAAGTTTAACAGGAGAATTTATGGACTATCGTTTTTCATTTCAAAGACCGATGAGAAGAAGCAGTTTCGGTTCCATGAAAGGAACTATTGTGGATCTGGTACCTGCCGGACAGGGCGGACGAAGAGCCGACGGATGCTTGTTGTTTGCAACCATTGAGGATATGGACGGCAACACGGTGAACTTTTTTATCAATCCGGATACTTATGTGGTGGATTTTACCACATTGTCAGTGGGAATGATGGCGACATTCTGGTATCGCAATGATGCACCCATGCCGTTAATCTATCCTCCCCAGTATACGGCAGTGGTAGTGGCGGAAGAGCGGGCGGATCGTTTTGTGGATGTCAGCTATTATAACAATTCCCTGATCAATGAGGAGCAGACACTGCAGTTGAACCTGGATGGTACGGTGGATGTGAGGACAGCCAACAACCAGTATTTTCAGGCAAGTCCCGCCAACCATAACCTGGTGGTAAGCTATGCTTCCTCGACGAGAAGCATTCCGGCGCAGACCACGCCGAGTACCGTAGTGGTGCTGTGTGACCGGAATTGTGGGTGAAAAAGAAAAGCCGTAAGACTACAATGTGAGTGGAAAGATTGAAGCTTTTAATGATAAAAATGTAAAGTCCAACAGAAAAATATGCTGAAAGATATAAAGACAGAATCCCTGGATTGTAGTACCTTGGACTCTTGTGATTTTAGGGGAATTGGTGTACTATTTTGCTTTAGAAAGTAGTCTTGATATATGCTAAAGATATTTTCGCAAACTGTTCGGTGCAAGCATGGTCTGTAAGGAAGAGTTAAAAAATAGTTACCCTGGGAATAACAGGCAATTTGTACGGTGAAGAATCATTTTTGAGCGTGAGAGACAAAAGAGGACATTATGGGCGAAAAAAAGAAAATGCGTTCCGAAGTAAAAGGAAATGTGAAAAACAGTATAGGAAGAATTGCATTTGCCGCGATTGCGGTGCTGTTACAGATCGGATGGATACTGGTACTGATGATCAAGCTGTACCAGTATTCGTCCGTGATCTCTCTGCTAACCAGTCTGCTGGCACTGGTAGTGGCACTGCGGATTTACGGAAAGCATTCCAATGCGGCATTTAAGATGCCGTGGATTATTGTCATTCTGGCATTTCCGGTGTTTGGACTGTGTATCTATGGATTGTTCGGACACAAAGAGGTCATGCACAAGATTATCCGCAGATTCGAGGAGGTTGACAGTAAGCTTTATCCGCTCAATCTCCAGGATGAGACAGTGATGCAGCACCTGGAGGAAGAAAATCCCCTGCTGGCAAATCAGTGTCGTTATACCCAGAAATACAGTAATTATCCGGTATATGAAGGAACAGATGTGAAATTTTATCCGGAGGCTTATCTGGGATTTGAAGAGCAGCTGCAGGAACTGGAGAAAGCGAAGAGTTTTATTTTCCTGGAATATCATGCCATAGAGGAAGCGGAAGCCTTCACAAGGCTGAAAGACGTACTTGCAAGAAAGGCAGCCGAGGGTGTGGAAGTCCGCATCCTGTATGATGATGTGGGCTGTATCGGATTTTTGGATAAGAGTTTCATTGAACGAATGAATGCAATCGGCGCACAGTGCCGCGTGTTCAACTATGTCGTGCCGTTTTTGAATATCTTTATGAACAACCGGGATCACCGCAAAATCATGATCATTGACGGAAAAGTCGGATTTACCGGTGGTTACAATCTGGCAGATGAGTATTTCAACATCACACATCCTTACGGTTATTGGAAAGATACCGGTGTGAAGCTGACCGGTCCGGCTGTGAAGAATTTCACAGAGATGTTCCTGGAAATGTGGAATGTCATGGGACAGACGGATACTGATTTTGCAAAATATTTGACGGTGGAGCCTGCTGAAAAGTACGGAAAAGATACAGATGCGTCTTCTGCGCAGAATGAATGCAAAGGCTATGTACAGCCGTATGCGGATTCACCGCTTGACGGAGAGCCTGTGGGTGAAAATGTCTACCTGAACCTGATCAAGACAGCGAGAAAACGTCTCTATGTCTCCACTCCTTATCTGATCATCAGCGATGAGATGACGAGAGAACTGGGACTTGCGGCAAAACGTGGCGTCGATGTCAGAGTATTCACACCGGGCATTCCCGATAAGAAGATCATCTATGGCGTGACCAGATCCTATTATTCCGGGCTGGTACGCCAGGGCGTGCGGATTTACGAATATACTCCGGGATTTCTCCATGCAAAGCAGATGTTGTGTGACGAAGATACTGCGACCGTTGGCACGATCAACATGGACTACCGCAGTCTGTATCATCATTTTGAAAACGGTGTCTGGATGCATGGATGTGCAGCCATTCGGGATATTGAATCAGATTTTGAAACCCTGTTGCATGACAGCGGGGAAGTCACGGATAAATACCGCGACGGCAGGAAAAATATGGCAGTCCGCGGCTGGCAGTGCATCATGCGCCTGATTGCACCGCTGCTGTAGCAGAACATGATATAATGTCTGATTGCACCGTTATTGTAGCAGAACAGGATAGAATGCCTGATTGCACCGTTACTGTAGCAGAACATGATATAATGTCTGACCGCACCGTCGGTATAACAAAATGGAAGAGGATGCAACTACAATGTACATGCTTTTCATGGTGTTTTAGAACGATTGATTTTGTGTGATGGAGTATTAATATTTCCGAATGGTAAAATAAAAAAAGGACAGAGAAATGGCAGACATATTAACGTTTGGACTGAAAAAAGAAAAGTACTTGGCAGTGTGTGCAGTGGCAAAAAAGATCGGTGCCAATGTGACAGACGTTGCGCGGAAGGACTACGGACAGAAGATTGGTGCATTAGCGGAAATCCAAGGCTTTTCAAAAGATAGAATAACCTACTCCGGCCTTGATTTCTTCACGGAAATGATCGTGTTCTCCGGCATGAATCAACAGCAGATGGACACTTTTCTGGCAGAATACAAAGCGACAGGCGAACAGCCCGTTCCACTCAAAGCAATCATTACACCGTACAATATCTCCTGGACAGCAGATACACTGTTTCGTGAACTGATGAAGGAACATCTCCAGCTGGGAAAATAAAAAGCTTGTGGAGTGCATGAAGAATGAGCAAAAAACATAGACGGAAGAAGCAAACGCAGGGAAATACGAAAAGAGTGAAAAAACAAGCTGAGAATCCACCAAGAGAGAAAACAAGAAAAGAAGTCATTGCCTGGGAAGCAACGGGAATCATCATGTTAGTGCTGGCATTTGTGAGCATTATCATACCGGCAATATTGAGCGATTCGGAAGGTCACTTGGATTATGGCTGGATATTTTTGATCCTCTTTTTTGTCTTGTGCATTGGTAGTCTTGTGATACTGATCGACATAATGCCATATCAGGCAATGTATGATATGGATGCAAAATGGAAGGAATATCGTAACAAAGCGACAACGAAAATATCCGATGCCGGCAAACAGAACATTTTGAAGCAGCTGAAAAGGCATGGCTTCAAGGAGACCAAACAGGGATACTACAGGAAGAGAAAGTTTTCTTTTTCCAGAGATTCTGTCTGCTATTATGTAGCACTGGCAGATGCCAAATACCCGGGCAACACTTTCGATAGTATCATTAACCACATGGATCAGATACCGGAGAAAACGAAAGCGGTCTGTAGGATTCTGTTTTTATACAAAGAAACACCGACACAGGTAGACAGAGACTGGTTGCGAGACAATGCTGCCATGCAGATTGCCATGGACGTGCTTCCGTCACGTAAAGAACGCAGTGCAATCCCGGTTTTGGTGGACAGCATCACCGGAGGAGGAGAGTACATATCGAAAACATTCGGGATTAGCGCTTATGTGCACGGGTGCAGGTTATTGCGGAAATATCTGAAATGATATAAATTGAAAGTTAGTTGGCTCACCTGTCGCCGTAGCCCCGATTGCATATAAGAAACGCTGACATCACGGTGTGCTTTAGCACACTTTGTTCGGAAACAGAGCGCAGCGGCACGTAAGCGAGGAAAGTACCCTCGCTTACGTGCCGGCGTCTGTTTACGGTCAGCTTATTCTTATATGCAACCGGGGCTACTGGGTTACTGAAAACTTTAGAACCAC
>CAKRRS010000010.1 GCA_934394665.1 uncultured Acetatifactor sp. | reverse complement strand
ACTGTGATTTTCAAATTTCAAGTAAACCAGTAGACCCGGTTGCATATAAGAATAAGCTGACCGTAAACAGACGCCGGTACTTAGCGGGCGTACTTTGGCCGCTTATGTACCGTTGCGCTCTGTTTCCGAGCGGAAGCGATGTCAGCGTTTCTTATATGCAATCGGGTCTACGGCGATTTGAGAAATACTATTTAACTAACTTTCAATTTAGCTAAGCAGGCCTTTAGCAGTTCCTGCACATTTTCAAATGCATAGTCCGGCAGGTAGGGGGTATTCGGCTCTCCTTCGGGGGTCAGGATATCCTCTTTTTGCGCTTCGCCGGTGAAGAGAACGCAGGTGTCCACGCCGCCATTGATGCCGCAGGCAATGTCGGTATACAGGCGGTCGCCTACGACGAGGGTTTCTTCCGGGGGAAAGCCGGAGACATTCAGGCAGAGGTTCACCACTTCTTTGCTGGGTTTGCCCAGGTAGACAGGCTTTTTGTCTGTGGTGGCGGTGATCATGTCGCAGATGGCGCCGCAATCGGGGATGAAACCAAAATCAATGGGACACCGCAGATCCGGGTTGGTGCCGTAAAAAGGGACATCCTGCGTGAATAAAACCTTGCAGACCTCTGTCAGCTTTGCATAATTTAATTCACTGTCATAGGCAACAACTACACAGTCGATGCTTTCTTCACAGACTTCCGTAACGTGGAGCCCGTTTTTTCTGAGTTCCGCAACGAAGGAAGCGGTTCCCAGTACAAAAATCTTTTTATCTGCATAGTGCTCTTTCAGAAAACGCAGTGTCATATATCCGGAGGTGATGAACTGATCCTCGGTGCTGTCTAAATGAAAGGCCTCTTTAAATTTTTTCACATAGTCCAATCCGCTTTTGGTAGAATTGTTGGTGATGTAATAAGCCTTGCCGCCGATATCGTTGATATAGCGGATCAGATCGGCACTGCCATCATATAAAGTATCACCGACGGCAATCGTACCGTCAATATCAAACAGAAAAAGCTTCTTATTTTTCAAACGGGATAATTTCTCTTTGTCACTGAAAATATTTTTCGGGTCAAATGTGTTCATAATCTCCTCATTTCTGAGCATGACGCTCAGACTCATGTTAGCAATCAATCCCCGGTGTGTCAAGGAAAAGGGCGGTCAATTTAAAAACTGCAATTTGAAAACTTTGATTGTAAATGAAATAGTGAAATGATATAAATAGTATGGAAGTGTTTTTACGAAAATATCACAATATAAAATACTCTTTTAGAAATAGATACGAAGTATAGTGGGATGATAATCCCGCGATATGCGAATATTGGGTAGGATTGTGGGAGTGCGTAGCACGGAACGATCCGTAGGCATCAAAGTCGGGGGACTTTTGCCCCGACATCATCTTATAATAAAACATAAAGTAGAAATTTGAAAAACGGAGAAACGATGATGGAAGAAAAGAAAGACAAAGGTCTGCAGGGAAACGAGAAGATAGAGGAAGCAATCGCCGCGCTGCAGCAGGAACCGACGGAGGAACTGTTAGCGCATGCTCTGACGCAGGTACGCAGGCGCATGTGGGAGCAGGGGCAACTGATCGTAGCGGTGGAGCCGCCTTCCGCAGATGTGAAGGAAGCTGTGACACAGGCCGCCGGGACAGCCATGCGGCTGCAGGCAGTGCAGACCTCAGATGGGAAAAAATGGTGGTCGGCTTTTACCGGTTTTGAGGAAGAACTGAAGGGCAGCGGAAGCGTGATGTCCACATTCCTCACGGATATCGAGCAATTGTTCCGCATGGCGCTGACGGCAGACGGCATCGAGGGCGTGATCCTGAATCCCTGGAACAGGACACTGATGCTGGATAAACACTTGATCCGTATTATATTAGGTGATTAATATAGTGATAAATAAGCTGAGAACAAGGATTAGTGCCAAAATACCTAAGAAACGTATTGAGATTACGCAACATGAAGATTAGTGTGAAATTAAATCTTTTCGCATGTGGGATTTGTAGCTGCGTATGCTTGATACAAACTTATTATGCACAAGCGATATGTGTGGGAATGAGGATTTATATGGCAGAAAAATATGAGCTTCCGGTTCTTTTTACAGAGGAAGAACGTCGGGAATATGCCGCATGGGGCATGAAAAAAGAAAAAGCATTGTTTCCTTTCGCAATCGCTACGATTCTGATCTATATCGCCGCGGCTGTTCTGATCGTGATAAAAGTCTGGGGTGTAAGAGAAGCCGATCACATCTGGTTTCAAATCCTGGTACAGAGTGCCTGGATCCCGGAACTGACGGGAGGGCTGGCAATTGTAATGACGATCTGCCTGCTGGGACCACTCAATCTTGTGCTGGACAAGCTCTGGAAAAAGCCCGGGGAGCCGATGAGACTGTGGGTGGAGCCGGTTGGAACAGAAGTTAAGATCGGTCAGTCGGAAAACGGGAACAGCACTGCCGAAATAATGATAGAAAGCCATGCGCTGTCAGAACTGCCGCAGTTTTTGCATCCGGAGGAAAACAGTATTTTCTACGGTGGAAACTGGTTGAAGATCGGTGCAAATACGATAGCGAACATTTATCCGCCACAGAAACAGCATGCGTGGATGGATCACCCGGAGAACAAGGCAAAAGATATCACTGAGGTACGAAGACTGCAGGAGATTCTGAAAGGGTATGAAAAGTCTTTGGAAGCTGCAAGGAAGGAGCGGGAGTGGGTGCAGGAGCATGGGAAAACTTGAGTTGCGTGCTAAGATTTGATTAAATCAAGTCCGGAAAATAGGACAGCAAATATAGATAATAGGAATAGCAGAGCCGGAAAGGGATAGGAACAACCGCATGAAATTGATCTCATGGAATGTGAACGGACTGAGAGCCTGTATGCAAAAGGGCTTTTGGGATTTTTTTAAGGAAACGGATGCAGATATTTTCTGCTTACAGGAGACGAAATTACAGGAGGGACAGATCGCACTGGATCTGCCCGGATATTATCAGTACTGGAATTATGCAGAGAAAAAGGGATATTCCGGTACGGCTCTTTTTACGAAAAAAGAACCGGTTCGTGTGACTTACGGAATCGGCATCGAGGAACATGACCATGAGGGACGCGTGATCACTGCGGAATATGAGGATTTTTATTTTGTGACGGTCTATGTGCCGAATGCGCAGCAGGAATTGAAGCGTCTGGAATACCGCATGCAATGGGAGGCGGATTTTCTGGCTTATCTGAAGAAACTGGAGGAGAGCAAACCGGTGATCTATGCCGGAGATCTGAACGTGGCACATCAGGAGATCGACCTGAAGAACCCGAAGACCAATCGGGGCAATGCCGGATTCACGGATGAAGAGAGAGCCTGCTTTTCCGAGGTGCTGAACAATGGTTTTATTGATACCTTTCGTTATTTTTACCCGGAAGCGACGGGAATCTATTCCTGGTGGTCTTATAGATTCCAGGCGAGAGCGAAGAATGCCGGATGGAGAATTGACTATTTTGTAGTGTCTGAGTGCCTGAAGGAAAGACTGGCAGATGCAAAGATTCATACGGAGGTCATGGGATCGGATCATTGTCCCGTTGAGCTGGATATTGGATTGTAATTTTAATTTTCCGTAGCGATAGATTTGATTGCCCGGTAGCAGATGTGAAAAAGCAGATTGTATTGCAGAGCAAAATTCAGAATCAGTTTCAGGTTTCCTCAATGTAAAAGTGTGACGGGAAATTAAGCTGGCATAAAACAAGGAATAGCGCAAGAGAGCATAGTAAATGGAGGAGAACGATGAGTTTACGTTTCTGTTTCGGCCCTTCCGGATCGGGAAAAAGCCACAGAATATATGAAGAGATCATAGAGCGTGCGGCTACGGAGCCTTCGAGAAATTTCTTTATCATCGTACCCGATCAGTTTACGATGCAGACACAGAAGGATCTGGTCATGCGCAGCAACAGGGGCGGTATTCTGAATATTGATGTCTTAAGCTTCGGACGACTCAGTCACCGTATCCTGGAGGAAGTGGGTACCAAAGAGATGCCGGTACTGGACGATACCGGTAAAAGTCTGGTGCTGCAGAAGGTGGCGGCAAATCTGAAAAATCAGCTGCCTGCCATGGGAAGCTTATT
The DNA here is from genome assembly GCA_934394665.1 of uncultured Acetatifactor sp. GTDB lineage: Bacteria > Bacillota > Clostridia > Lachnospirales > Lachnospiraceae > Acetatifactor. The sequence continues at coordinate 50,487 of CAKRRS010000010.1, read as the reverse complement.
GCACAAGCAGGGATATATCCATGAGGTAAAAAGCGCAATCTCCGAGTTTATGCAATATGGGATCAGCATACAGGACATGGACAAGCTGATCGCCAGTGCCGAAAAACGGGGAGCACTGGCAATGAAACTGAGAGACTTAAAGACTTTGTACCGGGGATTCCAGGATTATATCAGGGATCATTTCATTACCACAGAGGAAACGCTGGATGTATTGCGCAGGTCGTTAAGTAAATCCAAAATTTTACAGAACAGCGTGGTTGTATTTGACGGATTTACGGGATTTACCCCGATACAGAATCGTCTGATTCAGGAATTGATGACGGTGTGCGCGGAGACGATCGTAACCGTGACGATCGGCGCAGGTGAGGATCCGTACCGTCAGGATGGTGAGCAGAAGCTGTTTCATCTGAGTAAAAAGACAGTGGACGACCTGGTAAAGCTGGCAGAGGAAGCAGGTGTGGCGCGTGCGGAAGATACCTTTGTGTCCGGGGGCGTGAATCGTTTTGCCGCTTCACCGGCATTGCAGTATCTGGAACAGAATCTGTTCCGCTACCAGTACAAGCCTTATATGGAACCACAGCAGGAAATTCACATGTTTGAGGCACTTTCTCCCCGGGAAGAGGTGCACCAGACGGCATTGTATATCAGACGTCTGATCCGGGAACAGGGACTCACTTACCGGGATATCGCAGTCGTCATCGGGGATCTGGAAGGATATGCTTCCTATGTGGAGACAGAATTCGGACAGCTGGAGATTCCGTGCTTTTTGGACAGAACCAGAGGAATTGTCCTGAATCCGATGATCGAGTATATCAAGAGCGTGTTACAACTGTATCTGAAGGATTTTTCTTATGATACAGTATTCCATTTCCTGCGCAGCGGAATGTCCGACCTATCCCGTGAGGAGATCGATGAACTGGAAAATTATGTGATCCGTACAGGGATTCGTGGTTACCGTACCTACAGCAGACTGTTTACCCGCAGAACCGAAGAGATGCAGGCGCAGGATGCGGACAGCACGGCAGACGGACAGGAGGGAAGCGCACAGGCGGAAAAAGAGCAGGATGCGCAGACGCAGGCACAGGAAAAGCTGGATCACCTGAACCGCATCCGGGAACAGTTTATGAATGCAGTGGAAGTCCTGCATATGGGAAGCAGGGAGAAGACCGCAGCGTATGTAAGCCATTTGTACGATTTCCTGGAGCAGAACCGGGTGCAGCAGAAGCTTTTGCAGTATCAGCAGCAATTTGAGCTGGAAGGGGATCTGTCCAAAGCAAGAGAGTATGCACAAATCTACCGGCTGGTGATGGACCTGTTTAATCAGATCTATGAACTCCTCGGTGAAGAAGAGATTTCCATGCAGGAATTTTCGGATATTCTGGAAGCCGGTTTCGGCGAAATCACTGTCGGTACGATTCCGCAGAACGTGGATCGTATTGTGGTGGGTGATATGGAGCGAACCCGATTAAAACAGGTGAAGGTGCTGTTTTTCCTCGGGGTAAACGATGGAAATATTCCGAAAAATGCTTCCAAAGGCGGTATTATCTCAGATATGGACAGGGAATTCCTGATTGAGTCCGGGACAGAGATGGCGCCCAGTCCCAGACAGCAGATGTATATCCAGAGATTATATCTGTATCTGAATATGACGAAACCGGCGGAGCAGCTGTACCTGTCCTATGCGAAGGTAAACAGTGAAGGCAAAGGAATCCGGCCGTCGTATCTGATCGATACGGTACGCAAGCTGTTCCCTACGCTTCAGATAGAATATCCACAGAATCGCAGCCGGCTTGAGCAGATCGAAGGCAGACAGGAAGGTGCCAGATATCTGGCGGAGGAACTGCGCGAATATGTGGAGGGGACATTACCGGAGGAAGAAAAGCAGGATTTTTACATTATGTACCGTGCGTATGAGACGGATGAGGCAGGCAGGGACAGACTGACCCGGGCGGCTTTTCGCCGATATCGGGAGAGCGGTTTGTCACAGATTGTGGCGAGAGCATTGTACGGTAAGCATCTGGAAAACAGTGTCAGCCGTCTGGAGACGTATGCGGCATGCGCCTGCAGACATTTTCTGCAATACGGTCTTTCCCTGAAAGAGCGGGAAGAATTTGGATTTGAAGTATCCGATATGGGTAACATTTATCATGCCGTTTTGGAAAACTTTGCAGGAAAACTTGCAGAAGCAAAGCTCACATGGTGGGATTTTACGGAAGATTTTGCAACAAAGGCAGTCAAAAATGCTGTGGAAGGATATGCTGCAACTTATGGAGAGACCGTGCTTTACAGTTCTGCCCGGAATGAATATGCCATTACGCGCATGAGCAGAATACTGACGCGTACCGTACTTACATTGCAGCAGCATCTGAAACAGGGAAGTTTTCAGCCGGATGATTATGAATTGTCTTTCCGGTTTGCTGAGAATCTGGACAGCATTCATGTAAATCTGTCGGAAGATGAGAAGATGCACTTGCAGGGAAGAATCGACCGTATCGATGTGTCGGAAGATGCAGAGCATGTTTATGTGAAGGTAATCGATTATAAATCCGGCGACCGGAAGTTCGATCTGGCGGCATTGTATTACGGGTTGCAGCTGCAATTGGTAGTCTATATGAATGCGGCGCTGGAGATGGAGAGCAAAAAGCATCCGGACAAGGAAATCGTACCTGCGGCACTTTTGTATTATCATATTGATGATCCTACGATAGAGACTCCGGTGGAGCTGACGGAAGAGCAGATCAATGAACAGATCCTTGCCAAGCTCCGCATGAACGGTGTGGTCAACAGTGACCCGGCTGTCGTGGAGCGGCTGGATCGTTATCTGCAGGATAAGTCTGTCGTCATTCCGGTAGAAAAGAAAAAGGACGGAAGCTTCAGTGCCAGATCCGGAGTATTGAGCCGGGAGGAGATGCAGGTAGTGTCCTCATACGTAGATCACAAGATCCGCGACATCGGCAGAGAGATACTGGACGGCAGGATCGCAGCCAATCCTTATGAAAAGGGATCGGAAGAGGCATGTACCTATTGCGCTTATAAAAAGGTCTGCGGATTTGACGCAAGTATTCCCGGTTATGAAAAAAGGCAGCTGGAAGAGGATGACAGGCAGGAACTGCTAAAGCGGATGCGGAAGATCACGGAGACGGAACAGTAGGCAGAGTTAAGTCCGGATAGTGGACGTAGACAGAAAACGGAAAAATCAGAAGTAGGAAAAGGTGTCACCCGGAACATAAATATAGGTCAGAGATACCGGATTTGAGACGTAGAGCCAGAAACGGGAAAGCCAGAAACAGAGGAAAATTATGGGAATGAATTTTACCCCGGAACAGCAAAAAGTAATAGAACTTCATAACAGTAATATTCTGGTGTCGGCGGCAGCAGGCAGCGGTAAAACAGCGGTGCTGGTGGAACGTATCATCCGGATGATCTGTGAAGGAGAGCACCCGGCGGATATTGACCGCCTGCTGATCGTGACGTTCACCAATGCGGCGGCTGCGGAAATGAGAGAGCGTATTGCTGCCGGGATTGCGATAAGACTGGATGCAGATCCGGGGAATGAACACATCCAGAAGCAGTCAGCCCTGTTACATAATGCCCAGATCACGACCATTGACAGCTTCAGCCTGTTCCTGATCCGGAATCATTTTAATGAGATCGGGCTGGATCCGGATTTCCGCGTGGCGGATGAAGGTGAGATCAAACTGTTGCAGCAGGAGGTGCTGGGACAGCTGTTGGAAGATGCTTATGCCGGAAATTTGCGCCTGTCATCCGGGGAATGTGACGATTCAGTAAAATACAAGTCCTATGAGTCTGGCGCGACGAAGCAAGGAAACATGGGGCAAGAAGATGCGGAACAGACTGCAAGGTGGAAATCTTTGGAACGATTCCATGCCTGTGTAGAGTATTTCTGCCCGGGAGGCAGAGAGAGCGTACTGGAGCAGCATATCCTGAACCTGTCACGTTATGCCGGAAGCTTTCCCTGGCCGGAGGAGTGGCTTGAGGAACGCAAGGAAGATTATGCGGCAGGTGATCTGGATGCATTGCTGCAAAGCGATTACGGGAAATATCTTGCCGAGCGTGTGACCCGTGTGGTACAGGGCTGTCTTACCAAAATGCAGGAAGTGAAGAAGCTTTGTGAACTGCCGGACGGTCCGTATATGTACGGAGAATTGGCAGATGCGGAGATTGACCGGTTGGAGAGACTGGCCGAGTATCAGGATCTTAAGGAGCAGGCAGAAAAAATCCCTGCAATGACCTTCGACCGTCTTCCTTCGAAAAAGGATGACAGCGTGGACCCTGCCAAACGTGAACTGGCAAAGAGCATTCGAAACAGTGTGAAAGACACCCTCGGAAAGCTGACGGAACAGTATTTTAAGACCCCTCTGGAACTGGTGGTGGAACAGGGGAAAGCCTGTAGAGCACCCCTTCAGACGCTGTTGGATCTTGTGCTGGAATTTGACAGAAGAGTGCTGGCGGCAAAACAGGAGAGACATCTGATCGATTTTTCCGATATGGAGCACTATGCATTACAGATTCTGTTGAAGAGAGAAGCAGTCGAACCTGAGGGGACAACAGAGGTTGAAGGTCAGAACCGTCAAAACGGAAATCGTGAGAAAGTGCAGTATATTGTCACTCCGAGTGATGTCGCGTTGGAGTACCGTCAGTATTTTCAAGAGATTCTGATTGATGAATACCAGGACAGCAATCTGGTACAGGAATATCTGCTCAGCGCGATCTCCGGAGAGGCAGAGGGACATTTTAACCGCTTCATGGTAGGCGATGTGAAGCAGAGTATCTATAAATTCCGTCTGGCGAGACCGGAACTTTTCCTGGAAAAATATGATACTTATCAGGAAGAGGGAGATCTGTGTCGGATCGATCTGGCGAAAAATTTCCGAAGCCGTGTGCAGGTGGTGAATACCGTAAATGAGGTGTTTTCCCGGATCATGAGCCGCAAGATCGGTGGAATTGAATATGACGAGAAGGCAGCACTGTACCCCGGCGCGGTATATCCGGCTGCGGAAGATTCTGCGTACCGGAGTGAACTTTTGCTTTTAAGCAAGCCTGCGAAAGAGGCAGAAGCGGACGGGGCGTCTGCAAAGAATCCTATGGATGCGGAAAGTGCGATAAAGGGAAATTATGATAACGTGCGGCAGCTGGAAGCAATGGCCATCGCCACCCGCATCAAAGAACTCAGGGAAACATTGAAAGTGACGGAAAAATCCACAGGCGAACTGCGCCCTGTGAGATATTCGGACATGGTAATCCTCCTGCGGACGACCAGCGGTTGGGACGAAGAGTTCAAAAAAATACTGGAACAGCAGGGGATTCCTGTCTACATTACGTCAAAGACAGGATATTTCGGTGCTTCAGAGGTACAGGAACTGTTGCAGTTTTTGCGTGTGCTGGACAATCCGAGACAGGATATTCCGTTGTTCGGCGTGATGCAGTCGGTATTTGGCGGATTTACGCAGGAGGAGATTGCCGTCATCCGAAGTGGGCGGAAGCGGATGACATTATATGAAGCACTGAAAGAAGTGGCACAGAGGAATGCAGAACAGATCAATGTAGAGGAATTGATCAGTCAGGAGAATCAGATTGCGCCAGAAGTACAGATCGAGATAAAGGGGCAAATACAACGTGCAAATCCAGCAGATAGAATGCTTGGAACAGCTGGACAGGAAATGCAAGGAACGGAAGCAGCGAGTAATGTTTATGCTACACGTGAAAATAAATTACAGTTAAAAGTACGAAACTTCTTAGAAACAATCAATCACTACCGTGACCTGACACCGTATACCTCAATCCGTGATCTGCTGCAATGTGTGATAGATGATTTTGACTATCTGAATTATGTGACGGCACTTCCGGCAGGAGGAAAACGCCGTGCCAATGTGGAGATGTTACTGACCAAGGCGGCAGCTTTTGAGAAGACCAGCTATTTTGGATTGTTTCATTTTATCCGGTATATGGAACAGCTGGAGAAATACGATGTGGATTACGGTGAGGCAGATACTCTGGATGAAAATGCTGATGTCGTCAGAATTATGAGTATTCATAAGAGCAAGGGACTGGAATTCCCCGTCGTATTCGTGTCCGGGCTGTCTAAACGGTTCAACATGCAGGATGCTAATCAGTCCATGATCGTGGATATGGATCTGGGCGTAGCAGTAGATTATGTGGATCCTGTGCGCAGAATTAAAAATAAGACACTCAGGAGAAATGTTCTGTCCGCCAAAATGAAGGAAGATAACCTGGCAGAGGAACTTCGTGTGCTCTATGTGGCACTGACCCGTGCCAGAGAAAAGCTGATTCTGACCTCTGTACTGGACAAAGCGGATGAAAAATGGGAATTATCCCAGATGACCGGGCAGGAGAAACTGACCTACCTGGATTTCAGCGAAGCGGGAAGTTACATGGATTTCTTATTGCCGATCCTGCCGCAGACAGATATTGATGTCAGAATCATGGGAATCGAAGATCTGGCGGCAGCAGAGATCAGAGAACAGCTGCGTCTGGGAGACCGCAGGGAGATGTTGCGTCGCGTGGCCGATGAGAGTGTGCTTTGTCATGATTGGGCGGAGAATAACGCAGGAGTAGTGTCGGACGAAGGAATTGCGGAGGATAAAACGAGAGTAGACTTGAGGAAAAGCACGGCAGACAATACAGAAACTTTGCAGGAAGAAATTGATTGGAATGCTCTTGGTATTGAGGGTGATAATACTGTGAATAACAGGAAACTTCATCAGCTGAGAGCACGATTTGCCTACCGGTATCCCTATCCGGGATTACAGAAGCTGTATACCAAGACTACGGTTTCCGAATTGAAAATTGCCGCAATGGCAGAGAAGGATGAAGCAGCTTTCCATACATTTGAAGAGAAAGAAGTCGTCCCCTACATTCCTGCATTCCGTCGCGAAAAAGAGAAGGTCAGCGGCGCAGTCAGAGGTAATGCATTCCACCGGACGATGGAACTCTTAGACTTTGACTGGATGTTCGTTGAGTCCGGATTTTTTGCAAAATGTCCGGGGACCTATGCGGATTATCAGGCAGGATTGAATAAGGACAGACTGCAAAAGCGTCTGGAAGAATTTATCAAACGAGAGACGGAATCGTTACGCCTCACAGAAGAATACGCCCAGGCGGTCAGCCTGCCGAAAATCCGATATTTCCTGGAGCAGGAACTGGCTTACCGCATGTGGCGTGCCGAAGAACAAGGTCTGCTGTACAGAGAGCAGCCTTTCGTACTGGGCATCGATGCCGGACGCCTGAACCCGGAGCTTCCGGAGGAAGAGAAAGTGCTGATTCAGGGTATCATCGACGTCTTCTTCGTAGAAAACGGGGAAATCGTACTGTTGGATTACAAGACGGACGTAATCGAGTCCTTACAGGCACTCTGGAACAGATACAGTGTCCAGATCCAGTACTATGAAGAAGCACTGACGAAACTGATGCAATTGCCGGTGAAGGAGAAGATATTGTATTCGTTTTATTTGGAGAAATATGAGTGAAACAGTTCGATAATTAAAAACGTAAAGGGTAAAATATGTATATTAAAAACTTTATGCAACTGGGAGACAATATGCGCTACTTTCTGGATCAAAGAGGAATGACACAACAAAGTATTGCAGAGGTTTTAGGTGTTTCGGAACAAGCCGTAAACAAGATGATAAAAGGGAATAAGACTATTAGTGTGAAAGAAATTGCAAAGATAGCACAGGCTATGGGAGTGTCGGTGGATGATCTGCTGGAAACGAGAGAGAAGGATACCAGTGTAATATACCACTTAAGATTTATGGAAAATGTACACGATGAAGACACTTTACAGAAAGTCAAACAAATCAGAAATGCTATAGATGAAATTCATATGTTGGAAGAAGTATTAAATGATAAATGAAGTATTTATATCCCACGGCATTTCAGCTTTGTATCAATACACCCCTTTGTAAAGTGGGGTAATATAGGACATAATAGGGCTGATAGAAAAAGCGATACTGCGCCCCTGCTATTAAGGGAGCAAGGTTGGATGTTTCAGTGAATAAAGAATGTAAAGCCACAATCGCTGGTAGTAAGACTAACGGTATTGTAGTTTTTTGCATTATCGTAAGCTCCTATATGAACAGGTGACAGTTACTTGTGTACCAAATGTATTGACAATTCACTACACTGTTAGTATTGTTTTATGGGAGGTATTATTATGAGCAAATCAACATCAATAAGTATTCGCATAGATGAAAATGAACTTGAAAAGCTAAAAATTGCTGCAAAATTGGAGTCATATTCATCATATAGTGAGTTTATAAGAAGAACGGCACTATTAGAGGCTGCTAGAATTATAAAAGAAAATAATGAAAAGAATGCCTCAACTTCTGATTAAGGAGGAAAGGCTATTGGACAATAATTTGGAATATGCAGAATTGGCTGCACTATTTAAAACTTTTGCTGACGAGACAAGATTAAGAATAATGTTTGCATTGGCAGAAAAAGAGCTTTGTGTTCAAGAGTTGACGGTAGTTCTTGATGTATCATCATCTTTGGTTTCTCATCAAATGAGAACTTTGAAATCAATGAAACTTGTTAAGCAAAGAAGAGCAGGAAAGAACATATATTATTCACTGGATGATGAGCATGTATTACATATTTTAGAAATTGCCGTAGAGCATTCAAAACATAATTAGCTGGAGGAATTAATAGATGGCAAATACAAGTACTTATAAAGGTATTTATGCAATGCATAAATATTGGGGAAAAAAGCCTTTTAATGAAATATCAAAATTTATAGAAAAGTATTCAATTGCTGAGGATACAGTGATGGATTGCTTTTGTGGGTCAGGTGTTACTTTGATTGAAGCTGTAAAAGCAGGAAGAAAAGCAGTTGGAGTTGATTTGAATCCAATTGCGATAAAATTGGCAAGAGTATCGATGACACCGGTAGAAATTGAAAAGATTAATTCAACATTTAAAGCTATAAAGAAGAAATTACAAAAAACTATATATAGCCTATATGAAATGGAATATGAGGGCGAACCGATAATGGTTACCCATACAATTTGGAAAAATGGTGATCCAATCGAGGTGTGGTATTGCACCGATAGAGATAAAAAGAAAATACGCGTGGGTAATGATACGGATATTAAAATGTGCAATGAGCCTAACATTGATCCAAAGTGGTATCCGGAAAGCATTATGTATGAGAACTCTAGGATAAATGTTGGAAAAGAACAGAAGGTATCTGATTTATTTACGCCTAGAGCTCTGGTTGGATTGTCCTTACTATGTGATGAAATCAAGCAAATTGAGGATGAAAAACTGAGAGCAGTGTTTGAACTAACTCTTTCAGGTACATTATCGCAAGCAAGTAACCTTGTATTTGTTATCAGAGGAAGAAAGAAAAATGAGGGAGAACCTCCGAAAGCCGAGGTGGGCAGCTGGGTTATAGGATACTGGGTTCCAGAAGAACATTTTGAAATAAATGTATGGAACTGTTTTGAAAATAGATTTAAGAGAATTCTTAAAGGTGAGCAGGAAATCAATGATTTATTTTCAAACAAAACAGATGATTACATGAACAATCATTTGAATTTGATAAATGGCTCTGCAACAAATATGCCTATTGAAGATGATTCTATAGATTATGTATTTACTGATCCGCCTCATGCAAATCGTATTCTGTACATGGAACAGAGTTTAATGTGGAATGCATGGCTTGAATTAGACAGTAATATTAGTTGGAATGACGAGATAATTGTAACTGAAGCAAAAGATAGAAAGGAAAAAAATACAGATAATTACAATGAACTTTTGGGAAGTGCGTTTGCAGAAGTTAGTAGAGTCCTTAAACCAGGAAAATTCTTTTCATTAGCCTTCAACTGTTTAGATGATGATACTTGGATAGATACCTTAAATCTTTTTGTAACACATGGGTTTGAAATTAGGGATATAGTTCCGTTAGAATATTCTGCAACATCAGTTATCCAAGATAATAGAAAAAATGCACTTAAGACGGATTTTGTTTTAACTTTCCAAAATACCGGAAATACAGAATTATCAAAGGTTAAATTTAAGAACGATGACATTGAATTGGAAGAAGCTATTGTTGAAATTTTGAAAAATAATCCAGAGTACGAAGTTTATAATGTAATGAATGCACTATTTGAGAAAACAATACCTTATGGGTATATTTATAAGGTTTCTAAAATTGTTAAAATGTGCGCTGAGTTAATGAAATAATAAGTTGGCCTATCAACTTAATTGAGTTGATAGGCCTTTACGTTATTCAGAATAGATAGTTGAAAGAGAATAAGCGGTATAATCGCCTATCAATCGAGCTTCTTTTTCGTAATGATAATGAATTTCATGAATAGATGATTCGGTTAATGAATCAAGTAATTCAGTGATTTTTTTGCCGATTTCATTTGTTTTTCCTTTTAATTCTCTGCCATCAATAAATTTGTTTTTGAAAGCAACAAAAACAAAAAATCTATTATTATTACAGAACAAACGCTCTCCTTGATATTTGTAATTCCACCATTCGAGTATCTTTAATTCTTCGGTATTATCTGGAACATATTTTTCACGAGTGCTTTCAATTTCAATAACAAATTCTTTTGCAGAATCACTATCAATATTTGATATAAAAGAGACTAAATCGTACTTAGATAGTTTGCTTGCAGCTGTCAGATTGAGATTACGATTAGTACGTTTATATGCATTATAAAAGTCACGAATGATATTAAGTTCGCTTGGTTTTTTTTCTTTAACAGAATAGTCGTCGAAAGTTGATTTTGAGGAATCAATACCTTGTGAAACAAGATCAAAATATCCTTCTCTAGCTTGGTCAGAGATATGTGTGAATTTAAGATCAAAAGGTATGATTTTATCGCCTACTTTCAAAAAGAAGTCTATATCATGTATTTTTCTTAATGTTGGTATTACTTTCGGATGCTTAAGGAAGAATAATTCAATAATATCATTTGCAGTCTGATTGTAATATGACCATAAACAATATTGACGCACTCTTTGTAAAAGTGAAGAATCTAATTCTTTGATAAGTAAATCGTAAGATTTTATTGACTTATCACGGACAAAGGCTTTTACTATGTCATCAATTTTATCATTTCTGACACCGCAGTTAACTACAGGTATTTGTGATAGAACATTAGACAGACCATTTAATTCTTCTTCGCGCACTTTAATTAATTTTGTTCGTTGTTCTTCTATGTAAGAGAGAAGTTGTTCAATAGTTACTGAAGAATTATAAGCAATTTTGGTTAGATTTTTGATGTTTCCGTCTGGCTCTTCGTTTGAATATCTTTCGATGATATCTTTTAGATTGCTTTTATCCAGAGAACGGATAAGTAAAAAACGAATTGCAACGGAATCGTTTTCATAGATTTCGCAGAACTTGCAGACATTATTTGTATCTTCAAATTCAGTATAAATTTTTTCAAATGGTATCATTATGTTCCCCCCTTACATTTTTTCTGCTGTTTGGAATAAAGTAGATATGCTAACATTGAATCCGTCAGCTATCTTTTTAATGTTTTGAATGGATATATTTCGTTTACCTGCTTCAACAGAAGCGTAATAAGTTCTGTCCATTCCAATTTTTATAGCAAACTTTTCTTGACTTAGAGAAAGTTCTTCTCTGTAGGCTTTACAAGCCATCCCAAATTCTTTTTGCATAAAAAACCTCCCTTTGTATATTTTATTACAAATGGAGATTATGGGGCAACGGATTATAAGCAACAATATCTAAACATGCTGTTTATAATTGTTTGATGTTCATAGATAATGGGGGCAGGTTAGACACTAATCTTCACAGATTATTTTCTAAAAGACCGATGCCCCCTCTCGCACATATTTTCGCAAAATTGCACAGGGGTATTGTGTTAACTTGGTTTTAGCATCTCGAATAGCTGAAATTAAATAAAAATATTGAAATGCTGTGCGCGAAAAATATTGCCTATTTGTGTAGAAGTAGGGCTACCTTGAAATGGGGTAGCTCTTTTTCTTTTTCAAATATTGTGTTGACTAATTTGCCCGGTAGAGTGATATATGTAAATACCAAAAGCAGGATAAAGTGTCGGTAGAATATTTTGACACGGAAACAGCGAAACTGAAAAATGCAGAAATGTATATTGAAGGATTTAAGGCGAAGTTAGAGAAGGATACTTCTTACAAGGGATTGTGGACGGTGTCTTTTACATTGAGAGAATTTTAGGAAGAGAACATCAAAAATGGAGTACATCATCGAATCGACCAAGACCAATGCAGGAACGAGGAAGATTCCGGTGACGGAAGATGTGTACCTAACCTTTAAACGTATCTTGGAAAACAGACCAACAGACCTGCCGGAGAAGATGGTTGATGGATACATTGGTTTTCTTTTTAGAGACAAGAATGGTATGCCGGAAGTTGCAATGCATTGGGAACACCGATTCAATCATGCGGTCAAGAGATACAACGATATCTTCCGAGTGCAGATTCCGAATATCACTCCTCACGTTTGCCGCCACACCTACTGCAGTAACCAGGCGAGAGCGGGAATGAATCCTAAGACACTTCAGTACCTCATGGGACATTCGGAAATAGGGGTGACGATGAACACCTATACACATCTTGGGCTTGATGATGCCAAGGATGAAATGATTCGCTTGGAAGAACTGGAGCAGGCACGAAAAGAAGTAGATAAGACGGAAGGCAAGAAACTGATGAAACAGAATATGTTTAAAGTGGTATAAGACACGCAGCAGACGCTCAGGGGAGACCGTGGGCGTTATTTTTTTGCTTAGGAATTGTGCTGGAACGAGAAAAAAAGTATAATTTGAGTATTGAGGTTTGGGCGTACGCTATATTATGTCGAATGAAGAAGATTTAATGTAGTTGTTTTGGTAGAAGGAACGAAGTAAGGGGACATAAGCACACGACGGTAGTTAGTGTATATAAAACAATAGGGTAAAATTGCTATTTGATGAAGGTGATGACAAAATGGTAAAAACAGAAGCGTTTCCAACTATTCGAATGAAAATTGACAGATTATTAAAAATTACAAATGAATATCAGTTTAATGATCTTGTGAAGGCGGTATATTGTATTAATCTGTGTATCAACAACAGATCAGTTTTGGAATCTTGTTTGGCATTAAATGCCTGTCTGATTGAATATGAAGAAAAAGGCAGTAAGAGGATTGGAACATATGATGAATTCAAAGGGTTCTTTGGTAAAATATATGATGTTATGAAACCAGGGATAGCAGACGATTACACGGTAGAAGATTTTGGTGAAGTCCAGCTTAGATATAATGATAAGTTTTACCGTGTAATAATCGGAACTGGTCATAATAATGTTTATGCTTGTCTCAATTTTTTACCTACTTTAGCAAGAAATATTTCGCGAGAAGAGGAATTATGCCTGGCTTTAGAGTATGTATCTGGAACGATTGATTATTTTATAGAAGAAAATAAGAATGATGGCGTTGTAGAAAAAAGGTTTGTTCTTCCGACTGAAATATTATTTTATAAAGTACAGAAATTCTTTAAGGAGGAAGTAAAGAAATATGATATTCTTGAACTTGATTCTTTAATGATGAGTGAAGGAACTACTATTGAAAAAAGCCATTTTGTATGCAGGGAAGATAATATTTATCCTTTGTACAATGTTTCTTTGTTAATTGATTTATATGATATATGGGAAAATAAAATTGATTTCAAAGAACAGATTTCAGTTGCGAATGAGGGAATCATTGACAGAATTTATAGTTTGCTTGAAATGGATCGGTCAAGAAGTTGTTCAATATTTGCACCTGCTATGATATTTCCAGAGCAAAAATATGATTCAAGCCAGAGAACATATACATTTATAGCAAAGGCTTCTCGTGGAGTAGTTGTCGCGCTTAATGCAGATGAATATGAGGAGGGACAGTTAGAAAAGGAAATTGCTAATATAGAGAAATATCATAAAAGCGGAACACTTTATATTGCGGAAACATTTAACCGTTTTGATAAAAGTGGATTAAGGGGGATTCATATTCCTGCCGATATGCCAATAGAATATTTAATTTATGATAGTTTTATGAATCCGAATCAAATGCACATGTCTTTGGGCGAGGAAGGGAAGAAGAGAAAAACTTGTACAGCGCTAGATGTTATATATTATCTAAATTTCATGGATGACATAGATGAATTATTCGAGTATCTATCTTATTCAAATGAGAAAGATTATGAAAGTTCGTTTGGTTTTGGAAGTGATGCTGCTTTATATTTTACATGGAAAAATCAAGGCCGGTATATTGCAAAGGGTGCAATTATATTTAATATGGTTGATGTAGGATATGATACAGAGAATGAAGCTGTTGTTGACTATTTTAAAGAGGAATTGAAAGATTATCCATTCCATATGAGGGATTATCTTTTCCGTGAACCATTTTCGTGGAAAATTGAAAAAAGAGATTTTGATACATATGAATATACAGTAAAACATAGAATGGGATTTGGTGGTATATATCTTCCACTGCCTCAAAAAAATTATGTTTTTTTGACGAACAATGTGGAGTTCTACAAAGATTTAAAAGATTTTGGAGAATATCGTCAGTGGATTCAATTGTTGGAAGAGATTATAACAGAAGGATTTGATTCAATAAAATGTATATTTGAGGACAATAAGGCAATTAGTAACACCGGAATACAGATTGCTTTTATGCCTATTGAGTATGCTGTTCATGCAGGGCATGAATCTTTTTTATATGAAGATAGGATATATGTATATAGTGATGCTCAATACTATAGTCATAAATGGATTATCAGATATGTTGTAAAAGATATTAATCGGATTTATGAAGATATTCAAGAGGCAAAAAATAGAAGTACAGAATTCAATATATTGCGCGAAATATTGATTCCATTGCTAGATAAGATGCCTGATTTGAATGAGCTATTTGAATCAAAAAGAAAAAAAGTTTCTCTTGAAAAAAAGAAAGTGGGAGTTTTTTCGACATCTGTAGAGTATAAATGGGACAATAATGTACAGAATTTTTCTCCTGAGGATTATCACTATCATGAAGTTCGAAAAAGAATAGCAAATGTTTGTCATGGCAATATGATAAAACCTGGAGTATACCGTGGTCGAGAAGCAAATCAAATTATACGTGCTATGCAAAAAGCAATAGTTGAAGATTTTGAGGGCGAAGTATCAAAATATTCATGGAGTGAGTTGCATTATTCATTGCTGGATTATCATTCGACTTTGTTACACGATATAAATATAAATTGGAAAAGATATGGATCTTATTCTGGTTTAGATGAGGCGAAGGATAAAGAAGTCAGAGATCGAATTATTGAACAAAGGGAAAAAGCTAAGCATGATGACAGAAATGCACTTTATCTAATAGAAACAAATTTGTATTTGCATTGTGAATCAGGGACACTTGCAAATAGAGATGATATAAATCTTTTACTAGCATATGCTAATTGGTTGGTTGTTCTGAATGATGTAGCAGATATGTGCTACTTTGCGGATAATGAAGCCTATATAGAAATAACAAATGAGTATGTTGTAGATACCTTAGCAGATGAACAAAAGGCTGAGTCGTTAGATGGGGTGCATCATAGGATATATTCATATTCAGAGGGGCTAAAGAGAGATCATGAAATAGATTGTAAATACCTTGAAAAAGTGAAGGAAACATTTAAGGAAGACATGGGGTTTGCTTTCATAGACTTCATGGATATCTTATCGTATTTCAGTTATTCTTTTTCAGAGACAATTGCTAAGAAAATAGGTAACAATGTATTCAAAGTGCCTATAAAAGAAGTACTGAGAGATTTTTTGGGACAAATGAATAATGCTATCACAGAAGATACTGCAAATATTCTTTTAAACTATTTAATGGTGTCTTCCCAAAATCTCAAGACAGAAAATGGTAAGTCGGATTTTTACCTTCCAATTGGAAAAAGAAGAACAAGGGATACAAGGTTTGAATTAATGCCTCTGGTAAAAATTAATGATGATGTTATATTTTCACCTATTACTCTGGATCACTTGAAAAAGGATTGGATTAATGGAATAACGGATTTTATTTTACCATACGAAATACATCTTACCAAAACAAAACAATTAATACTGGATTGGAAAAATTCATATGAGAAAAAGATTGTTTATGACATAGTGAATTTGTTTAAAGAGAAAAAATTTGATATTGTAAGGCAAAATTTTGAATTAAGGAAATTAAATAAAACACATCCACAGTGGCTTGGAGATTATGATGTATTTGCTGTAGATAATAAAAACAAGTCTATTTGGATTGTAGAATGTAAAGTGATTGAAAAAGTAGCTACTTTCTACGATATGTATCGCCAACAAAATAGATTTTTCAATGAGCATAAAGAAGATGAAATGTTCCAAAGAAGAATTGATTATTTACAAGAGAATGCTGCTCAGGTTATTCAGCAACTTGGGTGCGCAGATTATGCAGAATATAAAGTAATACCATACATGTGTATGAATAAGGTACTGATTTCAAGATATAAAAAAATAGCATTTCCTATCGTATCGTATCCAGAATTAGAGGAAATTATTTCTGGTGTCATAAGGGAATAATATTTTTACATATCAACTTATAAAAAACTACACCCCCTATCTTTATAATCGTTAAAAGGTTCAAAAACCTCGGTAGTCTGCACCCCCTAAACTGACTACCAATTGACTACTACAGACTACTACACTTGGTCTCGAACTACCGTATTTTGCCACTTTCACTACAGTTTCCGGAAAACTGTAACTCTTGAAGAAATCCAAAAAAGTGCGTAAAATAGGGCAAAACGAAGCATTTCAGGAGGAAAAATACAATGATTAAGATACTTTTCATCTGCCACGGCAATATGTGAATTTATTCAATATGAAATACAATGTAAAGAAGTGATATATCATGAACCTACAACAGGCACGCAGCACCCTGGGAATCACCCCGGAGGACGACAAAACCGCCATTAAGAAAAAATACAGACGTCTCATGGGGCAGTTCCACCCGGACGCGCAAACCGCAGATAACGCGGGTGCAGCAGGTGCCTCAGACAGCATTTGCAAGGCGCAGGAAATCAATGAGGCATACGAATATCTGAAAAAGTATACGACTGTTTTTCAGAGGTCGGATGCTAAGCCGAAGGGAACAGGAAGCCGACGCACAGGCGGAACGAGAGACGGAGCAGAGAGCATTTGGAAGGACAGACCACCGAAGAAGCCACAGTGGACCGGAAAATGTAATGAGAAGGCTTTCTGCGAGCGGAATGTTTATCTGCGTTACAGCATGGATGTCGCGGAGAATACGGATAAGTTGTACTACCAGGCGGCGAGAGGTCGTTTTCTGTGGGATCCGGAGACAGAGGATTTTGCGTTGTTTGTGACAAGTCTTCATCATGCGACTAAGAAATTGCTCGAACAGGCAGAGGAGAAGACTGCTGATGTAATACGTAATACCGGCAGAAACGAACGCAAAGGTGGCACTGATGCAAGAACTACAGCCGGAAAAGTCGGAGGCGAGACTGCAGGATATGCTGCGACAGATCGTTTTGCCGTACAGTCGAAGCTGTTTTATCATCTATCTACACAATTTACAGATCCGGTCATGATCCTGCAGAAAATCGCCAAACCGGAGAAAACGGATGAAACAGGACGGGAAATCTACCATTTTCATACATCCCTTGGAGCGGATGCGACACAGGCTGTTTACCGGCAGCTTACTGCACTGCAAACAGGAGAGGCAATCTATCCGCTGGCATTCCGGGAGAATAAGATTATCGTATGCAAGCAGAAGCAGTACCCATTAGGACATTTGTCTTTTGAGGATGACAGGCTGTATTTCAGTCTGATTCCTTTATTGCAGGAGAAGTTGGCACAGGTGCAGATGAGGGTGAGGAAGGTGCAGGTATTCCGTAAAAGTCATCCGTACAAGGTGAAAGTGGATATTGACTTGTATTTCAGGACAGAAAAGAATTGGAAAGAATACAAAGGACGGGACAGAAATCTGGAGATTGCGGAGATACTGCGGAAATATGAAGATTCGCTACAGACTAGGTAAGAAAACTAAATGTATCGTTCTATTCAAAGTAGCCAAATTCGAATGGTGAGGATTTGGCTATTTTGCCATGTTGACAGAAAATAGCAATCCTTGTATTATGATTTCAAAGCATACATTCTAACGATTCAGACAGCGCAAGCTGATCCATATATCTAAGTTCTTTCAATGAATTCTATGCTTTTATACCCTATTAATCTAGTAAGAGCATAGTGCGTTGAGAGACAGGTGGTGGAATAGTCTACATCTATCCTTTTTTCAGGTACTATGGGAATGGAGGATACGATGGCGAAGAAGAGACGAGTGACTGTACAGACGACGGATCAGATAATGGCAGAGCAGGCGGTGGCAGAACAGCCGACAGTAGAACAGCCTACGGCGAATGTAAAATATAAGGATACGATTTTCCGAATGCTGTTTTCAGAGCCGGAACATTTGCTTTCCCTGTACAATGCAGTGTCGGGGAAGAATTATCAGGATCCGGCAGCGCTGAATATTGTAACGCTGGAGAATGCTGTATACATGGGGATGAAGAATGACCTGGCATTTGTGCTGGAGATGGGACTTTATCTGTATGAACATCAGTCTACCTATAATCCGAATATTCCGCTGAGGGATCTGTTCTATATAGCCAGCGAATATCAGGCATTGGTGGATGGAAAGTCATTGTATTCGTCCGGAATCCAGAAGATCCCCACACCGAAGTTTATCGTGTTCTATAACGGGTTGGATCGCAAGGTGCCGGACCGGATGGAACTACGGTTGTCGGATGCGTATGAGAATCCGACGGATGAACCGGATCTGGAATTAAAAGTTACGATGTTGAATATCAATGACGGGCATAATGAAGAATTGATGAACAGCTGTCATGTGTTACAGGAGTATGCCAAGTATGTCGCAAGAGTCCGGAAATATGTCGCGGAAATGCCATTGGATGAAGCGGTAGAGCGTGCAATCACGGAATGCATCAGTGAAGGGATTCTGGCAGATTTCCTGCGGAAGAACCGCGCGGAGGTGGTAAAAGTGAGTATTTTTGAATATGACAAAGAGAAAGAAGAGAAGAAGCTCCGCAAAGCTGAATTTGAATATGGAAGAGAACAGGGAAGAATTGAGGGAGAACGTTCAGGAAGAACTGAAGGAGAAACAATGTTGTTAACTTTAATTGCAAAAATGAGTGCCGGAGGGGATTCTGATAAAGTAACGCAATTAAATAATCCGGAAGTTTTGAAAGCAATGAAAGAAAAATATGGAATAGAATAATACATAGCAATGGATTCAAATACCCGACTTGTACAAAGCGCACAAGTCGGGTATCGTGTTGTGTGAAGAAATGGTTGTTATGCAGTGATCACAGTACCTGCCTTGCCCTTAATGGCATCTTTTACTTCATCCATAGAGGTGATCAGAACTTTACCGCCGGGAACTTTTTCCAGGTATGCGATAGCTGCTTCTACCTTGGGAAGCATGGTGCCTTCCTCAAACTGGCCGTCTGCGATCAGTTCTTTGGCTTCTGCTACAGTAAGTGTCTCGATTGCGGTCTGGTCTTCTTTACCGAAATTTTTATAGACACAGGGAACGCTGGTCAGGATGATCAGTTCGTCACAGTTTAAGTCGGAAGCAAGCTTACCGGCAATGGCATCTTTTTCAATGACAGCGGAAGCACCTTTCAGGGCATGCTTTTGTTCAATTACGGGAATACCGCCGCCACCGCAGGCGATAACGACCTGATCTGCGGCTGCAAGAGCACGGATGGCTTCGATCTCTACGATATCAATGGGCTTGGGAGCTGCAACCACACGGCGGAAGCCCTTGCCGGGATCTTCTTTGACGTAGTTGCCTTTCTTTACCTCGATCTCAGCATCTTCCTTGGACATGTAACGTCCGATGACCTTGGTGGGCTCATAGAAGGCTTCATCATAAGGATCTACGGTCACCTGGGTCAGAATCGTGCTGACCGGCTTGGAAATACCGCGGTCTAACAGCTCTGCACGCAGGGAATTCTGAATATCATAGCCGACATAACCCTGGCTCATGGCAGAACATACACACATGGGAGCGGGGGTGTAATCAATGTATACACGGCGCAGCTCGGTCATTGCCTTATGGATCATGCTGACCTGAGGACCGTTACTGTGGGTGATGGTCAGCTGATAATCAGCCTCCACGAGATCGGCGAGTGCCTTCGCGGTTACTTTTACCGCATCCCACTGTTCTGTGGTGGTATAACCCAGGGCATCATGTCCCAGAGATACAACAACTCTTTTTTTGCTCATAAGATTACCTCTCTATCTATATTTTTTCGCATCACATTTCCTGTCAAAATAGAATCTGATAGATGAAAACAGTATAACACAATTTCGAAATAGTGTATAGCTTGAAAATAAAAATGAAAGCAGTATAAAAGCCGGATGCAAAGGTAGAAATATAGCCCCGGGCGGAACAAATCCCGGGGCTACGTTATGATGGCTATAGAGTCGGCTATACCTGAAATCTGGATAACAATGTAGTCAGCTCTTCGGAACGGGCTGCCAGAGCGGAGGTGGCTTTGTCCAGTTCCTGAATGGCTGCTAACTGCTTCTCGGCAGCGGTTGCCACGTTGGAGGAGCCTGCCGCAGTCTCTGCGGATACCGCGGAGATACCGGAGATGGCTGACAGGGTGGTGTTTCGCTGATTTTCCATATCGGCCACGCTGTCATTGATCTGCTGTAAGGATTTCAAAAGTCCTTCCACTTTATTGTCAATCTGACGGAAGGAATCCGTAGTGCTGTTTACTGCCCGGTTCTGATCGTCTACGACACTCTCTGCCTGACGGGCTACCTGAGTGGCTTCTTCGGTGGTCGTCTCAATCTCTTCGATGATACGGGAGATCTCTCCGGAGGAGTGCAGGGACTGGTCAGCCAGCTTCTGGATCTCCTGAGCCACGACGGCAAAGCCCCTGCCGGCTTCTCCGGCTCTGGCTGCTTCGATAGAGGCATTCAGGGACAGGAGGTTTGTCTGCTCGGCAATCTCGTTTATGGCTTCGGTAATGGAACCGATCGCTTTTGATTTTTCGGTCAGTTTTCCGATCGTGTCCACGATGCTGGAAGTGATCTGAATGGTGGAAGAGGTATTCTCCTTCAGATGTTCCACGGATTCGATACCGGTGTGGATCGCTGACGCGGTACCGGTAGCCAGTTCGCTGATCTGATCGGAATGTGTGGAGACACTGCCGATGGTGTCTGACAGGGAATCCATCTGCTGCATACAATCCTCGCTTCCCTCGTCCAGTTTTTCGATGCCCTGGCGCATTTCGCCGACCTGGCTCTGGATATCCTGAGAAGTCGTTAAGAAATGCTGTGAAGCTGCGGACATATCGTTAGCTGCACGGGACAGTTCCTCGTTCACATCCTTCAGACCCGATACCAGCAGTTTCATATGATTGATCATGTCGCAGATGCCATCCGCAAGCAGCTGGAACTCATCATTGCGCTTGGAATGTACTTCTATGGTCAGGTCTCCTGCGGAGACTTTTTTCAGGCGGCGGATAAAGTAGTAAATGGAGCCACCGTATTGTCCGGCCAGAACGGAGCCGAGCAAAATAGCAACAATGCTGGCGGCAATGACCAGGATCATGGAAATATTTTTAATCTCAGCGGTCTGTCCGATGATATTGGCCTGTGGGATCAGGGCACAGATCATGGCATTCCGGGATCCAATCTTAGAGTAGAGGAAGAGATAGTTATCGTCTTCCACATAGGAGAATCCGCTTGCTTCTTCCGAAGCAAAAGCTTCTGTAACGTAATCTTTTCCCACAAAGGCGCTGTCTTCCGTGGGAGCGGACAGGGAAGAGAGATATTCCGTGCCGTCGCAGGTGACAAAACCTACCAGACTGCCTTCTCCGCCGTCTAATGAGGACAGCGTATTTTCCAGAACCGACGGCTTAAAATCGATAACCAGCATCGCGGGAGCGTTGGAAAAATATCTGGCGAGGCGGACACTGTATTTGGATGCGTCGGTACCTAATTTGGCATCGAGCTCCGACTGGTTGCCGAACAGGTAATATTTTGCCTTGTCCGCAGAGAGAATTTGTCCCTGCGCACTTTCCAGATAGGCACTTAACAGACCGGTCTCCGCGGTTTTCGTGGTGGAGATTGTCTTTTCCTTATCGGACAGCACATAGATATTGGAGATCAGGGCGTCGGTAGTCACTGCCTTGATAAAGTCATCCTCGTAGGTGTTCGGCGTATTGAAAGAGGCAGATGCATCGTTATCGTACATGCCGTTCAGATATTTTTTCAGGGTATCGTCATTCATGTAGCTCTTATAGCTGGATTGCACGGTGTCAAAAGAAAGCGTCAGATACTGGTTCATCATGCTGACGGTCTGATCCACGGAATCTCTGTAAGTAGCGATGATCTGTGTCGTTGCTTTCTGATAGGACACAACGCCCAGGGCAATGATGAAGATCACGGGAATCAGAAAGGCAAAGATTAATTTAAAACGAATCCTTTTCCAAAGAGGAATGGGATTTTTGGTTGTATTCTTAGTCAAAACAAGTACCTCCGAATAAAAAATTACGCAGCTGTGGACAGCTGTAATTTATTTTACCAAAGATTTACCAAAATTTCTACCATATTTATGAAAACGGTTTCTGAATGATTTCCAAATGAAGTCCTAATGGTATCAGGGACAATCTTTCAGACAGGTATCGGCGCAGCCGGTGCAGAGAGGGGATTGGAGCGCTTTTGCTTTACATAATCGGGGTTTGGGTAATATAATGAATGATACGAGGAAATCAGTGTGAAGGACAAGCAGAGATAATCCGGGACACTTCAGTTTGGAATTAAGAATAGAAATTGAAGATAAAAATGGAAGAAGAAATCATTTGGAAGGTAATTCCCAAACCGGGAAAAGGAAGGTAACAGAATGCAGGAAAATCGCGCAAAACAAAAACGAATGGCGAATCTGGAAGTGCTGCGGTGCGTGGCAATGATGATGGTAGTGGTACTGCACTATCTGGGAAAAGGAGGTCTGCTGCCGGATCTGACGGCACCTCTGTCCGCACAGAGCACGGTGGCATGGCTGCTGGAAGCGTTTTGCATCGTAGCGGTGAATGTCTATATGATGATCAGCGGCTATTTCCTGTGTGAAAGCTCCTTCAAACTCAGCAGGCTGCTGCAGTTGTGGCTGCAGGTATGGCTGTATTCTGTGGGGTTAGGTGTACTGGCGGTGGTGACGGGAATCGTTCCTACAGCGGAGATCAGCACGCATTATTATCTGACATTGTTGTTCCCGGTGTCTATGGGGCATTATTGGTTTTTGACAGCGTATGTATTTTTGTATGTGCTGTTACCGCTTCTGGGCGAAGGCCTGCGCCGGATGACAAAAGAACAGTTTCAGGTGGCACTGGTGATTTTGCTTGTCGTGTTCTGTGTCCTGAAATCTGTGCTGCCGTTTCGGCTGGAAGAGGACAGCAAGGGATATGACTGCATCTGGTATCTGTGTGTATTCTGCGTGGCGGCGTATCTTCGGAGATTCGGGATTCCGTTTTTGCAAAAAAAATCGCATGCACTTGTTGTGTACCTGATCGGTGTGGTGGGAACATTTGGAGAAGCCATGCTTTTGCACCTGTTTTATCTGCGAACCGGCAGCCTGGAACTGATCCTGAAGATTCCTTATGAATATAATCACGTATTCCCGTTTGTGGCATCGGTCGGGCTGTTTGGCCTGTTTTTAGACAGCACCATGAAAGGGAAAATCAGTAAGATTGCCGTGAAAATCGCACCTTATACGCTGGGTGTGTATCTGCTGCATGAGAATCTCGGTGTGCGTTATGCATGGCAGAAATGGTTCGGCACGAATGTCCTGCACGGTGTCTGGCAGCTTTTGGGCTGGACGGTTGTTGCCGTAGTGGTTGTGTTTTGTCTGGGTATTTTGGTGGATTATGTGCGGAAGAGTGTGTGCGGAATGGTACACCGGGGATTGCTGCACCTGTCTCCTTATAGAGCATTGACAGAGAAAATACAGGCAGTGGATGAGCGGTTCAAAAGAGAGGTAACGGCGTGAAGAAAACAATAAAAAACGATGCGGAAACGATCTGTAAACAGAAACGCATGTGGGAATTTGTATTTGTGGCGGTTCTGGTGCTGTATCCGCTCAGACATATAGGCTGGGGACTGGATCTGTGGGATACCGGCTACGGTTATGCGAATTTTGAATATATGGGAACACAGCACATGGATCCGATGTGGCTGTTTTCCACGTATCTGACCACAGCAATCGGACATTTCTTCAGTCTGTTGCCGGGAGCGAAGACGTTGATCGGCATGAATTTTTATACCGGACTGAGCATCAGCCTGTTGGCACTTCTGGGATATTATTTTTGTACGAAGGCGCTGCACATGCCGGCAGGAATCGCATTTCTGGGGGAATTTGCGGCGGTCAGCTTTTGTTGGTGTCCTACGGGCTCTTTTTATAACTATGTGACGTATGTTTTTTTCCTGATCGCTGCAATCTGTCTGTATCTGGGACTGTCCGGCGGAAAGAAGCGTTTCCTGTTCGCAGCGGGAATCGCGCTGGGCTGCAATGTGCTGGCAAGGTTTTCCAATCTGCCGGAGGCAGCTATGATCGTAGGCGTGTGGGCTTACGGGATGATATGTTATCTGGAAGAGCGCAGAGAAATCGCGAAAAGCTCCCGACAGGCCACGGAAAAAAATATCGGAAAGTCTGAGGAAAACGATTCTGTAAAATCCGGCGTAAGCAATTCCGGGCAGTCCATGGACTTTTCCATGGAAAACTCAAAGACGGATGAACAGAAAGCACGAAAAAAAGCGGCAGGCGTGAAACTACGCAGAAAATTATTGCAGGATACCGGCATGTGTCTGGCAGGGTATCTTACGGCATTACTTGTATTATTCGGCTACATTCAGATCCGTTATGGCATGGACGCGTATGTGAACGGCATTATGCGCCTGTTTTCCATGACAGAGGTGGCAACGGATTACACGACTAAGTCCATGATCATGGGCATGTTTGACTGGTATTTTCAGAATCTGTACTGGGAGATACGGATGTGCGTGTTCCTGGCAGCCGGAATGATTGCAGCGGCTGTATTGCATCTGATCGGTTCCACCGGTGGAAAGGATACCGCGGAAAAAGCGTTGCGGATTCTGGAATGGGCAGGCAGTGCGTTGATTGCAGCGGTGATGGTGTTCTGGCTCTACCGACAGGGGTTCTGTGCGACGGAGTATACGAATTACGGTGCGATTATCTGGCCGGGCGTGACCTTCCTTACGATCACGCTGCTGACAGCACTCTGGCGGGTCTTTACGCCGTCAGCGCCGAAGGAAGAGAAGCTGATCAGCGGACTTATCTTTTTAATCGTACTGATTACATCGCTTGGCAGCAATAATAAGCTCTATCCCAGCATGAACAATCTGTTCCTGGCGTTGCCTTATGTGTTCTGGCAGTTCTGGCGGTTCTGTAAATTGGTGAAGGGCTTTCAGTGGAAGAAGCTGTGGGTGTCGGCAATTCCGGCAAAATGTCTGTTCGGCGGATTTTTCCTGTTGTTCTTTGTACAGGTGGTGCTGTTTGGCAGAAGCTTTGTATTCGCGGAAGGTACCGGTGTGCAGGATCTTAACGCACAGGTGACGAATAATGAGACTTTGAAGGGTGTGTGGATGAGTAAGGAGCGAGCCGGCTGGATGCAGGAGATCTCGGAATATGTCAACGCACAGGGGCTTACAGGAAAGGAGGTATTGCTCTACGGACAGATTCCGGCGTTGTCTTATTATCTGCAGATGCCGGCGGCATTCAATCCCTGGCCGGATCTGGATTCCTATCAGATGGGGCAGTTAGAACTGGACATGCAGGAAATGCAGGAGAGGATGGATGTGGATACATCGTATCGTCCGGTGGTGCTGCTGGAGAAAAAATATGCCGCATATCTGGAAGCGGGAGAGACCGCGCTGGAAGCATTGCAGCCTACGGAAAAAGAGCGCAGTCTGATCGTGGATCATCCGAAGCTATTGTTGATCGGGGAGTTCATGGAAGCGTACGGATATGAGAAGACTTTTGAAAATGAGAAATTCGTGATTTATGAATAAGCGTTAGATACTATAATAAAAACCCCGGAATACACGTTAATGTATACCGGGGTTTTTATTAACCTTTTAAGAGCTTTCATGAATAACAATCTTGCGTGTTATTTGCGTATTGTGGTTATTTTACAACAGCTGTAATCCGTTTTCTTCTGCAATCTTCATAACTTCGTCAGACCACAGGGAGCACTGTACTTCACCGATGTGAGCTTTTCTTAAGAAGAACATGCAGATACGGGACTGGCCGATACCACCGCCGATGGTAAAGGGAAGCTCGCCGTTTATGACTGCTTTGTGGTAAGGAAGTTCTGCACGTTCGGGGCAGCCTGCCTTCTGTAACTGCTCAAGCAATGCTTTTTTGTCCACACGGATACCCATGCTGGACAGCTCCAAAGCGATATCCAGAACAGGATAATATACCACAATATCAGCGTTCAGACTCCAGTCATCGTAGTCCGGAGCACGACCGTCGTGAGGCTTGCCGTTCTCTAAGGTCTCACCGATCTGCATGATGCAGACAGCGCCCTTCGCCTTGGCAATGTAGTATTCCCGCTCCTTCGGAGAGTAGTCGGGGAACATTTCTTCCAGCTCACTGGTGGTTACGAAGAAAATGTCATGAGGAAGGATCTCCTCGATGTAATCATAATGAATGGACATATATTTCTCAGTCTTGCGCAGAACCTTGTATACGGTACAGACAGTCTCTTTCAGAGTCTCCAGATTCCGCTCTTCCTTGGTGATGATCTTCTCCCAGTCCCACTGATCCACATAGATGGAATGGATGTTGTCGGTCTCTTCATCCTGACGGATGGCACTCATATCGGTATAGAGACCTTCACCGGGCTTAAAACCGTATTTCTGCAATGCATAACGCTTCCATTTGGCCAGAGACTGTACGATCTCTGCCTCACGGTCTCCCTGCGCAGCAATATGGAAATTCACGGGACGTTCCACACCGTTTAAATTATCATTCAGTCCGGATGTGGGATCTACAAACAAGGGAGCAGATACACGCAGCAGGTGCAGACGCTCTGATAATAATCCCTGGAAAAAGTCTTTCACTGTCTTGATGGCAACCTGTGTCTCGTACAGGTTCAGGGAAGACTTGTAATTTTTAGGTATGACAATATTTGACATACTGACCTCTCATTCTGCCGCCCGGGCGGCTGCGTACTAAAAAAAGAAAAAATCTCCTATACTATTTAACAGCGAAATGCGTTATTTTGCAACCCTTTTTTCGGAAAAAATAACCACTTGCAAAAATCGAACATGCGTGCTATTTTATATACAAATACAGAACAAATGTTCTGATTAAAAGAATAGAACAGGCAAAGATGATTTCTATGGAGATTCATATTGATTAAAAAAATTTTGTATTATGAAAAGAGATATAAGCTTTTTATCATATGAAAAGATTTTTATTAAAAGTGCCTATTAAGAAATTATTTATTTTAAGAAGTTTTATGACATTTCAGGGAAGAAGGAAACGTATGGAATATTTAGTACAGGCAGGAGAGCAATCTGTGATGCAGAAGCTGGAGATTCTGACGGATGCGGCGAAGTATGATGTGGCCTGCACCTCCAGCGGCGTGGACCGTAAGGGAGACGGAAAGCATATGGGAAATTGTGCGGCTGCGGGCATTTGTCACAGCTTTTCTTCGGACGGCAGATGTATCTCTTTGCTTAAGATCCTCATGACGAATGAAT
Source organism: uncultured Acetatifactor sp. (assembly GCA_934394665.1). Lineage (GTDB taxonomy): Bacteria > Bacillota > Clostridia > Lachnospirales > Lachnospiraceae > Acetatifactor. The sequence continues at coordinate 22,635 of CAKRRS010000010.1, read as the reverse complement.
GTATCTACGATTGTAAATATTGTCTGAACCGGAAGTCGAACGATGTTCCCAGAGCTACGTTTACACCGGAGGAAATCTGTACGTTGACTATGCAGTTTTACAGGCGGAATTATATTGAAGGACTGTTCTTAAGTTCCGGAATACTACAGAATCCGGACTTTACCATGGAACTTTTGTACCGCACGATCTGGCTGTTGCGCAACAAGTATCATTTTAACGGCTATGTCCATGTGAAGGGAATCCCGGGTGCGGATGCCGATCTCATTGAGAAAATGGGATATCTGGCAGACCGTATGAGCGTGAACCTGGAATTGCCCACGGCGGACGGACTGCGCACGCTGGCGCCGAACAAGCATCGGAAGAATATTCTGACGCCCATGCGGCAGATTCAGAATACGATCCATGCAAATAAAGAGGAATTGATCCTCTACCGGAAAAGTCCTACCTTTGTGGGAGGCGGGCAGTCGACCCAGATGATCATAGGGGCGACACCGGAGACGGATTATCAGATATTAAATGTAGCGGAGAATTTATATCAGAAGTTTGAGCTAAAGAGAGTGTTTTATTCCGCTTTTGTGAAAGTAAACGAGGATAAGAGTCTGCCGGCACTTCCCGGAGGACCGCCGCTTTTACGAGAGCATCGTCTGTATCAGGCGGACTGGCTGCTTCGGTTCTATGGATTTCGCGCAGAGGAACTGTTGGATGAAAAGAGACCGTTTTTTAACGTGATGCTGGATCCGAAGGAAGACTGGGCGGTCAGACATCTGGAATGTTTTCCGGTAGAAATCAACAGAGCAGCTTATGAGAACCTATTACGTGTACCGGGAATCGGAGTGAAGAGTGCACGGAGGATTTTAAGCGCCAGAAGATCCTGCAATTTAACATTTGCGGATTTAAAAAAGCTTGGCGTGGTGTTAAAGAGGGCGGTTTATTTTATTACGTGTAATGGGAGAATGATGTATCCTACGAAGTTGGAAGAGGATTATATTGTGCGGAATCTGACGGATGCCGGTGAACGTATCCGGTTTGGAAGTGACGGCATGAGTTACCGTCAGATGACTTTGTTTGACGATGCAAGCTTTAACGTGCCGGTGCAGATGGAGGAGATTCTGCCTGCTGCGGCGGGAGAACTGTAAACGCAGGCAGGTATGGAAAAATAATTTTTTTGACATAGGCACTTGCCGGTTGAAATGCCGAGAACATAAGAGTGCAATGGTTTCAAAAACGGAATTAACAGTTGTGAGATGGAAAGGCGGTGAACAGATGAGGATATACCATTGTGAAGATTCCCTGGAAGGAATATTTACCGCAATTTATAATACGTATCAGGATCACTCAGATATCCGCGACACGATGGTTACGACAATAGATGAAAACCTGTTGTTTTCAGAATCTGTAGAGGTGATTCCGGATCCGGAGAAGACTGTGAAAGTCATTCGTACCCTGAAAAGGAAATTTGGAGAGGAAGATTATGAAAGTCTGTGTCTGGCACTTTCTTCCCCTGCACCGGAGAAAGCGCAGGCTGTGTATCGTACCATAGCCAGGGGCCTTGCGGAGAAGACCCGGGCAGGACATCTTCTGGACGCTCTGGCGGATCCGTATGTGAACCAGACTTTCAGTCTGGCAAGAGGAGCCGGCCGGGAATATGATCATCTGAGAGGATTTGCGCGGTTCGAAGAACTGGAGAGTGAGATATTGTACGCTAAGATCTGTCCGAAGAATAATATCCTGACCTTTTTGATGGTACATTTTGCGGATCGATTTCCAATGGAAGATTTCCTGCTGTTTGACGCCGGGAGATATCTGTTCGGGGTACATCCTGCAGGGAGCCCCTGGTATATCTTGCAGGGGAGGGATGTCTGGGAGAAAGTAAGACCGGAGACGGAGAGACTGACCGGGGCAGAGCTTAAGTACCGGGAACTTTTCCGTTCCTTCTGTCATACAATAGCCATAAAAGAGCGCGAAAACAGGGAATTACAGAGAAATATGCTACCGCTTCGGTTCCAAGAATATATGGTGGAATTTCGGTAAAATTCGCTAAATTGGGATTTTGATTTTATCGCGGTAACGTAACGAATATACAAAACGCCGAAAAGGTTTTCCGTAGGAAGCTTTTCTATTGTGAAAATGATAACAACATGGTAAAAACGGCTAAAATGTGAACTTTTTCGAAGAAAAAAATAGCTTTACTTTTGGTTTTGTTTGGCTATAATAGTAATGATTTAAGATGTAAGGAGAGAGAACTCTCCGGGTTTTGTTTTTTACTATTGAAAGGAAGGAACCAGAAATGTTAAAGACGATCCGTTTGACACCTGAAGACGTGAAGCATTTTGTTGATGTAGCTTCAAAGTGTGATTTTGATATTGATATATGCTATAACAGATACGTAATCGATGCCAAATCATTCCTTGGAGTGTATGGATTGGATTTCACGAAGCCGTTGACCGTATCTTATGACGGCTACAATGATAAATTCGAAGAGATGCTGAAACAGTGTGCAATTGCATGTTAATATAATATGTGAATTGGCTGACAGGTTTTGGTACAACAGAATGTGATTTGACTACCCAGGTAAGATAGAGTACTATTTACCTGGGTAGTTTTATTTTTGTAAGCAGCGAGAAAACGCATGCTTTCATGCAGACTTAACGAGTGCCGCAATCACTTGAAAACCTGAAGCGTCACAGCCTGTATGAATAGTAAGGGAGGTGAAGCCATATGGCAGGAGAGGTCAGAATATCGGTACGCAGCCTGGTAGAGTTTATCCTGCGCAGTGGCGACATCGACGACAGAAGGCAGGGATCCCCGGAGAATGCCATGCAGGAGGGCAGCAGGATCCATCGTATGATCCAGCGGCGTATGGGTGCGGAATATCAGGCTGAGGTAGCACTGAAATATACCCATCCCACAGAGAATTATGTCATTATCGTGGAGGGACGTGCCGATGGGATCATCGAGCAGAATGGGGAGACCACCATCGATGAGATCAAGGGAACCTATCGGGATCTGGCGAAGCTGAAAGCACCTCTGCCGCTGCATATTGCGCAGGCGAAATGCTATGCTTACATGTACAGCCTGCAGAAAGAATTGCCCTATATCAGGGTGCGGCTTACCTATTGTAATATAGAGACGGAAGATATCCGTTATTTTTATGAGGATTTTGAATTCGCAGCGCTGGAAGTCTGGTTTCAGACATTGATCGGTAATTATCGCAAATGGGCGGATTACACCTGGCAGTGGAGAGAATTGCGGCAGCAGTCCATTGCAGAGCTGCAATTCCCTTTTGAATATCGGGACGGACAGAAAGAGCTGGTCAGTTATGTGTACCGGACTATTTATCATAAGAGAAAATTGTTTCTGGAGGCTCCGACAGGAGTCGGTAAGACGATATCCACGATTTTTCCTTCGGTAAAGGCCATGGGGAAGGATATGGGGGATAAACTGTTTTACCTCACAGCCAAAACGATTACCCGGACAGTGGCGGAGGATACTTTTTCATTGTTACGGGAAAGGGGATTGCGGTTTAAGAGCATTATTCTGACAGCAAAAGAGAAAATCTGCTTTCAGGGACATACGGAATGTAATCCGGCGCAGTGTCCTTATGCCAAGGGTCATTTTGACCGGATAAATGATGCTATTTATGACTTGCTGACCCATGAAGAAAGTTTTACCAGAAGCAAAATAGAAGCGTATGCCCGAAAACATCAGGTATGCCCATTCGAATTCGGGTTGGATCTGAGCCTGTTTGCCGACGGTATCATCGGAGATTACAATTACCTCTTTGATCCCCATGTCTATCTGAAGCGGTTCTTTGGAGACGGCAGTCAGGGCAATTATGTATTTCTGATCGATGAGGCACATAATCTCTTAGAGCGGGGACGGGAGATGTACAGTGCTCCTCTGCGCAAGGAAGATCTGCTGGAACTGAAGCGGGAGATAAAACAGACAATCATGTCGGAAATGGAAGAGGCAGCGTTGAAAAAGCGGCAAAAATACGAGGTTTCCGGTCAAATGACATTAGAAATGACAGAGATGTCGAATCAATTGCCGCAAGTGGTACCGCTTCAGGAAAGCGATGGGACAGATTCATTATATATCAAGGGACGAAAGTTAAAAAAGTCAGACGGTAAGAGTATTTTTGTACGGGAAGGTTATGCGGAGCGAATCAGTCAGCTGCTGGAAAAGTGCAATGCGCAGCTGTTGTCCATGAAACGGGATTGTGACGGTTACCGGCTGGTGGAAGATATCGATATGCTGGTACAGCCGCTGACCAGGCTGCACGGAGTGATCAGTGACTATCTGGAGGAGCAGGAGAAATCCGACCCCGAGGTACGCGGGCAGCTGTTGGATTTCTATTTCAAACTCAGTCATTTTCTGGATATTTATGAGAGACAGGATGAAAATTATGTGAAATATACCAGAGTCTGCGAGGATGGCAGCTTTGAACTTAAATTATTCTGCGTCAATCCCGGGGAAAATCTGAAGGAATGTATGCATCGTGGACGCAGTACGATCCTGTTTTCCGCTACCTTTCTGCCGATTCAGTACTATAAAAAGCTGTTGGGCGGAGAAAAGGAAGATTATGAGGTGTATGCCCATTCGGTGTTTGATCCTGAGAAGCGAACCATATTGATCGCAGGGGATGTGACCAGTAAGTTCACCAGGAGATCGCAGGAAGAATATTACAACATTGCCAGATATATTCATGAAGTGGTGAAGAACCGGCATGGCAACTATATGGTATTTTTCCCATCCTATTCTTTTATGAACCATATTTATGAGATTTATGAACAGTATTTTATGACGGAAGAAGAGGAATGTCTCATCCAGCAGGAGTCCATGAATGAGGAAGAACGGGAATACTTTCTGAACCGTTTCCGCGGAAATGAGGACTGTGACCTGCAAAGTCTGATCGGCATGGAGATCGAGGAGGAAGAAGAACAGACCCTGATCGGCTTCTGCGTGCTGGGAGGCATCTTCGGAGAGGGCATTGACCTGAAGAAGGACAGCCTGATCGGTGTTATTGTAGTGGGAACCGGATTGCCGCAGGTAGGATGTGAGCGTGAGATCCTTAAGGGTTACTTTGATGAAAGTGGGGAAAACGGCTTCGATTATTCTTACCGTTATCCCGGAATGAACAAGGTATTGCAGGCGGCAGGACGTGTGATCCGGACGGCAGAGGATGTGGGGGTCATTGTCCTGCTGGATGAGCGTTTCCAACAGTATTCTTACAGGAGATTATTTCCGAGAGAGTGGGAACAGGTGCAGCCGGTGACTGTGGATACAGTAGCTAAAAAGGTGGAACGTTTCTGGGATGCCTGGCTGTGGCAGAAACAATGATTTTTGATGTGATACGAGAGTTGATATGCAATATGACAATCCACATAACCACATATGACACATGTGTATATGTGGATAAGTCAGTGGATTTTGTGGATTATTCAAGGTTTTTTACATAAAAAACGACAGACGGATCAAATTGGTGTATAATAGCAATAAATAGGATGTGGATAAAATAACAGAGATGGTACTGAATCAGTCAATGACGCTATAAACAGATTTTGATTGAGTTTCGATTGTGAATGCAGTTTTTCTGAGACAGTATGCCGGAGAATTGTGAAAATAATCTATAGCATATTACATGTCGTAGCAGAACTTACATAAAGGAAAGACTATGACGAGATAAGTAGTAAGACCTTGGAAAGGGTCTTTAAAAACTATTACTATATAATAAAGGTATGGTGACAGATATGTGGGCATATGAAAGTGTTTTTTATCAGATTTATCCGATGGGTTTCTGTGGAGTTCCTTTTGAAAATGACGGAATACAGAGACATGAGATCAAACGTGTGGAGGACTGGATCCCCCATATGCAGAAGCTGGGAGTGAATGCGGTGTATTTTTCTCCGGTGTTTGAATCGGATTCTCATGGTTACAATACCAGAGATTATCGGAAGATTGATGTAAGACTGGGAACCAACGAAGATTTCAAAGAGGTCTGTGATGCATTGCATGCGGCCGGCATCCGGGTCGTACTGGACGGCGTGTTTAATCATGTGGGAAGAGGATTTGCACAGTTTCAGGATGTGATCCGCAACAGAGAGCACTCTCCCTATGTGAACTGGTTCTACCGCATTGATTTTGGCGGCAATTCCAATTATAATGACGGACTCTGGTATGAAGGATGGGAAGGATGCTTCGATCTGGTGAAGCTGAATCTGCAGAATCCGGACGTTGTCAATTATTTGCTGGACAGTGTCAAGGGATGGATCGATGCGTTCGGCATTGACGGTCTGCGTCTGGACGTGGCCTACAGTCTGGATGAAAATTTTGTCAGAAGGCTGCGTGAAGTGACGAGTGCATATAAACCAGACTTCTTCCTGTTAGGGGAGATGCTGCACGGAGATTATAACCGTCTGATGAATGACCAGATGCTGCATTCCGCGACAAACTATGAGTGCTATAAGGGACTTTACAGCAGCTTTAACAGCATGAATATGTTCGAAATCGTACACTCCCTGCTGCGTCAGTTCGGTCCCGAAAACTGGACCTTATATAAGGGAAAACATCTGCTCTCCTTTGTGGACAACCATGATGTGACTCGTGTGGCAAGTATTTTAAACAATGAAAATCATCTGCCGTTGATCTATGCCATGGCCTTTGGTATGCCCGGCATCCCCTGTGTCTACTATGGCAGTGAATGGGGCTTCAAAGCACGGAAAGAGGACGGGGATCCGGCGCTTCGTCCCTGCTTTGACAAACCGGAATGGAACAGCCTGTGTGACTGGATCGCAAAACTGGCAGAAGCCAAGAAGCATTCGGAAGCATTGAATTATGGAGCGTTTCGGTCGGTACTTCTGACGAATAAGCAGTGTATTTTTGAGAGAAAATCCGAGCATGAGAGAGTCATGGTAGCCATTAATGCGGACGGTGCAGATTTCATGGCACATTTTGATGCAGGCTGTGGTACCGCAGTGGATCTGATCACCGGAAAGAAACATGACTTTGGCGGCGGAAGCCTTCTGCCGGCATATAGTGCGTACTTTTGGAAGATGGAGACTGTATGAAGGTACTGATACTTTCCACCGGAACCGGTGAGGGACACAACTCCGCGGCAAAAGCGGCGGCACAGTCTTTGGAAAGTCTTTAGAATTTCTTACGGTTTCTCTATATTGACGCTATCGACGCCGTGCCGTATAGTATAGCCACAAAGCAATACTATGCGGCATAAATATTATGTAAAATGTCTGATGATCAGAGCGTGGATGGGAGAATAGGATGAATCGAGAGGAATTTATGAGGCAGTTGGAAAGCCTTTTGCAGGATCTGCCCGGCACAGAACGGGAAAAAGCAATACAATATTATAATGAATATTTTGAGGATGCAGGTCCGGAAAATGAAAAGAGTGTCATAGAGGCATTGGGGAATCCTGCCAGAGTGGCAGGCAATGTTAAAAAGAATATTTTCGGAAATGGTTATGAACAGAATCCCTATATGCCGGACGATGTAGATTATATGGAGATAATTCCATATTCGGCGGATCCAGGGGCAGGTGATGCGACACAGGAACAGAGTGCATGGAAGAGTGAAAACCTAAATAGTGCAGCACAGAATGGTACAACGCAGAACGGTGCAGCGCAGACACAGACAGTGACCGAGCAGAAAAAGGATGGAATGTCCACTGGAATGATCGTTCTGATCATACTGTTGTGTATTTTGGCATCCCCGGTGATCCTGGGAGTGGCTTCCGCGGGTATCGGAACAGCAGCAGGACTGATCGCCGGATGGTTCGGACTGATTATTGGATTCGGGATAACGGCAGTCGTACTTTTACTGGTATTGATCGGACTGGTAATTGCCGGAATGATAAGCTTGTTCCATAATCCTTTTGTGGGAATGGGGCTGATCGGTGCAGGATTGATCTGCGGAGGTGTCGGACTGCTGTTTTTGATGTTGACCGTTGCCATGGCAGGGATCGTCACTCCGGCAATTTGTCATTGGATCGGAAGCTTGTTCCAAAAAGGAGCGAAGCAGAAAACGGTGGGACAGCCGGCGTAAGAACGATAGGTTTACCTTTACAGGCAGCAGGTTTTGAGAAAGGCATGGTTATAGTATCATTATGAAAAAATTTATGAAAGTCTGTGCGATGGCAGCACTCATTTTTATACTATTAGGATTACTCCTGGGAGTGACGGGAAGCTTGGGACATGGTTCCCCATATTTTTCCTTTGGAGAGGTATTGTCGGCGGTGACCAGAGGAAGAGTCTCGGGAGATTCTGTAGACCGGTGGGGTGAAAATGTCGCGGAACAGATTCAGGAAAATACCGGGAATGTGCATTATGATCTGGACGACAATATGGACTTCGATGAGGACTACCCGATACAGGAAGGGGATGTCGAAAGATTTGATCTGGGAATCGCAGATGCCGGGATTACGGAGCTTAAGCTGGAAGCCGGCGGCTGCAGCGTGGAGGTAAAAACATCCGAAGATGAGCATTTCTATGTGGAAGCAGCCGGCATGCGCAGATTTCAGGGATATGTGGAAGGAAATACGCTGACGGTAAGAGGAACGGCAAAGTACACGACTGACAATTGGAAGGGAAGCATCACACTGTATGTGCCAGAAGGCTGCCGATGGGAACAGGCAACATTGGAACTGGGTGCCGGAAGCCTTGAAGCAGAGAAAATGTTTGCCGACAATCTGGAAGCACATGTAGGAGCAGGACAGATGGTATTTGATGAGTTAAATGCCGATCAGTCCGTGTTTGACTGTGGAATGGGGCAGTTGATTGCAGAACAGCTGCGCAGCCGCGTAGTAGATGCTACAGTAGGCATGGGATCCTTGCAGTTGACCGGAGATGTGACGGAGCAGCTTACCGGAGAATGTTCCATGGGAGAACTGCAGCTGGAACTGTCCGGTGCAAAGACAGACTATAACTATGATCTGAGCTGCGGCATGGGAGAACTGACCGTCGGAGACGATAGTTATTCCGGCATGGCACAGAAGAAACAGATCAACAACAATGCGGTAAAGAGCATGGATCTGGAATGCGCAATGGGAAGTGTCAGCGTGCAGTTTGAATAAAATGGAACCTAATTTATAGAAAGAATCCGCCAAATCCGTAATACTAGCTTTGGCGGATTTTTCCTGCATTTTTTTTCGGCATTTTTTTGATTGGAAAAAGTCCTTGCCTTTACGAACAGAATATGCTATTTTTATCTTGCAAGAACGATTCTATTTCAATTCATATATTGTTTGAATCATATGTGCTTTTCAGGCGTTTCGCCATGATTTCATTTTTACAATCGAATAGACTGAGAGAAAAGCACGCAAAGTGTAATATTTACTGCTTTTGTCTTTTTCTATAGATACATCGAGAAAGGATAAATAAATGGGGGAAAAAGACAAAGCGGAAAAAATATTTATGGGATGTAAAGAAGTTTTTGCAGAATTGATTAATGTGTTGATTTATGCCGGAAGGGGCAAGGTGGAACAGGGGAATTTGTTGCCGGGACCGACAGAAAGTATTTATCGTGGGAAAAGGAATGAATTGCATAATCAGTTTAGAGACTGTAGTATGTATGAAATGTCACAGGATAAAGTATATGCGTTGTATAATGTAGAGAATCAAAGCAGGATAGATCCGCAAATGGTTCTAAGATGTGCGGGATATGACGGTGCAGCGTATCGCAGTCAATATCAAGATGGCGAAAATATTGAAATATATCCTGTTATCAGTATTGTATTGAATTGGGGAACGACACCGTGGAATACAGCATTATCAATTAAAGAAATGATAAACCGATCCTTGCCCGAGGAGTTAGAAGAATACATCAGTGACAATAAACTTCATGTTTTCGATATGAGATATTTGGATAAGACAACAAAAAATTTGTTCCAGGGAGATATTAGAATTGTACTGGATTATCTCACGGATCGAGAAAGCCTGTTGAAGAGGAACCAAGTGCTGAAACATCCGGAAGGGACACTGCGAATGTTGTATGCATTGACAGAAGATGCCAGATATCTTGAAAATATAAAATTAGCAAAAGGAGGAGAGATAAAAGTGTGTGATTTATTAGATGAAGCGGAAAACAGGGGAATTCAAAAAGAGATTCAGCAGAGTATCAGAATTTTGATAACTACTTGTAAGGAATTGGGTATCGATTATGACAGGACAGCTTCAAAATTGAAGGAAAAGTATGCCTTGCCGGAAGAAGAGGCGAGGAAGGATATGAAGCTTTATTGGTAAGGTACTGTCAACTGTTATGATAAGAACAGTTGACAGTGTTAGGGATTACAGCAATGCCGCCAGATATTTCTCGAACACCACGCCTTCCTGTACAGGAGTTCCTGCCTTTTCACTTCCGGCGATACACAGTCCTACGAAATTTGCGGCTTTCTGCACGGAGGACAACAAAGTCTCTCCGCGGACGGCATCGGCGGCGAGAATGGAGGCGAAGATATCTCCGGTGCCGGGGCGGGAGGCTCCGGCAATAGGGGTAGAAACAGTGGTATAGACACCATCATCCCACAGAAAGTTCACCAGAGAATCTCCCTGACGGATCCCGGTGATGACGATAGAAGTACTATCGGAAACAGTACGAGAAGTATCGATAACACTAGTGGATGCATCATGGGAAGAACCGGATAAGGACAAGGTAGGATCCATCCGACACAGCTCCGCCAGCTTTTGGCATAATTCAGACAACTTATTCATCGTCCATTCCCCTTCTTTCCAGGGGGTATCCGTCAGCAGGCAGGCTTCCGTGATATTCGGCGTAATGATATCCGCCAGAAGCAGCAGCTCTCTCATTTTACGAATATGCGCTTCGGTAATGGAAGAGTAGGCTTTGCCATGATCACCCATGACCGGATCCAGCAGAAACAGGGGCGGCCGGAACATTTCCACGAACTCCCGTACAATGTCGATCTGCTCTTCATTTCCTAAGAATCCACAGTATAACCCATCGAAAGTAAGCCCCAGATCGTTCCAGACTTTCAAGTAATCTCTCATATGACAAGTATAATCATCAAAATGACACAGAGGAAATCCCAAATGGTTCGATAAAACAGAAGTAGGCACAGGGCATACCTGTACCTTCATTACGCTGATCACGGGCAGCGACACGGTGGTGGAGCAACGCCCGAAACCGGCAATATCATTAATCATAGCAAGGCGGGGAACGAAATCCCCGCCTTTTTGTGCATTTCTATTTCTATTAGAAGTATCGAAATTAGATATCATGGAATAATCCTGCTTTCTTCAGTGCCGGACGAAGTGCCAGATAGAATACGGAAGCACAGATCACAGCAACGATGGCGTTGACACCGGTAGTTACGGTGCTGATCTTGGCAAGAGCCTTGGAAATATCCTGAGGCACACCCAGCAGATACATTTTATAGAAGTAGCCAACCAGAGGATCCGCTACCACGTTAAATGCCATACCGCAGGCAGAAGCAAGAATCGTTACGCCGGTCACGTATTTTGCGGAATGCTCTTTGCTTAAGTGGAAGATCTTGTGAGCTACCAGACCTACGATCAGACCGATGCACAGCTTTAACAGGAAGGTCTTGGGAGCGCTGGTCACATAAGCGGTGGTCAGATCGGCGATGGTCATACCGATGGCACCGGCGAGACCGCCCCAGTAGCCGCCCAGCAATAAAGCTGCCAGTACACAGAACACATTGCCCAGATGGAACGCGGTTTTCTCGGGTCCCACGGGAATGTCGATCTTGAAGAAAGCAAATCCGATATAGCACAGAGCTGCTAACAGACCTGCCTGTGCCAGCTTCTTCACATCTGCTTTTTGCGTGGGAACGATTCCCACAATCGCATTATACAATCCCTTGATCGTCAGCAGAATAGCGAAGAATACAAGTACCAGGCTGTAAGAATAGGGACGTTCTGCGGAAAGCTTCTCATCGGACAGTGTGGATTTCTGAGCGGATAACTCATCTTTCTGAGCATTCAGGGCATCCAGATCGCCGGTAGCAGTGCCGGCGGTAATTGCTTCGATGGAAGCATCTACTTCTTCTAACTGTGCCTTAACATCACTTAACTCGCTGCCGTAAGATACGGATTCCTGATAACTGCTGTTGTGGGTAACAACTGCCAGGATGATTCCCAGAATCAAAAGAACCGCTCCTGCAATCAATACGCCGTAAGATTTCTTTTTTTCCATAATGATGATCTCCTCTTTTAGTTTCTTTTTCATAATTCCCATTTCTTCGGTGGGATATGTTAGGATTCAGTGTATAAAAAAAGTGGCTTGCTTAAAATAGCCAGATTACGTTTTTTTTACCATGCCAGTTCAGAAAGCATTTTACATTGCATCATTGGAGATTGAAAACCGTTTGAGAACAACTGTAAGATTTTCTTGACAAGAAATCACTTTCTGTACTATATTTTCATTAGTAGTTTTTTGAAAGAGAATTTCCTACAAATTGTAAAGGCAATGACGAAGAGAAGTACACATATCCCCTTACCAGAGAGAGCGGCTGCATGTATGCGCTGGAAGGCTGCTTCAAGACAGGAGTGTGGAAGGTAGCTTCCAAGCCGGAGAGCTGAGACCGGATATTCCGGGCGTAAGTTCTCACGAGTTATCCCCGTTACCGGATAGGACTTTGTAAGAAGTCTCATGAGGCAGCGCAAGCTGTGAACAAAGGTGGTACCGCGTTAATGACGCCCTTTGCCGACGAGAGCCGGCAGAGGGCTTTTTTATTGCGACGATTCAAAAGGAGGACAAAATGAGCAAAGAATTAGCCAAAACCTATGACCCAAACGGCATAGAAGACAGACTGTATCAGAAGTGGCTTGACAAAAAGTATTTTCATGCGGAGGTAGATCACGAAAAGACTCCCTTCACTATCGTGATCCCGCCCCCAAATATCACAGGACAGCTCCACATGGGGCATGCACTGGACAACACCATGCAGGATATCCTGATCCGTTACAAGAGAATGCAGGGCTATAACGCACTGTGGCAGCCCGGCACCGACCATGCAAGTATCGCTACCGAGGTCAAGATCATTCAGAAGTTGAAGGAAGAAGGCATCGACAAGCATGATCTGGGACGCGAAAAGTTCTTAGAGAGAGCCTGGGAGTGGAAGAAGGAATACGGCGGACGTATCATCGAGCAGCTTAAAAAACTGGGTTCTTCCTGTGACTGGGACAGAGAGCGTTTCACCATGGATGAAGGCTGTAACAAGGCAGTGACCGAAGTATTCGTGAAGATGCACGAGAAAGGCTACATCTACAAGGGTGCCCGTATCGTCAACTGGTGTCCTGTATGTAATACTTCCATCTCTGACGCAGAGGTAGAGTATCAGGAGCAGGCAGGACATTTCTGGCATATTAAATATCCTCTGATCGACGAGAACGGCAATCCCAGCACCACAGAGTTTTTGACTTTTGCCACCACCCGTCCTGAGACGATGTTGGGTGATACCGCAGTAGCCATCCATCCGGATGATGAGAGATATACCCACCTGCATGGCAGAAAAGTATTACTGCCTATTGTAAACCGTGTGATTCCTATCGTGGAAGATGCTTATGTAGACAGAGAGTTCGGTACCGGTGTCGTTAAGATCACCCCCGCCCATGACCCCAACGATTTTGAGGTCGGCAAGCGCCATAACCTGCCGATCATCAATATTCTGAACGATGATGCCACCATCAATAAAAACGGCGGCAAGTTCGAAGGCATGGACCGTTACGAAGCAAGAAAAGCCATTGTGGAAGAACTGGATCAGATGGGACTGTTAGTAAAGATCGAGGATCATGTACACAACGTAGGTACCCATGACCGTTGTAAGACCACCATCGAGCCTATGGTAAAAGACCAGTGGTTCGTAAAAATGGAGGAACTGATCAAACCCGCAAGAGAAGCGGTAAAGAACAGTGAGATCAAGCTGATCCCCGAACGTATGGAGAAAAACTACTTCAACTGGACGGACAATATCCGTGACTGGTGTATCAGCCGTCAGCTGTGGTGGGGACACAGAATTCCCGCCTATTACTGCGATGACTGCGGCGAGGTAGTAGTAGCCAAGGAGATGCCGAAGGTATGTCCCAAGTGCGGCTGCACCCACTTTACACAGGATCCCGATACACTGGATACCTGGTTCTCCTCTGCACTGTGGCCTTTCGAAACATTAGGATGGCCTGATCAGACCGAGGATCTGAAGTATTTCTATCCTACAGATGTGCTGGTAACCGGCTATGATATCATCTTCTTCTGGGTTATCCGTATGATCTTCTCCGGATACGAGCAGATGGGAGAGAAGCCTTTCAAGACCGTATTGTTCCACGGACTGGTACGTGACAGCCAGGGACGTAAGATGTCCAAATCTCTGGGCAACGGAATCGACCCCTTAGAGATCATCAGCCAGTACGGTGCCGATGCGCTGCGTCTGACCCTGATCACCGGCAACGCACCGGGCAACGATATGCGTTTCTACTATGAGAGAGTAGAGAACAGCCGTAACTTCGCCAACAAGGTATGGAATGCTTCCCGTTTCATCATGATGAACATGGAGCAGGCACTGGAGAAGACCGGAAAAGATATCACTACTCCTGCGGCTGCAGATTTACAGCCCGTAGATAAGTGGATCCTGTCCAAGTTAAATACGCTGGTAAAAGATGTGACCGACAACATGGATCACTTCGAGCTGGGTATCGCCGTACAGAAGGTATATGACTTTATCTGGGATGAGTTCTGTGACTGGTACATTGAGATGGTAAAACCCCGTCTGTACAGCACTGATGATGCAGTCAGCCAGAATGCGGCACTGTGGATCTTAAAGACTGTCCTGATCGATGCGCTGAAGCTGTTACATCCTTACATGCCGTTCATCACCGAGGAAATCTTCTGCACCATCCAGAGCGAAGAAGAGTCCATCATGATCAGCAAGTGGCCGGAGTACAGCGAAGACCGTGCATTCCTCGCAGAGGAGAAGGCTATCGAAACGATTAAGGAAGCTGTCCGCGGTATCCGTAACATCCGTACCGAGATGAACGTAGCGCCCAGCCGTAAGGCAAGTGTCTATGTAGTCAGCGAAAATGCAGAGATCCGCAAGATCTTCGAGGACGGTAAGCTGTTCTTCGCAAGCCTTGCTTACGCAAATGAGATCATGATCCAGGCTGACAAGACCGGAATCGCAGAGGATGCGGTATCCGTAGTGATCCCCGGTGCAACTCTGTACATTCCGTTTGCAGAGCTGGTAGACATCGCACAGGAGATTGAGCGTCTGAAGAAGGAGCAGAAGAGACTGGAAGGAGAGCTTGCCCGTTCGAAGGGAATGCTGTCCAATGAAAGATTCCTGTCCAAGGCTCCCGAAGCGAAGATTGCTGAGGAAAAAGAGAAGCTGGCAAAATACGAGCAGATGATGGAACAGGTGACAAATCGTCTGGCACAGCTGTCATAATCCTGCGGCTGCAGTCGGTGAGACAGCAGAGCCGGAAGGAATACTACAGAAAACAGTAGTGAAGACAGTAACAAAAAGCAATAGTGCCGGTAAGGAAAAAGGCATGGAGAACAAAAACAGTAATAGAAGCGACAAAAAAGACGACTTTAATATTACGACATTTGAGGAAGCGGTGGCATATCTTGAGGATATGCCCCGCTTTACTGTCAAAAAGGATCCAAACGACAATAGGGATCTGCGCTGGTTTCTGAAGCAATCAGGGAATCCGGAACAGAATCTGAAAATCATTCACGTCGCCGGTACGAACGGAAAAGGTTCTGTCTGCGCATACATGAGATCTATACTGGAAGCGGCAGGGTACCGTACCGCCATGTTTACTTCGCCACACCTGGTGGATATGCGCGAACGGTTTGTGACTTCCGGGAAAATGATTTCCCGGGAAGATTTTTTACAGACATTTCTTACGGTTTATGAAAAGCTGCAGGAAGTGAATCTTCCTTCAGATATCTCGGAAAAGGAAACAGCAGCGCCGGAGTTTCAGCTTAATTTTTATGAATACCTGTTTTGCATGGCATTATATTGTTTTGCAAAAGAAAAACCGGATTACTGTATCATAGAGACCGGTCTGGGCGGCAGACTGGATGCGACGAATTATGTTGACAATAAAGTTCTGTGCGTGATCACGCGGATCAGCCTGGATCATGTGCAGTATCTGGGGGATACGACGGCCCAAATTGCTGCGGAGAAAGCAGGAATTTTAAGACCCGGTGTGCCGGTGGTATATTGGGACGGGGATATGGACGCTACGAAGGTAATTTGCCGGAAAGCGTCAGAACTTGGTGCCCCACAGATACCGGTGTCGAAAAAGGACTATACTTTCCTTGGATTTCAGAAGAAATACATTGATTTTTCCCTGCGTTCTGAGTATTATGATTATATTAGTCTCATTTTGCATACCATAGCCGGATACCAGATGGAGAATGCGGCACTGGCCGTTCGGGCAATGGAAGTACTGTTTTCCGACCGAAAGGTGGGGACAGGAGAAAACGGCAGGCAGATGCAGCCGGTACCCGGATGCCCCACGGTCGCGGAAATTCAGCAGGGCATCCAAAACTGTTTCTGGCAGGGACGCATGGAAGAAGTGCTCCCGGAGGTGTATGTGGATGGGGCACATAATGATGACGGTATCAGGGCTTTTCTGGATACCGTGAAGCAGGACGGCTGTACGGACGGCAGAAGGCTGTTGTTCGGTGTGGCTGCGGATAAGGATTGCCGGCATATGATACGACGGATCATAACCTCCGGGTTGTTTGATCATATTGCCTTTACCCATATGCACACGGCAAGGTCAGTATCTTTAGAGGAACTTAAAGTACTGCTGGCAGATTATCCGGACCATCATTTTACAATGTATACAGAAGCTGATACAGCATTCCGACAGGAGCTTCGGGACAGACAGCCCGGGGAACGGCTCTATGTCGCCGGAAGTCTGTATCTTGTCGGGGAAATAAAGGAGTCTTTGGACCATGATTAATTTTGAAGAAGAACTGAAGAAATTTCATCCCAGTCTGGAAGTGGAAGACGCTGAAGAAGCCATCTACAATCAGGATCTGACAGATGCGGCGGATCTGCTGGTGAAAATGATAAAAGAAACCGAAGAGAAAGAAAAGAAATAAGGAGGGACGGCATGTTTTGTTATAACTGCGGCTGCCAACTGTCAGAGCACGATTTTTGTACTGCCTGTGGAGCAGATGTATCCCTCTATAAAAAGATCATGAGTATGTCCAACCGCTTCTACAATGACGGATTGGAGAAAGCGGGAGTACGGGATCTCACGGGTGCGATCAACAGCTTGCGTCAGAGCCTGAAATTCAACAAGAATAATATAGAAGCCAGAAATCTGTTGGGACTGGTATACTTTGAGACCGGAGAAGTCGTTGCGGCTCTCAGCGAATGGGTCATCAGCAAAAATATGCGTCCGGAGAAAAATATTGCGGACGATTATATCAATATGCTGCAATCCAATGCTTCCCGTCTGGATGCCATTAACCAGACCATTAAGAAATACAATCAGGCACTGGCCTATTGCAACCAGGACAGCAAAGATCTGGCAATCATTCAGTTAAAGAAGGTACTGTCTCTGAACCCGAAGTTTATCCGGGCGCATCAGTTGCTGGCACTGCTCTATATGGACAGCGAGCAATGGGAGAAGGCGGAGAGAGAGCTGCATAAGTGCATGGATATCGACCGCAATAACACACAGACGCTGCGTTACCTGAAGGAAGTGGAGATGCAGCTTGTGCCCGACGAGAGCAGCAAGCAGACCGGCCGCCGTAAAAAAGATGATGCGGTACGTTATCAGAGCGATAATGAGATCATCATCCAGCCACTGAATGTGAAAGAGCAGAAGAGCACGGGACTTTCTTCCCTGATCAATATCGCCATCGGATTGGTAATCGGACTGGCGGTGATGTATTTTCTGGTGGTTCCGGCAGCGGTGTCCAATGCCAATAACGAAGCACAGAAGACGATCACCGATATCGGGAACCAGTTAGATACCAAGACTTCAAGGATTCAGGAACTGGAGACCCAGATGGCAGCACTCCAGACGGAAAACGATACACTGAATCAGGAACTGCAGGGATACGTGGGAACGGATGGCACATTACAGACCATCGACAGTCTGCTTGCTGCGGCAACTGCTTATCTGGAGACGCAGGATATCACCCAGACGGCGGCAAATCTGGAAAGTATTTCCGCATCCGTCAATGTGGACGAGACATCTGAGGCATTCCAGAATCTGTATAAGACACTGCTTGGTCTGATCGGACCGCAGCTGTCGGCACAATATTATGAGACAGGCTACAATGCATACCGCAGTGAAGATTATGCGACTGCAATTGAGAACTTATCCAAAGCGGTCATCTATGATGAGAACAACAAGGACGCATGGCTGAGCCTCGGAAATTCTTATCGTAAGAGCGATGATACGCAGAATGCCATCACTACCTATGACAAGATCATTGAGCTGTTCCCGGATACGGAGACTGCCAGAAGTGCCCAGAGATATCGCAGCCAGCTGGCGGAAAATACAGCACAATAGGACAGTGTAATTTTCAGATACCATCAGACAATCAAAATATTGTAACACACGAAAGAAAACTCTTAGGAGATCCCAATGCTCCGGAGTTTTCTTTTTTTATAAAAATAAGCCGTAAAAGGCAGAATGTGAGGGAGTATGGAAGATTTTCAGATTATTGACAATTGTCTGATGGTACGTATGCCGGAAGAAGTGGATCACCACAGGGCATCCTACATCAGCGAGGGCGCCGACCGGTTACTGGTCAGAGACGAGGTGGAGAATGTAGTGTTTGATTTTGAAGATACGCGGTTCATGGATTCTTCCGGAATCGGGATCATCATGGGGAGATATCGCAAGATTTCCTGCTTTGGCGGACACGTCTACGCGATTCATGCGGACAGGCAGATTCAGCGGATTTTCCGGATGTCCGGGCTACAGAAGATCGTTGAAATACTGCCAGGATGAACCAGCATAAAAAGATTATTATCCTTGTAATTTATGGTTATGAATGAGGTAACTGCAACTTGCTGCAAAGGGATAGACGAAAATGAGAATCCTGTAATATAAAAGAATAAATTTTTTGAAATATGAAAGAAATCATGCAAAAAATAGCGAAAAATAGTATAACTATTAACGCAGAAATGAGGAGAGTATGGTAGCAGACAGGGAAATGATGTATATAACGAAGGAGGAAAAAACGGAATGCCGGAAAATCAACGCAGGACAAAAAGAAAGGATTCCTGCAAAAGACCGGAACGAGATGGAGATCGTATTTGATGCAATTTCCTGCAATGAGAGCTTTGCCAGGGTGGCGGTAGCAGCTTTTATTACCCATCTGAATCCTACGCTGGAGGAATTGTCGGATATCAAAACCGCTGTTTCGGAGGCAGTGACCAATGCCATCATTCACGGTTATGAGAATCTGGCAGGATACAGCAGACACGGGGAGAACATCCCGGCATATCAGGTGATTCATCCCGGGAAAGTGCGGCTGCACTGTGTACTGGAGAATGACATGCTGTTTGTCGAAGTCACAGATCAGGGAAAGGGCATCGAAGATGTGAGCCGTGCCATGGAACCGCTGTATACGACGAAGCCGGAGCTGGAACGGTCGGGCATGGGATTCGCATTTATGGAAGCCTTCATGGATGACCTGGAAGTGAAAAGTGCTCCCGGCAAGGGAACCTGTGTACATATGTGGAAAAAGATGCGCTGCGGAGACTGGATCGGGAAAGAGGACTGAAGCATGGAAGAAGTATCAGTACTGATCGGAAAGTCACAGAGCGGAGATAAAGAGGCAAGAGAAGTACTGATCGAGAAAAACCTGGGACTGGTGCATCATATCGTGAAGAGATTTTTAGGCAGGGGATACGACCCGGAGGATCTCTTTCAGATTGGTGTGATCGGTCTCATGAAAGCAATCGATAAATTTGATTTAAAACTGGAAGTAAAATTCTCCACCTATGCCGTGCCGATGATCATGGGAGAGATCAAACGGTTTCTACGGGATGACGGAATGCTGAAGGTATCGCGCACGATCAAAGAGGACGGGCTGAAGGTAAAGCTGGCAAGACAGCGCCTGCAGGGGAGACTTCACAGAGAACCTTCTCTGCAGGAACTCGCAGCAGAAGCAGGGCTCGGGACAGAAGAAATCATTCAGGCGATGGAAGCCGGAGCGGAAGTGGAATCGCTCTATAGCGGCAGCGGACAGGAAGACGGAAGTGAACTGTGCCTGGTCGACCGTGTCGTGGCTGCGGCGCAGGGTTGTGTGGGGGCGAGCATGGGGAGCAGCAGCGCCATAGAAAATGATGTGGAAAAGGACAGACTGCTAGACCATATGCTTTTGGCACAATTACTGCAAGAATTGTCTGAGAGAGACCGGGAACTGATCCGCATGCGTTATTTTCAGAATAAGACCCAGACGGAGATCGCCGGGATCCTGGGGATCAGCCAGGTACAGGTCAGCCGTCTGGAGAAAAAAATCCTGCGCGAGATGAGGGAGATGGCAGGATAGAGGGATTGGTAGGTAAAATATTATTGTATATATGAGAATGCATCACTGTAGATATGAGAAAACATTAAGAAATCATAAACATAAATTTTCCTCTTCCTTTCCGCAAGGATTTCTATTATATTATAACTAAGTGTCAAGTGCAGAATTGCATCGCCGGAGCGTCTCTTTGGCGAACACTGTTTTACGAATGACTATGCAGAAGTAATGTATTTGGTAAGTTGTCAGTATATTAGAAACATGACAATAGAAAGAAAGTATAGATAAAAGGAGAGTGGGAGTACTTATGAAAAAACAAAACGAAAACAGGCGTATCAGCGAAGATCGTCTGAGCCAGGCAAAGAAAAGAAAGAAGAATAATACGATAGCATCGATTCTGGTGATGACCGGATGCTTGATTGTACTGGTACTGGTAACCTATATTGCCGGTATCCTGTATTCCTGGATCGACAACAAGTTCCAGAGCAATGCCAATGATCTGGCGGCAGCTGCGGAAGCCGGAAGCCAGACGGAGGAGAGTACGCAGGAAGTGGTAAAGACTTATACCCAGGAAGAAGTAGATGCCCTGGTCGCCGAGGCGAAGCAGCAGGCTGAGGACGAAGAAGAGAATAAGATCCTGACGGGAATCCGCGACGGTCTGACTTCGGGAACGACGATGGTAGAGACCTTACGTCCGTATTATCCGAATGAACTGGTCGTCGTAAGCAACGGAAGTTTTAACTTCGTGCCGATCCGCGATGACTTACAGAAAAATGATTATGTACTGGAGAACCTGAATGTCCTGGAAGACGGTGAAGTCCAGTATTTACAGGATGGTCAGGTAGTGTCTCACAAGGGCATCGATGTCTCCAAGCATCAGGGCAATATCGACTGGACGAAAGTCGCTGCGGATGGCGTAGAATTCGCTTTTATCCGTGTGGGACTCAGAGGATACGGTACCGAGGGTAAGTTAGTAGAAGATGAATATTTCGAACAGAATATCAAGGGTGCCCTGCAGGCAGGCATCAAAGTAGGTGTCTACTTCTATTCCCAGGCGATTACGGATGCAGAACTGTTGGAAGAGGCGAATCTTGTATTAGAGAAGGTAAAGCCTTACAATGTTGAACTTCCCATCGTTTACGATGTGGAAAAAGTCAGCGGCGGCAAGGGACGCGCCAATGATCTGAGTGTGGAAGAGAGAACCCACCTGACCGCACTGTTCTGCCAGACCATTCAGGATGCAGGCTACAAGCCCATGATCTATCATAACATGGAGATGAGCACCCTGATGCTGGATCTTGGACAGCTGGAGCAGTATGACAAGTGGTTCGCTTATTATAATGATGATCTGTATTATCCGTATGCGTATAAAGTATGGCAGTACAGTGAAAAAGGTGCTGTGGACGGTATCAATGAAGAAGTGGATCTGAATATTTGGTTCGGGGATTTTTAAGAGTTATAGAGATAAGAGATATAAATTTGGCGGAAGATTTTCGAGATCTTCCGCCAAATGTGTTATGGCTGAATTTTGATCTGGAAGAAAACGGTGATTAGGAGGAGATAGGGATTGCACTATGTGATGGGGGATATCCACAATGATATCACTAAACTAAATAAAGTATTGAAACAGATCAACATTACGAAAGACGATGAGTTGATCGTCCTGGGAGACGTCTTCGACCGGGGAGGAGAAAATGCCGATCCGTTCGGCGTATACTGTGCACTTTCCGGATTACAGGGAAAATGCAGCTGGATCCGTGGCAATCATGATGAGTGGCTGGCAGACTATATTCTGGAATACTTTGCAACGCCTGAGAGAAAACGCAAAAAACTGAATGC
This sequence comes from uncultured Acetatifactor sp., assembly GCA_934394665.1. Classification (GTDB taxonomy): domain Bacteria; phylum Bacillota; class Clostridia; order Lachnospirales; family Lachnospiraceae; genus Acetatifactor. The sequence continues at coordinate 294 of CAKRRS010000010.1, read as the reverse complement.
CTACGGTTATAATTCTTTCGAACTGTTGCGCCAAAGGATCACGGAAGTAGATATGTTGAATATTGCCGATCTGATCAAGAGGCTGCCGTTACAGAAGGAATTGGAAGTAGATGGGAAAAATTATCTGTTTGCCCATGCAATGACGTCCGATCCCGAAGTACGGGAAGAAGACAGATATTATCTGATGGGGACAATGGACATCGATTCCTTTTTCTTCGCAGGGATTGACGGATATATTTCCATGTGTGGACATACCCCTACGGACAGTATCGTCTGGAAAAAGGACAGGAGATA
>CAKRRS010000009.1 GCA_934394665.1 uncultured Acetatifactor sp. | reverse complement strand
AACGTCAGATAGTTCATCAGTAGGCAATACAAATATGCTTTCTGATTATGCTGCAATCAAAAATGGAAGCTATGGAACAGAGTTTGAAGTAGCAACTGAATAAGAGATAAAGTTAAATGGCCGGTGGGTGAACCGAGAGTGGTTTGCTTACCGGCTTTTTTGATTTTAATACTACTTTAATACAACATTTATGTTACAAAATGTGTATAAAGGTGATATTCTATTACTAGAGACAAAGAAAGTGAGGTGTGCTCAGTGGATACATATAATGTTAAACAGATAGCAGATATGCTTAATACGCAACCGGAAACGGTTCGAAGATGGATTCGTAGTGGAAAGTTGCATGCGGAAAAGGCATCTAGAAAAGATGGACACGTGGTAACTGAAGGTGATTTGAATAAGTTTCTTAAGAGCTCACCTAAATATGCTGGTATGGCCGGTGGCCTAGTAGGTGCAGCTATGATGATGCCGATTGCAGCGGCTCCAATTGTAGGTGGTATTGCAGCTACTTATTTGGCGGCAGTCCAAAAGGCAAAGGAGACTGGTGATGAGTCTTTTTCAAAAGAGGATGTTACTAGATATCTTCAGGAAGAAATTGAGAGACGTAATCAGTCTATCAACCAGAAATTAGCAGCCATAGAACAGTTGCAGCGTGAAATAACAAATGACCAGCAGCAGATAACGGAATGTAATTTTGTATTAGGTCAATTAGCGAATGAGGAGGAATAATACTATGATGTCAGAAGCAAAAGTACTTAAAAAACTAGATATTGCAGATTTTAGACACCTTACTAAAGATAAGGTGATTAAAATGGCATCCATGTTAGACAAGATGGATCCAGAAGTAGCAAAGAAGGCACTTGAGCAGTTCCCCGAATTTGCTAATACAACTAAAGAAATGTTAACAGAATATAAGGTATTCTTGGATAAGGGATTGGAGTCTAATAATGAAAGTGTTAAAGCGGTTTATGACACGTATAATGCCATAATTACTTCACTTCAAAAAGAGCTCGAAAATGAAAATCTAACATTTGAACAGAAAAAATACATTATCGAGCAGATGAAGGATGTTACTGAGAAAGTTGATAAGAAGGATACAGAGAATAAGCGATTTATTGCGGGTATGGCTACTTTAGCTACTATTGTAGTTGGCGGTACAGTTGCTGTTTTGGCTTCTGTTCTGGGCGGAAATACTCAAATTGAGACAGATGATATCGATAAAATTGTTTAATACTATTTTTGTGTAAAAAGGTATGGAGGGCTATTAAGTTGGATTATTCTAGTTTCTTTTATTCAATTGCTGGATGTTCAGCAACTATTATAGCAATTATTGGCGGCTTTATTGCTTCAAAATTAATAAGTATCAGTGCTGATAGAGACAACATTTTAGACAAAATCAAAGAAATTAATGATGAGCTCAATATGAAAACTAAGCAGCACGACGATATAATAGAAAAATTAGACGATGATGATGCGCTTGATTTTGTAAGAGATAATGTGTCTATGCTGGTGGATCATAGAAGTATAGATATAGTTTATAAGCCAGAAGAAAAACCAAAGCTCGATTATTTTAAAATGGAAAGGTACTGGGTGAGAGCATTAAAAATTTGTGAAGAAATATTTGATTTGAATGAAGAACAAGTCTGTGATGTGAATTCAGATAAAGTACCGGTGGTATTGGCAAAAAAGTATACAAATGAATTTGATTATGGGGTTTGTAAAAAAGTGCTATTTGAGATTGAAAAGAGGGCAAAAAAGCGAAGTGCAAATTCATTATTATTTTCTGCATCATTAATTGATGTTGGAGATATTGTTCCACAAACTGCGGGACTGTGGTATCACGAAAAAGCAGGAGAAGCCGAAAAACTGGAATTGAGGATTGAAGAATTAAAATTTGAAAAATCACAGTATGAAGAAAAAAAGAGGGAAATAAAAAAACCAAAGGGAATGAAATCGGGATTGATTATTTTTATCATTTTTTCAATTTTAGGAGTTTTTTTCCTTTGGTGTGTGCATTAATAGATTGTACATATAATTATAGTTGTTTATGTGTGCCAATTATATCACTTGGTTTATTTGTTATTTGCGTTTTAGTTACTTTTATTTATCTAGCATTGTTATTAAGCTGGAAAGACGTTGATAAGGAGGTAAATAATCATGAGAGCAGTGGTTCAGAAAGTGAATTATAAAAGAGGCTTTGTTGCGTATGAGACAGAAAATTATGATTATGGGTGGCTGGAAATATTAGATACAGTTGATTTGGAAATAGAGGATGATTAGAAGGTCCTTTTACAGATTTGGGCGAAGCTATAATTTGTAAAAAAAGTACCGGGGAGTCTATTCATGTATTTATTGAGGACTATGGAATGTCTAAGAAAAAGGCATTTGAAATGGTTATGAGGTGAAGGAAGGGACTGAGAAAATGAACAAGTTTTCGAATATAGAAGATATATCACGGTTGGAATCTCTTGGAAGTAAGGAAATAATTAGAAATGAGATAAATGCGTTAATATTTCCTTTGAACACAAATGCAAATACGTATGAAGAATTACTTGAAGTAATTAATTGCCTTAAGAAAAATTGGGTTGGTTTTACTGATGAGTTTTTTGTTAATAAAAGTAAAAAATACGAATACATTTTAACAAAACTGGAAGGAAAGAAACGAAATGAATTACTAGGTATTACCGATCAGATGTATGAGAACAAAGAATCAGCACAAAAATGGTTTAAGAATATTGAAAAATATATTCACCCAGATACTGAAGGAATTGATAAGGATGCATTTATCGTACTCAAAAAATTGTATGATACAATGATAGAGGAATAGGTGTAAGATGGGTGAAAAGAATGAAATTATTAAGCATGAAGCCCAGAACCTTGATATCAAATTTCCTCATAATTCTAAATTAACTGAAAAGGAAAATTTGCTACCTCAAAAAGCAATTAATGAGACGGGCATTATTGACAGTAAAGGGAAAGCATATATAGGAAAAAAGAAAATAAAGGATATCCTAGTTACTGATAAGGCAGGAGCTAATAAGTTTTATAATAATTTGGATGATGAAGACAAATTTGAAAACGGGGATGAGAAATACGCTTCGGTAGCAGCTTGTCAAAAAGAGATTACCAATAAAATACAGCAGGATAGGCCACAGTTAGAACGTGAAAAATTGAAGCATTCAAGAGATTGTATGAATGCATTTATTGAATCACCGGAACTTGAACAAGAAAGAAGTATTAATTCTGATAGAATACAGAAAGAACTTCCTACTCTCACGAAGAAAAAAATTAAGGCTGAGAATATTACGTGTGATCAATTAACCGGAGAAGAATTTGAAGACGACGCAGAAGGACATCATATGACACGAAAGAAGGATGATCCTAGTAAAGCCTTGGATCCTAGTAACATAATAGTTGTGAAGAGTAAAACCCATGACGCTATCCATAAGGCTGAGGCAAATTCGCCAGAGACCTTAAAAGAACTTGCAAAGGAGAAAGGCTGGAACGAAGAAAACATTAAGTAGTTGTTTTGTCCGCCGGAATGGTGCAACTTTTTGTAATTCACACTTAGGGGTGTAAAAAATTAGAAAAACTCTGTAACGTGCGCGAATGTTAATGCAAACTAAAGTTTCAATGCATTGCGAAGCAGTTACGCTCCTGACACGACAGAAGAAGTAACTGAAAAGTCAGTTTGGTGTAAATAGTATAAAAACAATGGATTCCGTACAAAAAAGTTCCGAAATCAGGAATTATTGTACGGAATTTCTTTTATTTGCGTACTTGGCGAAAATAAAGCATTTCTATAAGACAAAATCACCTGCTTTTTTTATTTTGCTTTTTGGCAAGCTTCAAATCCTTTTTAAACTGATTGGTAAACTGAATGTCGTATTTCATATGTCGAGAGCTGCCTTAAGCGCATCCATACTGGAATAACGCGGAGCAGAAGGATCCTTCATCATTTTTCTGCCTTCCTCAATGGCAGCGGCTGTCGTATCATTTGGTACTTCCAGTTTTAATTCAAAAGGAATACCATGCTCACGGATAGCGGTTCTCAGGAACATATTTACAGCAGTTGTCATATTCAGACCAAGTTCATTGAAGATTTCCTCCGCCTGGTCCTTGATTGCCTTGTCTGTACGAATATTTAAATTAGTTGTTGCCATACAGAACACCTCCATTCAAGTATAGTATACTCAAATATGCACATAGTGTCAACGCATTGTCATTATTAAAAACACATAAATTCTGCTAAAATGCATCGAAATCTCTCTGCGCATAGCTCTTGGCTTCACATAGACCAGGTTTCTGCCGGAAGGCAGTGTGATAAAAAGAATGCCGCTTCGGCAGGAGATGCACAATGTGTGGGTTTGACTGACGCCAGGCATCTACAAGCACAAGATATTAAGAAGTAATGCGGTAAGGTTAAATTTTTTGTTATGTTTATTTGTATAGCAATCCTTTTGGTGCACTAAATTTAATAATAGGGAACTTTTGTGACAAACAACATGTCAAAAAGCTCCCTAAAAAATTCTTGATAATTAGGGAACTTTTTGATATAATATATAACATAAAAGTTCCCTAAAGAGAGAGGTGAAATGAATGGGAGCAAATTATTCAGAAATTCAAGAATTATTACAGCAAAAAGCGGATATACAGGCGAGGCTTAATCTGATTCCATATGATGGAAATCCGGAAATTAAGGAATCAAATGGTTCAAAATACTTGTATATGCGTAAGCGAGTAGCAGGTAAATTGACCTCTACTTATGTAGACGTATATTCAGATGAACTATATCAGTTGCTTTTGCGTAATGCCAAGGAACGCAAAGATTTAAATAAAGCCATTCGTAAAATCAATAAAGATTTAGCGGCACTTGGTTACGAAGATAAAGAACTTTCAGCGAGAGTATTACAAAATTTGGATTTTGCCAGAGCAAATTTGAAAGCGAACATTTATGATCAGGCAGTGTTAGAAGGTGTCGCAACGACATTTCCGCAAACGGAGGATATTATCGAGAATGGACAAGTCCATGGGGTATCGGCTACGGATGTGCAGAAGATTCTTAATTTGAAACACGCCTGGGAATTTATCTTAGATAGAGATGTGATTCAAAGTGAAAGTAATTATCATATGCTTTGTCATATTGCAAAGTTGGTTAATGAAGGTTTCTTTTATGATGGAGGTCGTATTCGTGGTATTCCGGTGCAGATAGGCGGAACAAACTATGTACCACCATTACCTATTGAAACAGTGGTTATCGAGCGAATAGATGAAATTAGAAGTCAGGATAAAGAGCCAATAGAGATAGCGATTGAGTTATGTATGTACTGTATGAAAACGCAGGTGTTCAAAGATGGAAATAAGCGAGCATCGGTTATTTTTGCCAATCATTATCTGATTGCACAAGGTATGGGATTTTTAGTTATACCGGAAAAGGATGTACCGGAATTTAAGAAGTTATTGGTGCAATATTATGAAGGTGAGCCACTAGAGGTCATTGGCGCATTCTTAAAAGAACGTTGTTGGAAGAATTTTTAGAATGTTATTAATGGTGCTAGAAAATATCGGCGCACCCGTCACACGTCAGTCAAGTCAAACGGTCTGTACGCCAAATTTAGACAGTAGCATTGATTAAACATGGCAAAATAACAAAGGGTGTAAAAAGCAAGTGTTTATGCGGGTTCGCGGGATGTTGAGGTTTGAAATAATGATACCGCACTGCGAAGCTGTTACGCTCCTGACACGACAGAAGAAGTAACTGATAAGTCAGTTTGGTGTAAATAGTATAAAAATAATGGATTCCGTACAAAAAAGTTCCAAAATCAGGAATTTTTGTACGGAATTTCTTTTATTTGCGTACTTGGCGAAAATAAAGCATTTCTATAAGACAAAATCACCTGCTTTTGTATTTTTTTTCGCCGATATTGGCGTTTTAAATACAAGAAAATTCGTAGGGATCTGCAAGGCACTTTTACATTAGCTTTTTACAGTCGTTGACAGTCACAGCCTTTTACCATAAAATGAACAGTAAGAATGTATGAAAAGGAAAGAGAAAAATGGGAAAATCCGAGAAACAGATGGATAAAGAGCAAGGGCGCAACCAGCGGATCATTGATACAGCGTTCCGACTTTTTGTGGAAAAGAAAATCGAAGCGGTCAGCATGGATGAGGTCGCAAAAGAAGCCGGTGTGGGACGTGCCACATTGTTCCGCTGTTACAACAATAAGACGGAGCTGGCTATTGCGGTCTGCGCATCGAAATGGAAGGCTTATCTGGACAAGCTGGATGAGGTAAGACCAATCTCTTCGATACACGATATTCCGGCCATCGGAAGATTTATTTTTACGCTGGACAGTTATATCGGCATGTATCAGAACCATAAGGATCTGCTGCAGTATAATGACAACTTCAACAATTATATAACACACCAGACGGTGCGGCAGGAGGAACTGGCGAATTTCCACGCATCCCTGAATTCCGTCAACACAAGACTTCATATGATGTATGCGAAGGCAAAAGAGGACAAGACCTTCCGCACGGATATTCCGGAGGAACAGTTCATGCGTGTGACCGTGCATACCATGATGGCAGCGTGTACCCATTACGCAGGTGGTTTTATCTGGGGAGCAACGGACAACAAGGATTATACAGGTGATCTGCTGATTTTAAAGGAAATGATCTTGAATTATGCCCGGAATGACGCCAATCTCTAATTTTCAGGTATACTGATCCCGACAGCCGGTGGAACAGATGACTGATTGACATTGCAATTTCAGAAAATCTGTGATATAGTAGCCACAATTGAATATGGAGTATTCAGGTGCCGGAGCAGCCACGTAAGTAGCTGGCTCCGGTGAAAAGGGAAGCAGGTGTAAGTCCTGCACGAACTCGTCACCGTAATTAGGGAGCTGAAGCCGATAGATCACTGGGAGACCGGGAAGATGGCGGATGCAACGATCTTCAAGCCGGGAGACCTGCCTGAATGCTGTACAGAAACATTTGTTTCAAAGCCACGAGTAACTGGTTGTACGTGTGGAATGCAGAAGCGACAGAAGCTTTTTTGCATTCGTTTCTTATGTGTACAAACCCTTTACCTGATACAGGAAAGGGTTTTTGTTTTTGTTGCGAAAAACATGTTTCTGACTTACATATTTAAGAATACCGGGGCATCCCCGAAATGAAAAAGAGACAGAAAAACTGTCAGAGGAGGAAACATGAAAAAAAGAATCGTAGCAGTAGTACTGGCAACCGTACTGGGCGCTGTATGCATCACCGGATGCGGCAATACCCAGGAGACCGTAGAGAGCACTGCACAGGTAAGCACTGAGGCTCAGGCCACCCAGGCAGCGGAAACAGCAGCTACCGAAAGCACCGAAGATGCAGATCAGGCAGCAGCCGATGAAGTAGCAGCACTGATCGATGCCATCTATGTGCAGGAGAGAACTGAGAATACCGATAAACAGTGTGCAGATGCCAAGGCAGCATGGGATGCACTGACCGACGCACAGAAGGAACTGGTAGAGGGAGAAAATGCAGATCCCGATTATTTCGGCAGAGATACCGGAGATGCTTCCAAGGATGATCCCCGTAATCAGGATGAGATCGGTGAGAACGAGATTCTGGTAGTAAGCTTCGGCACTTCCTTTAACGACAGCCGTGTGGCTGATATCAAGGGTATCGAGGATGCGATCGCAGCAGCCAATCCCGACTGGTCTGTAAGAAGAGCATTTACCGCACAGATCATCATCAACCATATACAGGCAAGAGATGATGAGCATATCGACAACATGGATCAGGCACTGGACCGCGCTGTGGCAAACGGTGTTAAGAACCTGGTAGTACAGCCTACCCATCTGATGCACGGGGCAGAGTATGACGAGCTGATGGAGGCTGTAGAAGCCTACAAGGATCAGTTCGCATCCGTAAAAGTCGCTGAGCCCCTGTTAGGTGAAGTGGGAGACGATGCAACCGTTGTCAATGTAGATAAGAAGGCAGTAGCGGAAGATCTGACTGCAGAAGCAGTGAAGACCGCTGGGTATGACAGCCTGGATGCTGCAAAGGAAGATGGCGTGGCATTCGTATTCATGGGTCACGGAACTTCTCACACCGCAAAGGTGTCTTACAGCCAGATGCAGACCCAGATGAACGACCTCGGTTATGCTAATGTATTCATCGGAACTGTAGAAGGTGAGCCGGAAGAGACCGCCTGCGAAGAAGTCATCAAGGCTGTTGCGGAAGCAGGTTACACCAAAGTGGTTCTTCGTCCCCTGATGGTAGTAGCAGGTGACCATGCCAACAACGATATGGCAGGCGAGGATGAGGATTCCTGGTTAAGCCAGTTCAATGCTTCCGGTAAGTTTGACAGCGTGGATACCCAGATCGCAGGTCTCGGCGGGATCAAGGCTATCCAGGATCTGTATGTGGCACATACCGCAGCAGCAATGAAATAATTTACCGGGAGAGAAAGACAAACGTAATGAAAAACAGAGTATTTGTAAAAAATATCCTGATCACAGGCGGTCTTATGGGCTGCCTGTTGCTTGGAGGCTGTGGTGCTTCCGGGAACAATCAGGCAACAGAATCAGCCGGGATTCAGGCAACACAGGAAAGTACCGCAGCAACTGCGGAAAGTACAGAAGCTACAGAAGCGGCCGAGACTGCAGCAAATGCGGAAGCACAGCTTGCAGACGGCATCTATACCGCAGACTTTTCCACAGACAGTTCCATGTTCCATGTCAGTGAGGCGTGTGACGGTAAGGGAACCCTGACGGTAAAAGACGGTGAGATGACCATTCATATCTCCCTGGGATCTAAGAAGATATTGAATCTCTATCCGGGTCTGGCAGAAGATGCGGCAAAAGAGGGCGCGGTATTATTGGAGCCGACAACGGACACAGTGACCTACAGTGATGGTATGACCGAGGAAGTCTATGGATTTGACGTACCGGTTCCCGCGATCGGAGAAGAGTTCGATCTGGCATTGATTGGCACCAAAGGAAAATGGTATGATCATAAAGTAGTCGTATCCGATCCGGTGGCTGAAGGGGAAGAGACAGGTTCCGAGGGCGGCTTCGATATGAGCACGCTGGCAGACGGCATGTATACCATAGACCTGACCATGGAGGGCGGAAGCGGCAGAGCAAGCATCCAGTCTCCGGCACAGATCACGGCAGCAGGCGGAGCAGTGACGGCGACGCTGGAATGGAGCAGCCCAAATTATGACTACATGATCGTAGACGGCGAAAAATATCTGCCGGTGAATACAGAAGGCAATTCCGTATTTGAAGTGCCCGTAACCGCTTTGGACGAGGCAATCCCCATGATCGGTGACACTGTGGCTATGAGCACACCGCATGAAGTGGAATATACTGTAACATTTCATTCCGATACGCTTCAGAGTGCGGAGAAGTGAGGCAATCAGCCCAGACAATATCGGAATTCAGATGGAAGAAAACGCAGGCTGTAAAGTGTCTGTGGAATGAGGATTTTTATGTCCGGAAGGAAGAAATACGGAAAACTGATAGTATGTGTGTTTCTCATGGGACTGCTGGGGCTTGGCGGCTGCGGCAGTCCTTCTTCTGCATCTATGGGGACGTCAGAGGAGAACGCAGGCAATGCGCAAAATAGTGAAAATGCCACAGATACAAATACGCCGGCTGCGGATGAAGCAGGCAGACAACACCAGGAACTGACGGCAGGATTGTCGTCATTGCAGTTCCAAGGCAGTATGGAATTACAGTATGCAGAGAATTTTTCCGTGGATTATTACGAGGGCGGATATGAGTTGTTGACCACGATTCCGGACAGTAACCAGTATCTTCTGGTGCCGGAGGGTGCGGAGGTACCTGTGGGTCTGGATGAGGAGATCTGTGTCCTACAGAAACCGATTGACAATATCTACTTGGTCGCATCGGGTGTCATGGATATGTTCGCGTCACTGGATGCTGTGGGTCAGATCCGTTTTTCCGGGCAGAAGCAGGAGAATTGGTATATTCAGAAAGCAAAGGATGCCATGGCGGCAGGGACACTTGTCTATGCCGGAAAATACAGCAAGCCGGATTATGAACTGTTGGTATCCGAAGGGTGTGATCTGGCAATCGAGAACCGTATGATCACACATTCTCCGGAAGTGGTGGAAATGCTGGAAAGCTTCGATATTCCGGTAATGATCGAATATTCCAGTTACGAACAGCACCCACTGGGAAAAGTGGAATGGGTGAAATTTTTCGGGGTCCTGACCGGCAAAGAAGCGGAAGCAGAGGCTGCTTTTGCGGAGCAGGCAGAGATCCTCGAAACAGTAAGTAATGACGAAAAAACAGGGAAGACGGTAGCGTTTTTCTATGTGACTTCCAATGGATTGATCCAGGTACGGCAGAGTACGGATTATATTCCGAAACTGATCGAGCTGGCGGGCGGAAGATATATTTTCGATGATCTGGAGGACAGCGGAAGCGGACGCTCTACGCTGAACATGCAGATCGAAGACTTTTACGCCGGAGGCAAGGAAGCGGATATCCTGATCTACAACAGCTCCATTGACGGCGGCGTGAACACGATAGACGAACTGATCGGCAAATGCAATATTTTAAAAGATTTCAAGGCGGTACAGGAGGGACAGGTCTATTGCACCACCAACGATATGTACCAGCAGTCCATGGCGGTGGGATATCTGTTGCAGGATATGCACACGGTATTGACCGGGGACGATAGTAAGAATTTGAAATATTTATTTTTGTTGGAATAGTCTGGAATATTTTGCAGGAAGATTAAATACCGCTTGAAGAGTATTCTTTGGGAAGGCAGGCGGTAAAAAGTCTGTGAAATATGGGAAGAGGAAAGTAAAAATACCGCCAGGAAGAGCGTTTTATGAAATACAGGCGGTAATATGGACGTGAAATATAGAAATTAGGAAATGAAAAGGAGAAAAGATGCAGCAGCGCAGAAAACTAAGATACTTCATAGCGTTTATCCTACTTGCGGCGGGAATTCTGGCGCTGCTGTTTTTGAACATCGCAATCGGGTCGGTAGATATCTCCCGGCAGGAGATGCTCGCGGCAATGCGTGAGAAGGACAGTATGACGGCACGGATCCTGTGGGAGATTCGTATGCCCCGGACACTGGCGGCATGCATTCTCGGCGGTGCACTGGCACTGGCAGGGTATCTGCTGCAGACCTTTTTCCACAATCCGATTGCGGGACCGTTTGTGCTGGGAATTTCTTCCGGTGCGAAGATGGTCGTGGCCCTGGTAATGGTATTCTTATTGGGGAATACCGTGCGGATCAGTTCGGGAGTGCTGATCTTAGCAGCTTTTCTGGGAGCAATGCTGTCGATGGGATTTGTCCTGCTCATGGCAAGGAAAGTCAACAGCATGTCGATGTTAGTAGTCAGCGGCGTGATGATCGGATATATCTGTTCGGCTGTCACGGAGCTTGTGGTGACCTTTGCGGAGGATGCGGATATCGTGAATCTGCACAACTGGTCCAGAGGAAGTTTTTCCGGAATGACCTGGGAGAATGTGACAGTCATGACAGTAGTTGTGGCTGTGACATTTTTTCTGGTATTCTTACTGGCAAAGCCACTGGAAGCCTATCAGCTGGGAGAGACCTATGCACAGAATCTGGGAGTAAATATCCGGACATTGCGGATTCTTCTGGTGGTGTTGTCTAGCGTCTTGTCAGCGTGTATCGTGGCTTTTGCGGGACCGATTTCTTTCGTGGGAATCGCAGTGCCGCAGCTGATCCGGAAACTGTTCGGCACGGCGAAGCCGTTACTTATGATACCTGCCTGTTTCCTGGGCGGCAGCGTGTTCTGCCTGTTCTGCGATCTGCTGGCAAGGACGCTGATGGCTCCGACGGAACTGAGTATCAGCACCGTGACGGCAATCTTTGGTGCACCGGTGGTACTGTGGATCATGGTGTCGAGGAAGCGGAGCGTTGAGTGATTCCCTGGAATAGACAATTTCGGTAACCGGTGCGGGATATCGTAATAAAAACGGTGGAAATGTAAGCGTGAACATGATGTTTGGCTGACTTGGAAAGGCGGCAGGCGATGCAGGAAAAGTATTATTTCACAACGGAAAAAATGACTGTCGGATACGATGGAAAGCCGTTGATCGGGGATGTGGAGATCGCACTTCGCAAAGGTGAGATTCTGACGCTGATCGGACCGAACGGTGCCGGAAAATCCACAATCTTAAAAAGTATTGCAAGGCAGTTGGCACTTATCGCCGGAACGGTCAGCCTGGACGGAAAAGATCTGAAATCATTGTCCGGTGCGGAACTGTCAAAAAGAATGGCGGTGGTCATGACGCAGAGACTGCGGTCGGAGCTGATGACCTGCGAAGATGTGGTGGCTACGGGACGGTATCCCTATACCGGCAGGTTCGGTATTTTATCAGCAGAAGATCATGCGGCAGTAGAGAGTGCAATGGAACTGGTCAGAGTCACGGAGATCAGAGATCTGGATTTTGACCGGATCAGTGACGGACAGAGACAGCGGGTGATGCTGGCCAGAGCAATCTGCCAGGAACCGGAGATCTTGATCCTGGACGAGCCTACGTCCTATCTGGATGTGCGGCATAAGCTGGAATTTTTATCTATCCTGCAAAAGCTGTGCAGAGAAAAGCAGCTGACTGTTATTTTGTCACTGCATGAACTGGAACTGGCGGAAAAAATCTCCGACCGGATCCTGTGTGTAAACGGATCCGCCGTGGAGCGGATCGGCAGTCCGGAAGAAGTCATGACGCAAGGGTATATCACACATTTATACGGAATCCAAACCGGAAGCTATGACGAGGCAAGTGCTGACATGGAGCTGGCGGCACCGGAAGGGAGTCCCAAGGTGTTTGTCATCGCAGGCGCGGGCAGCGGATGTAGTACTTATCGGAGACTGCAGAGAGCAGGTGTGCCTTTTGCAGCCGGTATTTTGTACGAGAATGACCTGGACTGGCCGGTGGCAAAGGCACTGGCGGCGGAGACGGTATCGGAAAGCCCCTTTGAACCGGTGTCACAGGCAAAACTGGAAATGGCAAAGAAAATATTGGAAAATTGTGACCGGGTGATCTGCTGCAGGGAAAAGTTCGGAAGTATGGAAAGCTTTCAGCAGGAGCTTCTGCGGTATGCCAAAGAAATTGGGAGAACGATACAAACGAGCAAAACCGATAGAAAGGTATCATCATAACGGCAGCGTCTACAGGGGATAGAAATAAACAACTTGAAATTTGCAAGTATTGATAAAGCAGGAACAAACATATGGCAAAAGTAATCATGATACAGGGCACGATGTCCGGCGCCGGAAAAAGTCTCCTTGTAGCGGGACTGTGCCGGATCTTCAGACAGGACGGCTATCTCGTGGCTCCTTTTAAATCACAAAATATGGCTTTGAATTCCTACATCACGAAGGAAGGACTGGAAATGGGCAGGGCGCAGGTCATGCAGGCAGAGGCAGCGGGGATCGAACCGCTGGTGTGCATGAATCCTATTTTATTGAAGCCTACCAGTCATACCGGTTCGCAGGTAATCGTAAACGGAGAGGTACGCGGCAATATGTCCGCGAAGGACTATTTTGTGCATAAGACGGAATTGATTCCGGATATCAAAGCAGCGTTCCGGAAGCTCGAGACGCAGGCGGACATCATTGTCATCGAGGGAGCAGGGAGTCCTGCGGAGATCAATTTAAAACAGAATGACATCGTCAATATGGGAATGGCAGCCATGGTGGATGCTCCGGTACTGTTGGTCGGAGATATCGACAGAGGCGGTGTGTTTGCGCAGCTTTTAGGAACGTTGATGCTGCTTGCGGATGAGGAAAGAGACAGAGTAAAAGGTCTGATCATCAATAAATTCCGCGGAGACAAGTCTATCCTGGACCCGGGGATCCGGATGCTGGAGGAACGTGGGAAAGTGCCTGTCGCCGGAACGGTGCCGTATATGGAACTGTCGCTGGAGGACGAGGACAGTCTGAGTGACCGCTTTGATAAAAAAGAAGTAGGGCAGATCGACCTGGCAGTGATACATTATCCGCGGATCTCTAATTTTACGGATTTTGATGTGTTCGAACAGATGTCGCAGGTCAGCGTGCGGTATGTTACCAATGTCAGAGAACTGGGCAATCCCGATATGATCTTCCTCCCGGGAAGCAAAAATACCATGGGAGACCTGAAGTGGATGCGGCAGAACGGCTTAGAGTCTGCGGTAAAACGTGCGGCTGCGAAAATACCGGTATTTGGAATCTGCGGCGGTTATCAGATGTTAGGCGGTAAGATCGCGGATCCGGACGGCGTAGAGGAAGGCGGCAGTCTGCGCGGCATGGAGCTTTTACCGGTGCAGACCGTATTGCAGAAGGAGAAACGACGCTGCCAGACGGAAGGAAAACTTGGGAACATTGAAGGCGTTTTTGCAGGACTTTCTGGATGTGGGTTTGCCGGCTATGAGATTCATATGGGGCGGACGGTAATGTGTAATCCCCAAGGACAGACCGGAAATAACCGAAGTGGGAATGTCATCTGCGGCGGAACGGGAAATGTTTACGGCTCCTATATCCACGGTCTGTTTGACAAAGGAGAGATTGCCGGGCGGCTGGTACAGGCACTGGCAGAGAAAAAAGGAATTTCCCTGGATGCATGCGGCTGGGAAGACTACCGCACCATCAAAGAGAGACAATATGATAAATTAGCGGATACTTTGAGAGAGCATCTGCGTATGGAGGAAATCTATGGAATGCTCAGAGAAGCCCATATTTCATAATGATAGCAGAGCGGAACTGGAGCGGCGGATCAGGATCGAGGGATTGGACGAAACTGTGCGCAGCCGGGTGAAAAAAAATTGGGATACCCTGGCAAAACCGCTGGACGGCATGGGAAGTTTTGAAACGATCACAGCACAGATCGGAGCCATTCTGGGAACGGAACAGATCGATATCCGCAAAAAAGTGGTGCTGATCTTTTGCGCAGATAATGGAATCGTGGAAGAAGGCGTGAGTCAGACCGGACAGGAGGTCACGGCGGCAGTGGCTAAGTCCATGGCACGGAAAGGATCTTCGGTCTGTAAGATGGCAGAGAGCATCGGTGCTGAGACGGTGCCGATTGATATTGGAATCTGTGGCAAGGAAGTCATTCCCGGTGTACTGGACCGTAAGGTGCGTTCCGGCACCCGGAATTTCTTAAAGGAACCTGCCATGACGGAAGAAGAAACTGTCAGGGCAATCGTTACCGGAATCGAGTTGGTTCGGGACTGTAAGAAGCAGGGATATCAATTACTGGCAACCGGGGAAATGGGAATCGGCAACACGACTACCAGCAGTGCGGTGACTGCCGCTCTTTTGCAGTGCGAAGCAGAAGAAGTGACCGGCAGAGGTGCAGGGCTGACAGACCAGGGGTTATCCCGTAAGCAGCAGGCAGTACGCAGTGCATTGGAAAAATATGGTCTATGGCATGCGGATGCGTTTACAGTACTTCAGACCGTGGGCGGGCTGGATATCGCAGGGCTGACCGGCATGTGTATTGGCGGAGCTTTGTGGCATGTGCCTATCGTGCTGGACGGTGTGATCAGCATGGCTGCTGCGCTTGTGGCAGAGCGGATGTTTCCGGGAGTACGGGAGTACCTGATTCCTTCCCATCTGGGAAAAGAACCTGCGGCAGTGAAACTGGCAGACGCATTGCAGTTATCTCCGGTGATTCATGCAGGAATGGCATTAGGAGAAGGAACCGGCGCGGTTATGATGTTTACACTGCTTGACATGACATTAAGTATCTATGACCAGAGTGCCACGTTTTCAGATATTTCCGTGGAACAATATAAGAGGTAATAGTTCAGTCATGAACATATCCGAGAAGCAAAATCATGCTGACATCATTTTGTGAGCGAATATGTTCATGAGCTTAGCGCCGAGTTATGAGCAAAGATAGTCACGTAGTGACGCAGAGCGTGATAACGCGACTTTGCGAATGGTGCGACGGAACTGTTATTAGAGAGATAAACGAGATGATGACATTAATATTGGGCGGCAGCGGCAGCGGAAAATCTGTTTATGCGGAAGATTATTTATTACGGGCAGTTGCAGATAAACAAAAACTAGATAAGAGAGAGTGCCGGAAATATTATATTGCCACCATGCAGATCTGGGATGCGGAGATGCAGGCCAAGGTAGACAGGCATCACAGACTGCGGCAGGGCAAAGGATTTACGACGATTGAACAGCCTGTGGCATTGGAGAAAGCGTTGGAAATGATGCGAGAGTCCGAAAACGCGGAGCAGTCTGGAAACATCGAACGTTTTACAGTCAATGAGACAATGCAGTATGGAAATACGGAGCGACCGGAACCCCAGATACAGTCTGTGGCGGCATTGTTGGAATGTATGTCGAATCTGGTGGCGAATGAAATGTATTCTATGGAATGCAATTCCATGGAATGCAATTCCATGGATACGCAGGAAGCCGGACTGACGGTAACAGAACGGGTTCTGCAAGGTGTGGAAGCACTGAAAAGGCAGGCAGATCTTTTTGTTATTGTTACGAATAATGTATTTGAGGACGGCATTACCTACGACAGCAGTACGATGGAATATATCGAGACTTTGGGCAGAATCAACGAGAGAATGGCGGCAGAGGCGGATGAGGTCATTGAAGTTGTCGCCGGGATTCCGCAGTGGATCAAGAAGGCAGATGTACAGAAATCAGATGAGGAGAACAGGAAGAACATTATATGAGAATCATAAAATCATTTTTCATAGCATTTTCCATGTATTCGAAAATCCCGATGCCGCAGTTTGAATGGAAAGATGAGGACATGCGGTATACACTCTGCTTTTTCCCGTGGGTAGGTGCAGTGATTGGGGCGCTTCTGTGCCTGTGGAAGCTATTCTGTGACCGGTTCGGCATAGGAACACTGTGTTATGCGGCAATCGGAACGGCAATACCGCTTCTGGTCACCGGGGGATTTCATGTGGATGGATTTTTAGATACCTGTGATGCCCTGCATTCCTATCAGCCAAGGGAGAGAAAATTGGAGATTCTGAAAGACTCTCATATCGGGGCATTTTCAGTGATTATGCTGGCATTGTGCGGACTTATTTTTCTGGGCAGTTTTTCGGAAATACATGCCCTGCGTTCCGTTGGTGTGGTCGGGGCAGGATGCTTCCTGTCCAGAGTATTCAGCGGCATTGCGGTAGTGAGCTTTCCTTCGGCAAAGCATGAGGGAACCCTGTTCCTGTTCGCTGATAAGGCACAAAAGACGGTTGTGCGGACAACGTTGTATGTGCAGGGAATCCTGTGTATCTGCTTTATGCTGTGGCTGTCACCGGTGACAGGGAGCGTGGCAGCATTGGCAGCGGTGCTTACCTTTGCCTATTATTACTATCGCAGCAAAAAGGAATTTGGCGGCATCACCGGCGACACGGCAGGGTATTTTGTGACACTGTGTGAAGGAGCCATCATCGTGACGACGGCGCTGGCGGAGTTACTCCTTAGGATGTAATGCCGGGGCGTAGAGGATAGTCATAGTGATATGAGACTGTAGATACCGCCGGGAGTCGAGAAAGACAGCTCTCAGGCGGTAAAGATGAAAGAAAACTAGGTACGGAAAGAGTGAAAATACCGCCTGAAGTGGAGAAAGGCAGTTCTCAGGCGGTAAAGATGAAAGAAAACCAAGCACGGAAAGAGTGAAAATACCGCCTGAAATAGAGAAAGACAGTTCTCAAGCGGTAAAGTCAGAAGAAAAACAACGGGTGTGTAATGCATCGGGAAGAGACAAAAATATGAAATTAGTCATTGGCGGATATGCGCAGGGAAAATTACATTATGTGTTGCAAAATATGACATCGCAGAGAGAGCAACGGAATGAGTTGGAACAGGAGAATCAGCAGGAAGCAGTAATCCTGGACGGAACGTTGGATTTGTCTCGAATAGCAGCCGGAAAACAGATGCCAGAAAATCAGATGCCGGAAAAGCAGTTGACAGGGCATTCACCGGCCGGTTCGCAGGTGATCGTGAATCATTTACACCGATATATCCGGGAACGGTTGCAACATGGGAATGACCCGGAAGCGGCAATCATGGCCTTTCTGGTGGAATATCCGGATTGCATTGTGATCTGTGACGAGATCGGCAACGGAATCGTTCCTATGGAAGCGGAAGAACGAATCTACAGAGAGCGTACCGGCAGAATATTGGAACAGCTGGCGGCGCAGGCAGACGAGGTGGTGAGAGTCGTATGCGGAATTGGTCTGAAAATCAAATAAAGAGGCAGATAGGTGACTTCGGAAATACAGAATTTCGAAATGCAAATGTATCACAGAAAAAGCAATCAGTAACAATGGAAATTTGCCTGACTTTCATCCGGCACGGAGCAACCGCGTCGAACAGAGAGGGACGCTATCTTGGAAAGACAGATGAACCGTTAAGTGAAGAAGGAATCAAGGCATTGCAGCAATACAAAGATGTCGGAAATTACCCAGCGGCAGATATCCTGTATTCAAGCCCTATGAAGCGCTGTCTGGAGACGGTCCAGATCCTGTATCCCGGACAGACTCGAATCCCGATACAGATTCCGGAATGGACGGAGATGGATTTTGGTGCGTTCGAGGGACACAATTATAAAGAACTTTCCGGTGATCCCAGATATCAGCAATGGATCGATAGCGGCGGCACAATGCCTTTTCCGGAGGGAGAGAGAAGGGAAGAATTCATCCAAAGGAGTATTGTCGGATTTGAACATATGTTACAACAGTTGAAAATGCAGCATGAGAAGGTCACAGAATCCCGACAATGTATCAGTGGACAGGGCAGCAATGACGAAGAGCAGGAGACGTCCAGGCGTATAGAACAGGCTAAGAGCATACCAAATGTGACCGCGGTTGTTCACGGAGGCACCATCATGGCATTGCTTAGCCATTCCCTGGGCGGCGACTATTTTGATTATCAGGTAAAATGCGGACAAGGCTATACCGGAAGACTGGTGTTCACACAAGGAACAAAAAAACCGGTATGGGTTGACTGGAAAACTCTGTAGGAATTACGGAAAGACAGATTATTATGAAATATCATATGATAGCATTTGCGGCAGGATTTCTATTGGATCAGCTGTTTGGCGACCCCTATTTTCTGCCACACCCCATCCGTGGAATCGGATGGCTGATCACGCAGCTGGAAAAGTGGCTGCGCGGAAATGTAAGTAAAAATGAAACCACAAAAAGAGTGGATAATACAGTGGTGGATATAAACGCAGAAAAAGACAGAAAAACAAGTCTCGCAGCACAGCGCATACAGGGCAGAATTCTGGTCGTACTGGTGTTACTCATTACGGGCGGTATAGCCGCGATGGTATTGTTCGGGGCTTACCATATCCACTCCGGACTTGGCGTTGCAATCGAATCCATCATGACGTATCAGATTCTGGCGGCGAGATGTCTGCAGGTAGAGAGCGGAAAAGTATGGAAACAGCTGAAAGCAGGAGATCTGCAGGCAGCCAGAACAGCAGTATCCATGATCGTCGGCAGAGATACGGAAAATCTCTCAGAAGAAGGCGTGGCAAAGGCAGCCATTGAGACCGTAGCGGAGAATACTTCCGACGGCGTGATCGCACCGATGCTGTATACGGCACTTGGCGGTCCGGTACTTGGATTTTTATATAAAGCGGTCAATACCATGGATTCCATGGTAGGCTACAAGAATGAGAAGTATCTTCATTTTGGGAGGACGGCGGCAAAGCTGGATGACGTGGTAAACTATCTTCCTTCCAGGCTCAGCGCTCTGCTCATGATCGGGGCGGCGTATCTTAGCGGCAGCGAATATCATGGCAGGCAGGCTTGGCAGATCTGGCGCAGAGACAGCAGAAAACATGCCAGTCCCAATTCCGCCCAGACGGAATCTGTATGTGCCGGGGCACTGGGGATACAGTTGGCCGGAGATGCCAGCTATTTTGGGAAAATCGTGAAAAAACCGTATATCGGTGATCCTGTAAGACCTGTAGAATATGAGGACATCCGGAGAGCCAACCATCTGATGAACCGGACGGCATGGATCTGCGAGATACTGTGTCTGGGGATCATGTTTGCAGCGGGTGTAATAGCCTAAAATGTTTTTTGGTGGAAAAGAAATAGAAATGACGATATAATTAACCCAAAAGTCCGCGAAAGGAAAAAACGTCAAATGCAGGAAAATATACATGGCGGCGATATATACAGCAGGCAGATACAACTTGATTTTTCCGTAAATGTAAATCCGTTTGGCGTTCCGGAGGCGGTGACACAGGCGCTCCATGCAGCGGTAGATCATGTGGGAGAGTATCCGGATATTACCGCCGGAAAACTATCGTGGGCAGTGAGTAGGATGCTGTCGAAGCGATATGGCTGTGAGATTCCCGGGGAGTATCTGCTGTTCGGCAACGGTGCTTCGGAACTGTTTATGGCAATCATACATGTGGGATTGCCAGTGGAAAAAACGGGAGATATGGGGCAACCGGAACAACAGCAGGAACAGTGGAAACAGATCCTGATTCCGGTGCCGTCATTTTATGGGTATGAGCATGCGGCAAAGGCAGTAGGCAGCCGGATAAAATATGTTTCATTCAAACAAACTCTTATGACAGAGAATCCGGAAAAAATTTCTACACAAAAGGATTCTGAATGTTTGAATCAGCTATTAGAGCAATTAACGGACGATGTAGATTTGCTTTTCCTGGCGAATCCAAACAATCCGACGGGAAGCCTTTGGAGAAAAGCAGATTTAAAAAATCTGTTGGCGCACTGCCGCAGGAAAAATATTACGGTAGTGTTGGATGAATGTTTTATAGAATTTTGTGAGAAGGATCCCATGCAGCCGTTATCAATGGTTGATGAGATTGAAAACTATCCGAAGCTGATCATAGTCCGGGCATTTACCAAGATTTTTGCAATACCCGGAGTACGGCTGGGATATCTGGTGTGCAGCAATCACACTCTTTTAGAAAAAATACAGAGACAGCTGCCGGAATGGAATCTGTCAGTATTTGCCCAGATGGCGGGGCTGGCATGCGTCACAGACTGTGAAAAATATCTGCAAGATACTGTGGAATATGTGGAAACAGAGAGGATATTTTTACGAAATGGCTTAGAAAAACTGGGTATTCGTGTGATATCCGGGGAAGCAAATTTT
Source organism: uncultured Acetatifactor sp. (assembly GCA_934394665.1). GTDB lineage: Bacteria > Bacillota > Clostridia > Lachnospirales > Lachnospiraceae > Acetatifactor. The sequence continues at coordinate 36,458 of CAKRRS010000009.1, read as the reverse complement.
CTGTTGCTTCAGACGGAACAGCCAATCTATGAGAAACTGCTTCAGAGAGGCATTCTGATCCGTGACTGTGAGAATTTCTGCGGACTCGGAAAAGGCTATTACAGAATTGCAGTAAAAAAACATGAGGAAAATGAGACGTTGTTGCGTGAGCTGGAGAATGTAGTAAATAGGGATGATACAAACGGCAGATATGAGATATCGTAGCATTATGATAGAAGCAATCCCGGGATAGCAAATACAATGACGTATGGCTGACAGTATAAGATAACAGTATACGAAAAACAAAAAAAGAAACTGCAAAAAAACAATAAACGGAAGGGAGTATCCCAAATGAACCATACTTTCGAGAGAGAAAACATCGAATATGTACTGCCGGAAGAGATCGAGAAGCGGAGCTTTGATATCATTGCCGCAGAACTGTCAGAGCGTGGAATCGTATTGCCGGGAGAGCAGGATCCGGTCACGCGCCGGGTGATCCATACCAGTGCGGATTTCGATTATGCAAGGACGCTTACCTATTCCGAAAATGCAGTAGAAATTGCCAAGACCTTACTGAAAAACGGTGCCGATATCGTGACGGATACAAACATGGCGCTGGCAGGAATCAATAAGACGGTACTGGCGTCCTTCGGCGGTGAAGCGCACTGCTATATGGCGGACAGCGAGGTGGCAGCACGGGCAAAGATAAGCAGGACAACGAGAGCGGCAATCAGCATGGAGCTTGCCGCAAAACGGGAAAAGCCGGTGATCTTCGCTGTGGGAAATGCGCCTACCGCACTGATACAGATCTATGATATGATGCAGGAGAGCGCCTGGCGTCCGGCATTTGTTATTGGGGTGCCGGTAGGTTTCGTCAATGTGGAGGCGGCCAAGGAACTGATTCTTCAGACGGATGTGCCGTATATCATCAACCGCGGCAGAAAAGGTGGCAGCAATGTGGCGGCGGCAATCTGCAATGCCCTGCTGTATGAATTGCGTAAGGAAAGCAAAATATAAACGGCTAAATGTGGTATCAGCAGATAAACACATAGAAGTGTTGCCGGAAAAGGTACAGGATCATAGCGAGGAGAGAATAATGCGATATGGTTTCACCACAGGCAGCTGCGCGGCAGCAGCGGCCAAAGCAGCCGCCTATATGCTCTTAAGCGGCAGAAGAAAAACAGAGATCACCATAGAGACTCCAAAGGGTATCTCTTACACCGCACGGATCCTTGAAATCAGCCGGAGCGAGCGCGAGGTCAGCTGCGCTGTGGAAAAGGATGGTGGGGACGACCCGGATATCACTTCGGGAGCGCTGATTTTCGCCAAGGTTGCGAATGAGGAAAATGAGCTGCCACGGCATGCACAGGTTATCATCGACGGTGGGCAGGGTGTCGGTCGTGTGACAAAACCGGGTCTGGATCAGCCGGTAGGCAACGCTGCCATCAATCATGTACCCCGTGAGATGATCGAACGCGAAGTATTGCAGGTATGTCAGGTGATGGATTACAGGGGAACGCTATTCGTGGAAATTTCCGTCCCGGAAGGGGAAAAACTGGCGGAGAAGACCTTCAATCCGAGACTTGGAATCGTAGGCGGTATCTCTATCCTGGGGACCAGCGGTATCGTGGAACCCATGAGTACCCAGGCCATTCTGGATACGATCCGCGTGGAACTGCGGCAGCAGCGCGCACTCGGACGAGAGGAAGTGGTGATTTCACCGGGCAATTACGGACTGGATTTTTTGAAAAATACGTATCGCTATGATCTCGATAAAAGTGTGAAATGCAGTAACTTTATCGGACGGACCATTGATATGGCGGTGGAAGAGGGCTTCGAACGCCTGCTCCTGGCAGGACATATCGGCAAACTGATCAAGGTAGCCGGCGGTATCATGAACACCCATTCCAGAGAGGCGGACTGCCGCATGGAACTGTTAACTGCATTTGCTGTAAAATGTGGGGTAAATGCAAAAGATGCAGGAAAAATACTGGAATGTGTCACGACGGAAGAGGCAGTGCGTATTTTGCAGGAGTGCGGAAAATGCCGGGAAGTCATGGATTATGCCATGGAACGCATTTTGTTTTATCTGGACAAACGGACGCAGGGGAAACTTGCGATAGAATGTATTATGTATGCGAATGAATTCGGAGCATTGGCGAAGAGTAAGGAGGCGGAAGCATGGTTTACTTTGTTGGCGCAGGAAGCGGCGCAGCAGATCTGATCACAGTGAGAGGCATGAGATTATTGCAGCAGGCGGATGTTATCATTTACGCAGGCTCCCTTGTGAATCCGGAACTGCTGCAATATGCGAAACCGGACTGTGAGATTCACAACAGTGCAAAACTGACGCTGGAAGAAGTATTGCAGATCATACAGGAAGCGGAAGAACAAGGGAAAGTGACGGTACGTCTGCATACCGGAGAACCCAGCATCTATGGTGCGGTACGGGAACAGATGGATGCGCTTGAAGAGCTTGGAATCTCTTATGAGAGCTGTCCCGGCGTCAGTGCCTGCTTCGGTGCGGCGGCGTCCCTGAATCTGGAATATACCCTGCCGGATGTCTCCCAGACGCTGATCATTACGCGAATGGAAGGGAAGACCAAGGTACCGGAAAAGGAAAGTATCGAAAGCCTGGCAGCGCATCAGGCATCTATGGCGATTTATTTAAGTACCGGAATGTTACAGGAATTAAGCCGCAGACTGATCGCAGGCGGTTATCTGGAGGACAGTCCGGCGGCACTGGTCTATAAGGCAACCTGGCCGGAGGAAGAAGCCTATGTGTGTACGGTGGGAACTTTGGCACAGATCGCAGCAAAACACGGGATCACCAAAACGGCACTGGTACTCGTGGGCGATGTGATCACCCACGGTCATTATCAGAAGTCCAGACTGTATGCAGCGGATTTCTCCACAGAGTATCGTGCGGCGAAAACTGCTCCTGAGCAGGACAGATAACGGAACGAAGATATTAGTTCTAAATGGAAAAAGAATCGGTAGTTAGAGAAAAGTCCGGAGCATAATTCGTGTCAGAATGAAAACATGATATAAAATAAAATGCCGAACACGGATGAGGTAGAGAGGAACGGTAGCAAGCGTGAAAATCAGTGTCATCAGTTTTACAAAACAGGGACAGATGCTTGCAGAGCGGATCAGAGAGTACATGGGCGAAGAGGACGAGATCACGGTCTATACGAAAGGCTCTTCTCAAAATGTGCAGGAACCGCAAGCAGTGATCAACCGAACAAAACGCACGGAACAGGAAACAAACACAGCGAAGACAGCAGTGTCACAGAAAAACATGACAGAGGAAAGCATGACGGTATCGAAGAACCCGGATACAATAGCGGTAACAACGAGCCTGACAGAATGGACGGGCGAGCAGATGGTAGCCCACCGCGCACTGGTATTTATCAGTGCCTGCGGCATTGCAGTCCGCGCAATTGCACCCTGGATCACGGATAAGCTGCATGACAGTCCGGTGATTGTCATGGATGAGCAGGGGCAGCATGTGATACCGCTTTTATCAGGGCATGTAGGCGGTGCCAACGAACTTGCACTCCGGCTGTCGGAAGCCATCGGGGCTATTCCTGTGGTCACTACAGCTACCGATCTGCAGGGCAGCTTTGCCATAGATCTGTTTGCAAAAAAGAATGATCTGTGGATACGCAACCGGGAAGGCATTGCAAAAGTATCTGCCAAAGTGCTGGCAGGATCAGAAATCACGATGTGCGTCCGGACAGGACATCTCGAAACCTGTGAAAACCTCCCGGACGGAATCAGACTGTGTGAGTATCCGCCTGAGGAGCCGGTAGATGTCCTTGTTACGGAGAATCATTCTGTCAGCGACACAGTGGCACGAGATTTATTAGAACAAAAATACAGGTCTCCCCTATCGGTGTCGATGGAACAGTTGCAGTCTGATGTATATAGTAAAGCACAGCTCATTCTGCACCCGAAAAAATATGTCCTCGGCGTCGGCTGTAAAAAAGAAACGGACAGCGCAAAACTGGAAGATTACCTGCAAAGTATTTTGGAACAGCAGGGAATCTCCATAGAAGAGATTGTAGCGCTTGCATCCATTGATGTGAAAAAAGACGAAACATGCCTGTTGAAATTCAGTGAAAAGCACAGGATCCCGTTTAGGACATACTCCGCGCAGAAACTGCAGGCAGTTCCCGGAGAATTTCACAGTTCCGCTTTTGTAAAGAATACGGTTGGTGTGGATAATGTCTGCGAACGGGCGGCAATCTGTGCGGCAGGAGACGGCGGTCGGCTGATGTTGTCGAAGCAGGCGAATGACGGCATGACTGTGGCAATTGTAGAAAAAATATGGAAGGTAGTATTCTGATAAAATATATTTGAAAAATTTTGCCTAAAGAAATAACGAGCGCAAGAGAGCAAACACCTTGTGTGATTGAGGTGTGGCACATAGAATCATAAGTGAATAAATCTATCAGGTGATAGAATGTGTATTAAGAAATGAGGGTTTTCATGAGCAACAGAATCTATATCATAGGAATGGGTCCCGGCAGGGAAGAAATGATGACGGGAGAGGCAATCACAGTGCTGGAGCAGGCGGATGTGATCGTCGGTTACACCGTATATATCAAGCTGCTGGGAGAACGCTTTGCAGGGAAAAAACTGCTGACGACTCCCATGAAGCAGGAGACAGAGCGGTGTGAACTGTGTTTCCGGGAAGCGGAGGCAGGGCAGCAGGTGGCACTGATCTGCAGCGGAGATGCGGGCATCTATGGACTGGCTTCCCTGATGTATGAGCTGGGCGCGGAGCACCCGGAGACGGAACTGGTCGTGATCCCGGGGATTACAGCAGCCAGCAGCGGCGCGGCAGTCTTGGGAGCCCCTCTGAACCATGATTTCTGCGTGATCAGTTTAAGCGATCTGCTGACACCATGGGAGAAGATCGAGAAGCGGCTGCGTGCTGCCGCAATAGGAGATTTTGCCATGGCAATCTACAATCCTTCCAGCCATAAACGCAAGGATTATCTGCAGAGGGCCTGTGATATTTTGCTGGAGCAGGTCGAGGGGGAACGCCCCTGCGGATATGTGGAAAATATCGGACGGGAAGGAACGCGAGTCTTTACCTGTACGCTGCGTGAGCTTAGAGACCGTGAAGTCAATATGTTCACGACGGTATTTATCGGCAATTCCCAGACGAAGATCATAAACGGCAAACTGGTCACAAAGCGCGGATACCCTGTGGAGCAAAGCATATAAATGCAGGTGTAAAAGCATGGCGCGCAAAACCGGAACATGTAAAACCGGAGATGGGATAAAAGCGCGACGTATAAATACTTTTGTATATAAGAGATGAACATCTCGGTGATGCGAAAGCGATATTTACGAGGAAAGGCAGGCAACACATGAAGAAAATCGTAATATTTGCGGGAACCACAGAAGGCAGAAGATTGTCGGAAGTACTCTCGGAGTCCGGAATCAGACATACCGTGTGTGTGGCGACGGAATACGGTGAGATCGTGATGCAGGAACAGACAGAGCCTGCTTCCCGGAACGGACAGCCGACGGTATTGATCCATCGGGGCAGAATGGATGAGGAACAGATGCGGGCTTTTTTACGGGATGGTGCCTATGATATCGTAGTGGATGCGACACATCCGTATGCCAAAATCGTGACGGAAAATATCCGTGGTGCGGTAGCTTCTCTGAGGGGAGAGGCAGAGATCCGGTATCTTCGTCTGCAGCGCAAGATTGACAGGAAAGCGCAAGACGTGGGCAATTTAAGCAATCTCCGATATTTTGAAACTAACGAAGCCTGTGCAAAAGCGCTGGAGGCGACAGAAGGCAATATTTTACTGACGACAGGCAGCAAGGAACTGGCAGTTTATTGCGCTTCCGGAAAATTAAACGACAAACTGTATGTGCGGATCCTGCCGGGCAGAGAAAGCCTGGAACTCTGCATGGCACAGGGAATCAAAGGACGACAGATCCTGGCATTGCAGGGACCGTTTTCTGTGGAAATGAATCTGGCGATATTGAAGCAATACGACATCCGGCATCTGGTGACGAAGAACAGCGGACGCACCGGCGGTTACCGGGAGAAGCTGGAAGCAGCAGAGAGGCTGGGAATTCCCGTCTATGTGATCGAACCGGAAAATGCGGAAGCTAACATCACAAAAGACAGCTTTTCCTTTGAAGAGATCTGCCGGGAACTGGAACAGCTTTGCGGCGGTACCTTATCTTCAATATCGGAAACAGCAGAATTTAAAATCAGCCTGGCGGGGATCGGCATGGGCAGCACGGACGGCATGACGATAGAGGTAAGGCGGGCTATAGGGGATGCAGACATACTGTTGGGGGCTGACCGGATGATCCGGGGATATACGCCTGGAATAGAAAAAAAGCCTTTTTATACCGCGGCACAGATCCTGCCCTACCTGTCACAGCTGCAAAAAGAGAACATTACAGCGGATATTTCAAATAAAATAATACGTGTCGTGATCCTGTTCTCCGGAGATACCGGATTCTACAGCGGATGTGCGAAGCTGTACCGGGCATTGCAGGAGGCAATCGATACGGGAGAAATCCGGGGACAGGTGCGGATCCTGCCGGGACTTTCTTCTGTGGCTTATCTGGCATCCCGTGCGGGAGTAAGCTACGACGATGCTGCTGTTTTAAGCATGCACGGAAAGCGATTGTATCAGCTGGGAACTTGCGTCAGACAGCAGGAAAAGACGTTTTTATTGACTTCGGGCAGAAAAGACATCGAAGAGATCGGGCGGATCCTGACAGAGGCAGAACTGACAGATTGCAAAGTGATTGCAGGCTATCAATTATCTTATCCGGAAGAAAAGCTGATCACCTTGACACCGAAACAGTGCATGGAGCAGGCAGATGCGTCTTTGGAGGAAGGGCTGTATACCTGCCTGATCAGAAATCCGAGGCCACAGCCTGGGAGACTGACCCACGGAAGAGCGGATGCCTGTTTCTTACGGGATGATCCGGAGGGTGCCGGGATGCTTCGCAGGACACCGATGACAAAAGAAGAGATCCGCGAAGTCAGCATCTGTAAGCTGCATCTGACAAAAAACGCTGTGGTCTACGATATCGGCAGCGGCACAGGCTCTGTGGCGATAGAGATCGCCGGACTGTCCGCCGGGGCAAACGTCTATGCGATAGAGAGAAAACCGGAAGCGGTGAAACTGCTCTATCAGAACCGGCAGCATTTTGGCATGGACAATATACAGATCATTGAGGCGTATGCACCGGAGGGGCTGGAAGATCTGCCGACACCAACCCATGCCTTTATCGGCGGCAGCGGCGGCAATTTAAAAGAGATACTGGAAACATTATATCGGAAGAATCCGCGAATGCGCGTCGTTATCAACGCCATCAGCATGGAAACTATTGCGGAACTGAAGGAAGCAGTGGAAAGCTTCCCGGTGGAAGAAGCGGAGATCGTGCAGATGCAGGTGAGCCGGGTAAAGAAGATCGGAAGTTATCATATGCCGCAGGCCGAGAATCCGGTGTGGATCTGTTCTTTCACGTTTTGTGAGAATGTAAATTGATAGAATAAGGCAGTGAAATAACAAACAGTGCCGGACAGCATTGATACCTTGGCAGTATGGGAATCAGAAGCATGGGTGCCGCAGGAAGGAAACGCATAAGGAGCAGAAAACATGGACAACTCCAACTCACAGGAAAAGAAAATACGACGCATCATGATCGCTGCCCCAAAAAGCGGCAGCGGCAAGACCACCATTACCTGCGCCCTGCTGCAAATACTGAAAGAACAGGGAGAAAATATTTCGTCCTGTAAATGCGGCCCGGATTATATCGATCCCATGTTCCACAGACAGGTGCTGGGAGTGCCCACGAGGAATCTGGACACCTTTTTTACCGGGGAAGAGCAGACGAAGGAGTTGTTCCTTCAGGGGCGCAGTGACGGAGACCTGGTAATCATGGAAGGTGTCATGGGTCTGTATGACGGTCTGGGCGGTATTCGTGAGGAAGGTTCCTCTTATCATCTGGCAAAAGTAACGAACACTCCGATCGTACTGGCAGTGGATGCGAAAGGCATGGGAAAATCTGTGATTCCGTTGGTTGCAGGGTTCCTTGCCTATGACGAAGCACATCTGATCAAGGGTGTGATCTTCAATCGTATGTCCGCGGCGTATTATGAAATTCTGAAGCCCCTGGCGGAAGAAGAACTCGGAATCGAAGTGCTTGGATTTTTCCCGGAGAATAAGACCTTACAGATTGCAAGCAGACATCTGGGACTTTTGCTGCCGAATGAACTGGAGGATCTGAAGGGACAGATTCAGACAGCGGCACAGAAGCTGCAGGAGACAGTGGACATCCGGGGACTGCTGCGGATCGCCGGGAATGCGGAGCCGTTGGCGGCCGGCTGCCAAACAGAAAGTCCCTTGGGCAAAAAAGATAATGATTCGTGCCAGCATATAGAACAATTTACGGATCAGTGTGAAAAAATATTCAGGCAGGACCATATGGAATTGCTCACAGAAAAACCTCGTATCGCTGTAGCCCGTGACGAAGCCTTCTGCTTTTATTACGAAGAAAACCTTCATATGCTCGAACAGACCGGGGCAGAACTGGTATTTTTCTCCCCAATTCATGACACCGCATTGCCCGAAAATATTCACGGACTGTTACTGGGCGGCGGTTATCCAGAGATCTATGCAAGACAGCTTTCAGAGAATGAAACTATGCGGGCAGCAGTGAGAGAAGCCGTCTTAGGCGGCATGCCCACAGTAGCGGAGTGTGGCGGTTTCCTGTATTTACATACGACACTGACAGACAGAGAAGGACATTCCTATCCGATGGCAGGCGTCCTGCCGGGGCAATGCTTCGATACCGGGAAGCTTGTACGCTTCGGCTACATTGAACTGGAAGAAAAGTGCGGACATTTCCTACCACATGGCAGCAGGATCCGCGGACATGAATTCCATTATTACGACAGCGAAGACAACGGAACCGACTGCACTGCTTATAAACCGACGACCGGCCGTAACTATGCCTGCATCCATACCGGAGAGAATTACTGGTACGGCTTCCCACATCTGTATTATCCGTCTTGTCCTGAGTTCGCCGGGAGATTTATAGAGAAAGCGCGGATGTTCGGGCAGGAGAGACAATGAAAATAAGATAAAAATTCTCAATTTGAGAAAAGTTGTGTTATAATCAATCTGACGGAATGCTTGAAAGCTTCCTGCGATAGAAAGGTATGGTTAGTTATTATGGAAAAATCAAAAGTATATTTTACAGATTTCAGAACCCGTCTGGGAGAAGGACTTCCCACCAAATTAAAGCGTCTGATGAAGGCGGCGGGAATCGAAACTATTGATATGGATCATAAATTCGTTGCCATCAAGATGCATTTCGGTGAGCTTGGCAACTTAGGATATCTGCGTCCCAACTATGCGAAAGCCGTGGCGGATCTGGTGAAAGAAATGGGAGGAATCCCTTTTCTGACTGACTGTAATACGCTGTATCCCGGCAGTCGTAAGAATGCGATCGAGCATATGTATTGTGCATGGGAGAACGGTTTCACACCGCTGACTGTCGGCTGTCCCGTGATCATCGGTGACGGTCTGAAGGGTACGGATGATATTGAGGTGCCGGTAGCAGGCGGCGAATATGTGAAAAATGCAAAGATCGGCCGTGCCATTATGGATGCGGATATTTTTATTTCCCTGAATCATTTTAAGGGACATGAGACGGCGGGATTCGGCGGTGCCATTAAAAATATCGGCATGGGCTGCGGTTCCAGAGCGGGCAAGATGGAGCAGCATGCAGCGGGCAAGCCGGAGATCGATGAGAATCTGTGCCGCGGCTGTAAGCGCTGTATGAGAGAATGTGCCAACAGCGGACTGGTATATGATGAAATCACACACAAGATGCACATCGATCACGAGAAGTGTCTGGGCTGCGGACGCTGTATCGGAGCCTGCAACTTTGATGCGATCCACAGTGGCTATGATGCGGCAACGAAGGATTTCAACTGCAAGATGGCAGAGTATGCCAAGGCTGTTGTCGACGGCAGACCGAATTTCCATATCTCACTGGTTGTGGATGTCTCTCCAAACTGTGACTGCCACAGTGAGAATGATGTGCCGATTCTGCCGAATATCGGAATGTTTGCTTCCTTTGACCCCCTGGCACTGGATCAGGCCTGCGTGGATGCCTGCCTGAAGCAGACACCGCTGCCGAACACCCAGCTGACGGATGCCATGGCGGAGGAAGGCTTCTGTGATCATCACGATCATTTTGAGAATACGACGCCCAATGCAGAGTACAAGACCTGCTTAGAGCATGCGGAGAAGATCGGTATCGGCAGCAGAGAGTATGAACTTGTTGTGATGAAGTAGAAAGGAAGAAATCATGCGTCCCATGGTAAGCATCATTGTTCCGGTGTATAACGCGGAGCAATATTTACGACGCTGTGTCGACAGCATTTTGAATCAGGAATATACAGATTTTGAATTATTACTGGTCAATGACGGCAGCACCGACGCTTCCGGTGATATCTGCGAGGAATACGGGGACAAGGATCCCAGAGTCATTGTCATTCAGAAAGAAAATACGGGTGTCTCCGACAGCAGAAATCAGGCGCTGGACTGTGCGCAGGGAAAGTATCTGCAATTTTTGGACAGCGATGACTGGATCACACCGGACGCCACCAGACTGTTTGTCCGGGCGGCGGAAGCGTACGGCTGCGATATGGTCATTTCTGATTTTTACCGCGTCGTGGGAGAAAGGCTTTCCACGAAGGGAGATATTGAAGAGGAAGGCGTGCTCACCAGAGAAGAGTTCGCGGCACATATGATGGAGAACCCGGCGGATTTTTATTACGGTGTGTTATGGAACAAGCTGTACCGCAGAGATATCGTGGAAGAGCACAAGCTTCGCATGGATACAAATATTAACTGGTGCGAGGATTTTATGTTCAATCTGGAATACATCCGTTATGCGAAAGTATTCTATGCCCTGCACGCTCCCATTTATTATTATGTGAAACGAAAAGGTTCTCTTGCCAGCCAGGGAATCAGCATTTCCAAGACGGTGAAGATGAAGCTGAATGTCTTTGAGTATTACAATAACTTCTATAAACATGTGCTGGAAGAGGAAGACTATGAGAAGAACCGGCTTCAGGTGTATCGCTTTTTCATTGATGCGGCCGGAGACGGAACGGTTCCTCCTTCCATCCTGCCCGGTTCGAAAAAGCTGGGGGATGAGAGAGTCTTCGTCAACACTAAGATTCTGCAGGCGGAAGGCCTGGCGGGAGACGCTTACCGCAAACGTAAGCTCTTAGAGCATTATCTGGAGCCTGTGGCATTCAAAGGAGACCTGAAGGTATCCGATGTGCGTCTGCTTCTGTGCCTGTGTGAAAAGCACGAATGGGACAGCAGAAGAGAGCTGGCAGATTTTGCCGGAATCTCAAGGACGAACCTGACCGGCGGATTGCAGCGCCTGAATGCAAAAGGCTTTTTGAAAGTGGAAGACGTGAAAGAGCCGAAAACCTCCAGAAAAGATAAGACAAAGAGTAAAATGTCCGGTGCGGAAAAGATAAAAGAAGCAGATCAGCAGGAGACTAAAAAGAAAGAGAAAAAAGGAAAGATCGCTGTAACAATTCTGCCGGCTGCGGATGCCATCATGAAGGAACTGGAGATGGCACAGCGGGATTATGATGAAGCCAGATTCGCCGGATTTACCGAGGAAGAGCTGATCCGGTATGCGGATCTGTCGGAGAAAATCAAGGAAAATGCACGAAGAATCCTTGGGTGAATATTCCGAACCATATTCGTAAAATCGCTCTTACGAGCTTTCCTTTTACTCATATGGTTACTTCGCCCTATAAATATCACCCAATATTCTTACGAATGCGAGCATTCGACGTATATTGGGTGATATTTACATGGCTCGGAATATTTAATACTTTGTTAATTGACATTATCCATCGCAAAAAGTTATGATGAATAAGTATACAAAAAGTGAGGGAAAGGAAGGTATTCGGATGAAGAAAAACGAAGAATATATGTTGGAGCATGCCGGACTGTGCAGAACCGCGGACAGACTGGAACCGCAGATGTTTGATGAGTATGGTGTACAGAGAGGCCTTCGTGATAAGAACGGTAACGGAGTCGTCGCAGGACTTACCAATATTTCACGTATCGAGTCTTTCAAAATGGAAGACGGGAAAAAGATTCCCTGTGAAGGCAAACTGTGGTATCGCGGATATGACTGTATCGAACTGGTCAACGGCTTCAGAGGAGATCATTTCGGATTTGAAGAGGTTGCCTATCTTTTGTTGTTTGGTAAGTTGCCAAACAAGGACGAATTGAAGCATTTTAACGATATTCTCGCTTCCAGCCGAACCTTACCCACGAACTTTACCAGAGATGTCATCATGAAAGCACCCAGCAGTGATATCATGAATTCCCTGACCAGGAGTGTGCTGACACTGGCTTCTTATGATAAGAATTGCAGCGATACTTCGATTGAAAATGTACTCAGACAGTGTATCGGGCTGATCTCGGTATTCCCGATGCTGGCTGTCTACGGATACCATGCTTACAATCACTACTCCAATGATGAGAGTATGTACATACACCGTCCCCAGAAGAAGCTGTCTACCGCAGAGAATCTGCTGATGATGCTCCGCCCGGACAAACAATATACCGAACTGGAGGCAAGAGTACTGGATACCGCACTGGTGCTGCATATGGAGCACGGCGGCGGTAATAACTCCACGTTTACCACCAGAGTCGTAACGTCTTCCGGATCTGATACCTATTCCGTTATTGCAGCGGCACTTTCTTCCCTGAAGGGTCCCAAGCACGGTGGTGCCAATATCAAGGTCGTGGAGATGATGCGCGATATTGAGGCACATGTATCCGACTGGACGGACGAAGATGCGGTAAGAGATTATCTGAACAAGATCCTGAATAAAGAAGCGTTTGACGGCAAGGGTCTGATCTATGGTATGGGGCATGCAGTTTACTCCCTGTCCGATCCCAGAGCACAGGTATTTAAGAGCTTCGTGGAAAAGCTTGCGGTTGCCAAGGGCAGAGATAAGGATTTTGCACTGTATTCCATGATCGAGCGGCTCGCACCGGAGATCATTTCCCAGAAGTCAAGGATTTACAAGGGTGTCAGCGCCAATGTGGACTTCTACAGCGGATTTGTATACAGCATGCTGGAGATTCCGCTGGAACTGTATACGCCGATCTTCGCCATTGCGAGAATCGTAGGCTGGAGTGCACACCGAATCGAAGAGCTGATCAATATGGATAAGATTATCCGTCCCGCTTATAAGAGCGTGATGCAGGAACTGGAGTATGTTCCGCTGAATGAGAGATGAAAATAAAAAGGACTGCGTGGAATTGCGCAGTCCTTTTGTGAAAGGTTAGGAATAAATCTTACAAATAATGGATACGATTTCTTCAGCGGACGCTAAGGAATCGGAAGATTCCATAGAGTCCTCCAGTATCCAGGTGACATAGATATTGTAAAGCGACCCGGAGAAGGCACGGAGCGTATAATAGAAAGCTCTTCCTTTGTCTTCGGTATAATAGGTGTCCAGAATATAACCGTCCAAAGCCTGTAACAGCAGATGCCCCAGCCCTGTTTTGACCAGACAGGCGATGAACTCTCTGTACTGATAAAAATATTGATAACAGTGCAGCATATTACGGTAGTCGTTGTAATTGCCCTTGTCCGGCCAGGCGGCAACGTCCTGCCTGTAAGCGGCGATCAGATCCGCCAGGTAACTTTCGAAGATCTCGTCGATAGACTGATAATTGCGATAATAGGTCATACGGGAGACACCGGCGCATTCTGTCAGTTCCGAGATGGTAATATTGGATAAGGATTTCGTCTGCAGTAATTGAATCAGAGCCTGTACCAGACAGTCTCTGCAAAAGGAATTGGAATTTTTCAAAGCCAAGACGTAAGCCACCACCTTTTTATTGTCAATCGTGTAAATCTTTTTATGAAACATAGGTAATGTCCAAAGCCGCGCAGATGCAAGGCCTCTGACAATTACAAAATAGCATAATTCACCGGAACACGCAAGGAAAGTTCTTCGCGGAAAGGAGTGCATATGGCAGGAACCGTCATCGAATATTTGCAGAAATACGGAGATATTTCTTTTCGGGAGAAGCCTATAAATGATGTGGACAGTCTGGCACTGTGTCAGCTTTCCTATCTGAAATTTGACGGTATGGTCAGTGATGTTCGCAAAAACGGCCCGTCGGTGACCTTATCGGAGATTGCAGCCAGACCGGATGTGGACAAACTGTTCGGAGATGTCCGTTTTGAAAAAGAAAACCGCGCACTGTTTGAAGCACTGCTTGGTGGCAGACGTTTTCGGAACATGCGGCTGAATTGCTATATCAATCTGGTGGAAAAAGAATGGGAGACGCAGTTTTCCGCGATTACGTTTATCCTGGATGACGGCACATTGTTTCTGGCTTTCCGGGGAACGGATGAGACTATTGTGGGCTGGAAGGAAGATTTCAACATGGCGTTCTTAGATCCGGTACCCGGGCAGGAATACAGTGTGAAGTATGTGAACATGGTCACCGGATGGCTGCATCAGCCTTTTTATATCGGGGGACATTCCAAGGGCGGAAATTTCGCGGTATACAGCGCCATGAAATGTGCACCTTTTGTACAGAAACGGATCCGCAAAGTCTACAGTCTGGACGGACCGGGGTTCCGACCGGAGGTGCTTGAAAGAAGTAATTATCACGACATCGAGGACAAGGTGGTGAAGATCCTGCCACATTCGTCCATGATCGGTATGATTTTTGAGAGAGACATCCGGTATCGTGTCGTGGAGAGCAACAGCCACGGTCTCTTACAGCACGACCCGTTCTCCTGGCTGGTGGAGGACGATCACTTTGTGGATGTGGGAGATATTTATGAAAGCCAGAAGGTGATGAACGAGGCGCTGAATGAATGGATTCTGTCACTCGATGAGGAGCAGGAGCGGACTTTCGTGGATACGCTGTATCAGGTTATTTCCGCTTCGCAGACGGATGATCTGATCTCCTTTACGGCAGACTGGAAGAAGAGCATGAATGCAGTAGTCACTGCTTTGAAGGAAGTGGATGAGCAGACAGCGCAGATGCTGAAAGAGATTATTCGTTCGTTGTTTGAAATCGCCAAAGTAAAGGTGAAAGAAGAACTGATCTTACCGAAGAAAACGAAGCGCAGATTTATAAATAAGAAGAAAGCAGCGCAAGAAGAGGCATTCCGCCCTGATCCGGCATGCGTTCCGGATGCCACTGAAAACCGAAGATCGGAAGCGCATCATGCGCCAAGGCTTCGGGACAATCATCATCCGGACAGCGCTGAATGATCTTCAGATGTTGTCCTAAGGTGTTGATGCGTTGGTGATGTGCACTGTTTACGCGCATTTTTGCCGGGAAATACTTGAAAAGACAGCAATCTTCTACCATAATGGAGTCATGGAAAGTATCACCGGGCGGTGAGCTGTGGAGTGTGTCAGCCGGCATATCCTGCAGGATCGTGCCGCCGAAAGCTACATTGATGACCTGCATGCCTTTGCAGATGCCGATGACCGGGATGCCTGCGGCGATGGCGGTGTCCAGTGCCTGAAACTGCAGTATATCCAGTTCGGTATCAACTGACCGTGATCCCTTGCTTTTTTCACCGAAGAAGGCAGGCGTGATGTCACCGCCGCCCGGCAGGATCAGGGCATCACACGAAGCAACTTCTCCGGGCACGAGTGTGGTCACTACCCGGGCAGGGAGCTTCCTAAAAAAGGCTTCGTAATTTACGGTCTGTGACTTGCGTCCCAAAATGACTAATTTTGTCATATCAATTTCTGATTCCTCTGTTTTTTATAGTTAATATATGCCAAGAGTTTTGGATTTTGCATAGGACAAATTGGCAAATATGTATCTTACACAATTAAAAAAATTGGAGTAAAATAGCAACGACCGTGAGGAAGTGAAAACTCTTTCATGGATGTTTACGGAAAGGAAGTGGTATTATGGAGGAATTGGCATCAGAACTGCTCAAAGAGCTGAACTGTGACACGGCTTTTTCCATCAGGTTTCCGGCAGGACTTCCCCTGATCGGCGGACTGCAGCTGGACATTGCGGAATCAGTCGTTATCACCTGGGTGGTCATGGCAGTCATTCTGATCTTGTCGATTATCCTTACAAGCAACCTCAAAGTACACAATGTCAGCAGACGACAGCTGGTGGCAGAGACGATTGTGACGAAGCTGGAAGGCATCGTTACGGGAATGATCGGAGAGGAAGGCAAACGGTATGTACCGTATCTGGTAAGCGTGCTGTTATACCTGGGCATATCCAATATCATCGGATTGTTCGGTATGAAGCCCCCTACCAAGGATCTGAACGTAACGGCAGCACTGGCGCTGATGAGTATCGTTCTGGTAGAAGCCGCAGGCATCCGCAAAAAAGGTGTGGGCGGATGGATCAAGAGCTTTACCGAACCTATCGCGATCGTAACACCCATCAATATTTTGGAAGTGTTCATCAAGCCCCTGTCTTTGTGTATGCGACTGTTTGGTAACGTTTTGGGAGCATTCGTTATCATGGAGCTGTTGAAACTTCTGGTTCCGGTAGCTTTGCCGGTACCCTTCAGCTTTTACTTTGATATTTTTGATGGACTGATTCAGGCTTACGTATTCGTATTCCTGACATCCATGTACATTAAGGAAGCGATTGAGTAACTGAATAACCAACGTGCGTGAAACACAATTTTCGTATGGCAGGGTTATGAAACATTAATTCACACAAATGGAGGAAAACAATTATGATAGCAATTGGAGCAGGTATTGCAGCATTAGCATGTATCGGTGCAGGTATCGGTATCGGTATCGCAACAAGTAAGGCAGCAGAGGCAGTTGCAAGACAGCCGGAAGCAGAGAGCAAGATCACCAAGATCTTACTGTTAGGTGGTGCGCTGGCAGAGGCAACCGCTATTTACGGTTTCGTTATCGGTATCCTGATCATCTTATTCATGGCATAACTATCCGAAGCCGGAAACGGCACAAACATATAACGAAACACAAGAAAGGATGAAAACTCATGCTGAGATTAGATATTAATATTGTATGGACCATCCTGAATCTGTTGATCATCTTTGCCATCGTGAAAATCTTCCTGATCAAGCCCATCCACAAGATCCTGGACGCGAGACAGGCAGAAATCGACAAGCAGTATGCAGATGCCAAAGCGGCTCAGGACAGTGCTGATGAACTGAAAAATCAGTACGAAGCATCCTTAAGCGGTGTTCAGGCAGAAAAAGAAGGCATCCTGAATGAAGCCAGAGGCAAGGCAAGTGCAGAGTATGACCGTATTGTGGCAGATGCCCAGACCGAAGCGAAGAAGATCATGGACAATGCGGACAAGAATGCGGCACTGGAAGAGCAGAAGCGTATGGAGCAGGCCAGACAGCAGATCGCAGATCTGGTCGTGGAAGCAACCGCAAAACTGGTGGCAACAAAGCAGAACGCAGATTCAGACAGAGAACTTTACAACCAATTTATAGCAAAGACAGGTGAACAGATTGATTAGTACAGCTTTAGAATACGCAAAGAGATTGCGTGAACTGAATATCCCCGGAGACATTGTAGGTCAGACAGGCGATATCTTCAAAGCCGTACCGCAGGTGAAGCTGGACTTCGAATCTCCTGCCGTGGCACTGTCTGCCAAGCACAATGTAATCGAAAAAGTATTCCCGATGCAGATCAGAGATTTCCTGAAAGTATTGTGTGATAACGGAGATGTCGGTCTGTGGGATGATATCTGCACCGCTTACAGAGAGCTCTCTCCCGAGAAAAAGGAAGAGTTCGTCGTGACCCTGTCCTATGTGACAGCGCCGACAAACGAGCAGCTGCAGAATATCCGTGATTTTATACAGAAAAAGTATCACAGAGACGATATGATCTTCGAGACAAAAGAAGATCCCACTCTTGGCGGCGGTTTCGTCATCCGTGCCGGTAACGAGGTCTATGACTGGAGTACCAATGGACGTATGAAACAGTTTGCAGAGAAGCTTTCCCAGGTGGGAAAGACAGCCAGCGAGCAGGGCATCATTTCTATTCTGAAAGGTGAGATCGAAGATTTCAACCTGCAGGCACAGGAAAATGAGATCGGTTCTGTCAGCTGGGTAGGTGACGGTATCGCGAATGTCAATGGTATTGACCATGCGGAATACGGCGAGATCGTTATCTTTGATTCCGGTGTCAAAGGAATGGTACAGGATGTCCGCAGAGATGAAATCGGATGTATCCTGTTCGGCCATGATACCGAGATTCGTGAGGGCACCAGAGTGGTTCGTACCGGTAAGAGAGCCGGTATCCCCGTAGGTGAAGGCTTCAAGGGCAGAATCGTGGATGCACTGGGAGCACCGATCGACGGCGCAGGTCCGATCAAAGAAGAAGGCTACCGCCCAATCGAGCAGCCAGCACCTTCCATCGTGGACAGACAGTCCGTAGGAGTACCTATGGAAACCGGTATCCTGGCAATCGACTCCATGTTCCCCATCGGCCGCGGACAGCGTGAGCTGATCATCGGTGACCGTCAGACAGGTAAGACTTCCATCGCCATCGATGCGATTCTGAACCAGAAGGGCAAGGATGTGGTATGTATCTATGTGGCCATCGGCCAGAAGGCATCCACCATTGCCAAATTGGTAGGAACCCTGAAAAAGCACGATGCCATGGATTATACCATTATCGTATCCGCTACCGCCAGCGATCCTGCACCTTTGCAGTACATCGCACCGTATTCCGGTACGGCACTGGCTGAGTACTTCATGTATCAGGGCAAGGACGTGCTCATCGTATATGATGATCTGTCCAAGCATGCGGTAGCTTACCGTGCATTGTCCCTGTTACTGGAGAGATCTCCCGGACGTGAAGCATATCCCGGAGACGTCTTCTATCTGCATTCCAGACTGCTGGAGCGTTCCGCAAGACTGAGCGCAGATAAGGGCGGCGGTTCCATTACTGCACTGCCTATTATCGAGACCCAGGCAGGTGATGTATCCGCATACATTCCGACCAACGTTATCTCCATCACCGACGGTCAGATCTTCCTGGAGAGTGATCTGTTCTTCTCCGGTATGAGACCCGCAGTCAATGTCGGTCTGTCCGTATCCCGTGTCGGCGGTGCCGCACAGACGAAGGCAATGAAGAAGGCAGCCGGAAGTATCCGTATCGACCTGGCACAGTTCCGTGAGATGGAAGTGTTCACACAGTTCGCTTCCGACCTGGACAATGCGACCAAGGAGCAGCTGCAGCACGGTCATGTACTGATGGAGCTGTTAAAACAGCCGCTGTGCAGACCTTTAAGCATGGCAGAGCAGGTTATGACTTTATGTGCAGCCAACGGCAGAGTCATGCTGGATGTGCCCGTAGATCAGGTCAAGGATTTCCAGATGAAATTCTTAAGCTACATGAACGAACAGCACAGCGATATCGTTCGTCAGCTGGAGACCACCAAGACTCTGGATGACGAGCTGAACAAGCAGATCTGCGATGCGGCAACGGAATTCAAGAAAGAGTTCTTACAGAAATAAGATAGAACATTTTTGTGAGACACAGATAGAAAACAGGAGGTAAAACATGGCAAATACGCGAGAAATACAAAGTCGTATGAAAAGCATTCAGGATACCATGAAGATCACCAATGCCATGTATATGATCTCTTCCACAAAGCTTCGGAAAGCGAAGAAGAATCTGGAAGAGACAGAGCCTTACTTCTATACTCTGCAGACGATGGTCAGCAGAATCGTCCGCCACTTACCGGAGATCGATAACAAATACTTCGATGAGCGGAAGGAAAAACCGGCAGAAGAGAGAACCATCGGTCTGGTGGTAGTTACCGCAGACAAGGGTCTCGCCGGAGCCTATAATCATAACGTACTGAAAATGGCAGAAGAACAAATGCAGAAGGCGGCAGGAAAGTGCAAGCTGTTCGTCGTGGGAGAACTGGGACGTCAGTATTTCGGTCACAGAGGAATCGAGGTAGCCGAGCAGTTCCACTATACCGCACAGAACCCGACACTGCACCGCGCACGTATCATCACGGAGACAATCCTGGAGCAGTTCAAAGAGGAACAGCTGGATGAAGTATACATCATATACACCAGTATGCTGAACAGCGTAACCACGGAACCGAAGATGATGCGGCTGCTGCCGATCGTAAGAGAGCGTTTTATTACAAAGGACGGAAAAGATCTGAGCATGTATCAGGAGCCGTTAGTGATGAATCCCTCCCCAAAGGCAGTGCTTGACAACATTGTCCCGGATTTTGTCATGGGATATGTATACGGTGCACTGGTAGAGTCGTTCTGCAGTGAACAGAATGCCAGAATGATGGCCATGGAGGCAGCAAATAAAAACGCTTCCGCCATGATCCACGATTTGTCCATTCAGTACAACCGGGTACGTCAGGCTATGATCACCCAGGAGATTACTGAGGTCATCGCCGGTGCCAAGGCGCAGAAAAAGAAGAAAAAGGCAAGAAAGGAGGTCCTGAACAAGTGAGTAATGTAAGTGAAAAAAATCATGGTAAAATCGTTCAGGTCATGGGACCTGTTGTAGACGTAGAGTTCGAAAACAATGACCTTCCTTTTATCAAGGATGCCCTGGAAGTTTACAACGAAGGCAAGCGTCTGGTCATGGAAGTGGCACAGCATATCGGTAACAATACCGTACGCTGCATTATGCTGGGAGCCAGTGAAGGACTTTGCAAGGATATGGACGTCATTGCTACCGGAAAAGGAATTCAGGTTCCGGTAGGCAACAAGACATTGGGCAGATTGTTCAATGTACTGGGAGAGACCATCGACGGTGGAGAATCCCTGGAAGGAGAGAAACATTGGGTCATTCACAGAGATCCGCCTTCCTTCGAAGAGCAGAGCCCTGTGGTAGAGATGCTGGAGACCGGTATCAAGGTCATCGATCTGCTGGCACCTTACGCAAAGGGTGGTAAGATCGGTCTGTTCGGTGGTGCCGGTGTCGGCAAGACCGTATTGATTCAGGAGCTGATCCGTAATATCGCTACCGAGCACGGCGGATATTCTATCTTCACCGGTGTCGGAGAGCGTTCCCGTGAGGGTAATGACCTGTGGAGTGAGATGAAAGAATCCGGAGTACTGGAGAAGACAGCGCTAGTCTTCGGTCAGATGAACGAGCCCCCCGGAGCACGTATGCGTGTAGCCGAAACGGGACTTACCATGGCAGAGTATTTCCGTGATGAAGAGCACCAGAACGTGCTGCTGTTCATCGATAATATTTTCCGTTTCGTACAGGCAGGTAGTGAAGTTTCCGCGTTGCTTGGCCGTATGCCTTCCGCAGTAGGATATCAGCCTACACTGGCTACCGAGGTTGGTGAATTACAGGAGCGTATCGCTTCTACCAACAAGGGTAGTGTTACTTCCGTACAGGCAGTCTATGTGCCTGCGGATGACTTAACCGACCCCGCACCTGCGACTACGTTCGCACATCTGGATGCCACCACCGTTCTGTCCCGTAAGATCGTGGAACAGGGTATTTATCCCGCAGTAGATCCTCTGGAGTCTACTTCCCGTATTTTGGAAGAGGATGTCGTGGGTAAGGAGCATTACGAGACCGCACGTCAGGTACAGGCAATGCTGCAGAAGTACAAGGAACTGCAGGATATCATCGCAATCTTAGGTATGGAAGAGCTGTCCGACGAGGATAAGGTTACTGTATACCGTGCCCGTAAGATCCAGCGTTTCCTGTCCCAGCCGTTCCATGTGGCAGAGAACTTCACCGGTGTACCCGGTAAATATGTGCCTGTCAAGGAGACCATCCGCGGATTCCGTGCAATCATCGACGGTGAGATGGACGAGTATCCGGAAGCTGCTTTCTTCAATGTAGGAACCATTGATGAGGCAGTGGAAAAGGCTAAGAAGCTCATGGCACAGTAAGGAAAGGCGGTGTGCATATGAACACCTTCAGTTTGAAGATCATTGCCAGTGATAAAGTATTTTACGACGGAAAATGCGGCATCATCATCGTACCGGCACTGGACGGAGAGCAGGCGATCATGTCTCATCACGAGGATATGGTCATTGCTACAAAGGAAGGCGAGGTACGTTTCAAGGAAAAGGATGAGGACGACTGGACCAAAGCCGTAGTCGGTGTGGGTTGTGTCTATATCTCCCATAACCGTGTGATCATGCTGGTGGATACCGCAGAGCGCCCGGAGGACATCGACAGAGTCCGTGCGGAAGCAGCACTGGAGCGTGCCAAGGAGCAGCTGCGTCAGAAGCAGAGCATCCAGGAATACCATGTCTCCCAGGCATCCATGGCGAGAGCCATGCTGCGACTGAAAGAAGCCGGGAAATACGAAGTGAAATAACTAAAGTAAAATATAAGTAAAAATCAACAAAAATAAGCCTGTAATGTTAGCAAATGTGTGCAAAACGGAAATTGTTATTTTTCTGTCATTGCGCTAAAATCTCTACAGAATCGTAAGGAGATTAAGCAATGGATTATTTACAGAAAAAATCAATCCGAAGTGTCGTAGCTGCCATTGCAGGCTTTTTGCGTCACTCCGTTCGAAAAATAGGCATTACGAGGGAGAAGCTTCCTTCCTGTGTTGCGCTTGCGGTATGTCCGCTTGTGACGTTTTATTTGTTTGAAATGTATACGCACAATCCGTTCACAACGATGCATTTTAAGACACAGGTTCTGAATATGGCGTTTTATGCATTGACGGCATTGTTGCTATTCGGAATTGTGAAATATGTCCGTGCGGCGCTGATGCTGCAGACGGCTTTTTTCATGGCGGCCGGACTGGCGAATTATTATGTGCTGAACTTCCGGTCTGCACCTATTATGCCTTGGGATATTTATTCCATCGGTACGGCAGCCAGCGTGGCAGGAAATTTCAGTTATGAGCTGTCGGCCAAGACGGTGCTGGTGATCGTCGGATTTTTGATCCTGCTGTTGATCGAGAGCCGTTTTCACATGAAGGCTCCGGCAAAGGTTGCGAAGAGAGCAGCATTGATTCTCTTAAGTGTCGCACTGATCTATGGTTATACCGGTATGGTGCAGAGCGAGAATTTCGTGAGAAGTTTCGGCCTGTATGACAAGCTGTTTACTCCTACCGTCATGAATAAGAGAGATGGCAACATTGTGGCATTCCTGATGGAACTGGAATATCTGGATGTGGAGAAGCCGGAAGGATATTCCGCGGACGGAACCGGAAGCAGGTATGAGCAGGCAGGGAAGGATTCTGCAGGTCTTACGGCAGCGGTGGAGGATCCTGAGAGCGTGAAACGTCCCAATATTATCGTGATCATGGATGAGGCATTCTCCGATCTGGCAGTCAGAGGTGATTTTACGACCAATGAGGACTATATGCCGTTTATTCACAGCCTGCAAAAGGGTGCGGAGAATACCAGAACCGGCTATCTGAATGTTTCCGTGCTGGGTGGGAATACTGCCAATACGGAGTTTGAATTCCTCACGGGAAATACCATCGGATTTTTGCCCCAGGGAAGTGTGGCTTATCAGCAATATGTGCAGAAAGAGACACCGTCACTGGCGTCTTATCTGAAGGAACTGGACTATCATACCGTGGCGATTCACCCTTATTATGCCAGCGGCTGGGACAGAGACAGAGTCTATCCGCTGCTGGGATTTGATGAATTCCTGTCACAGGATGATTTCAAGAATCCGAAGCGAATCCGCAATTACATCTCCGATGAGAGCAGCTTTGCCAAAATCATTGAACTGTATGAGAACAAAAAAGAGGGCGAGCCTCTGTTCGTCTTTAATGTAACCATGCAGAATCACAGCGGATATGAGGAAGAGTTCCATAATTTCATGCCGGATATCACGGTGGACGGTATTGATTCCAAGGCATTGCCCATGTATCTGTCACTGGTGAAGCAGACAGATTCCGCATTACAGGGGCTGATCGATTATTTTTCACAGGCAGATGAGGATACCATGATCGTCTTTTTCGGCGACCATCAGCCCACGACTTATGTGAGCAATCCAATCTTAAGAAATAATAAAGTGGATCCCGAGACTTTATCAGATGAGGAAAATCTGTTAAAATATAAAGTACCTTATGTAATCTGGAGCAATTTTGACATCGAGGAACAGACGGACGGGGAGACCAGTGCCAACTATCTGGCCATGGATGTGTTGGAGAACTGTGATCTGCCGCTGCCTGCCCTGCAAAGCAGTCTGACAGAGCTTCGTAAAGAATATCCGGTCATCAGTGCTGCCGGGGTAAGAAAAAGTGATGGCACGCTTACGACGGTGAAGGAATGTGGGGAAGCATTGAACGATTACCGGAGTCTGGAATATTATCTGCTGTTTGATTACGGAAGGTAAGAAGCAATCTTATGAATTTATGTCTGCGCATGACGGCACTGTATAATAAGAATGCGAAAATGTGAAAAACAGACGATGGAAAGACGCGGGAGTATATCATTATGAACGGCAGAACGAAGACAGCTACAAACGCAGAGCGCGGAATGCAGAGAGGTATTTCTCTGCTTGCATTCCTTGTGCCTGCGATTGTCATGCTGATCCTTTTTATCATCAGAGGCATATATCCTTTTGGCGACCGGAGCTTTTTATTCTCCGACATGTACCATCAGTATATGCCTTTTTTGAGTGAATTTGTGCACAAGATCAAAGCAGGCGAGGGACTGTCCTATTCTTACAATGTGGGGATAGGATCAAATTTTCTCGCACTGTATGTGTATTATCTGGCGAGTCCGCTGAACTGGTTTGTTTTTTTGCTACCGGAAAATCTGATCATGGAGTTTATGAGTTATCTGGTGATCCTGCGGATCGGTCTCATGGGACTTACGTTCAGCATTTACCTGCGCAAAGCATTCGGCAAGGCAGATCAGGCGGTACTTTTGTTCTCAACGTGTTATGCACTGTCCGGTTATCTGGCAGCTTATAACTGGAATGTGATGTGGCTGGATTGCCTGATTTTATTACCGCTGATTTTGCTGGGGCTGGAAAATCTGGTCAAAGAGGGAAGGTGGGTCATGTATACCGTCACGCTGGGATTGTGTATTCTGACCAACTATTATATCTCTATTATGATCTGTATTTTTCTGGTGTTATATTTCGGAATGCTGCTGATCACAGAACATAAGACAATGAAGATTGCAGAAAACAGTGGAAAATGCAGGGCAGTGTTCGGGCGGATTGCAAAGTTTGCATTTGCGTCGTTATTGGCGGGCGGACTTGCGGCGGTATTATTGATTCCGGAGGTCTGTGCGATTCTGCGGACGGATTTCGGCAATTCGGATTTCCCGAGTACGCTGACTTCTTATTTTTCCGTATTAGATATGCTGGCAAGACACTGTATGTGCGTGACTACGGAGAGAGGGCTGGAGCACTGGCCCAACATCTATTGTGGTGTGGCAGTATTTTTACTGGTGCCGATGTATGCACTGAATGAAAAAATATCGGTGCGAAAGAGATTCTGCAATCTGGCACTGGCAGGATTTCTGCTGCTGAGCTTCAGTACGAATGTGCTGGATTTTTTGTGGCACGGATTGAATTATCCGGATTCTTTGCCGGCCAGACAGTCGTTTTTGTATATTTTCCTGATTTTGGTGATGTGCTATGATGCGTTCCGGAATGTGGAAGGGACTTCGCCGAGACAGATCTTGTACGGTTATCTGGCAGCAGTAGTATTTTTACTGGCTTGTGAGAAATTCGTGGAAAGCGAAGATTTTGATACCGGTATTGAAGTGCTGACACTTGTATTCGTTACAATCTACGGAGTGATTCTGTATCTGTACCGGACCAGGAAGGATGAACTGACCAGACAGGTTCTGGGGATTCTGACGCTGGCCTGTGTGGTGGCGGAATTGAGTATCAATACATTCAACACCAGCCTGGGAACGACAGGACGGAGTGCTTACCTGGGAGATCAAGAGGATTACAAGGCACTGTATGAACTGGCCAAAGAGCAGGAAGGGAATGACTTCTTCCGTATCGAGAAGTTCACCCGTAAGACGAAAAATGACGGAACCCTGACAGGGTATCCTACAGCGTCTGTTTTTTCCTCCACCATGAATTCCGGCGTGATGGATCTGTATAAAAAGATTGGCATGCGTCACAGCAAGGTGTATTACGGTTATGACGGAGCGACTGCGTTCGTGGCGGCACTTTTGAATGTGGACTATATGTTCGGCGAGTCTGCAAAATATGAGAACGGTCTGTACGAAACGGTACAGAACAGCGGCGATATTTATTTATATCATTGCAAATATACCTTGCCGTTCGGTTATGTGGCACCGACCGGATGGGATATCCCTGAGGAGAGCGGTACCAACGGAATATGGGTGCAGAATCAGTTAGTGGAAGATCTGGGAATCACAGAGGAACTGTTAGAGCATGCGACCAGCGAGGCTTCCGGAGATAACGTATGCATTACGGCTGACCGGGCAGGCTATTATTATGCGAGAATCAATGTGTCCGGTACGAAAAAGGTACAGGTGCTCGGCGGAACACTCGAGACACAGGACTACAGTGACTTAAAGGACGGCTCTGTTCTGTATCTCGGTTACCTGCAAAAAGGTGAAAAAGTCACTCTGACCAACGGGGATGACACGGATGATACTCCGAAGGTATCGGCAGAAGCCTATGTATTGAACAAAGAAGTACTGGCACAGGCTGTGGAAATGCTGTCGGTAGAGCATCTGGAAAATGTACAGATGGACAGTACCCATATCTTTGGTACACTGAATTTGCAGAAAGCAGGACGTCTGATATTATCCGTGCCATATGAAAAAGGCTGGACTGTGAAAATCAATGGGGAGACGGTAGAACCTGCGACATTTGGGGATGCGTTACTTGCATTTGATCTCGCGGCAGGGGATTACACCATTGAGATGCACTATGTACCGGAAGGACGGGATATTGGTATTTTGGTGAGTGTGGGAAGCGGATTGCTATTATGCGCATGTCTGTTGTGGAAACGTCGAGGTTCGAGAGGAAGAGGGGAGGCTTCACATGAACAAAAAGAGTGTTTGTGATACTTTGCGGCGGACTTTTCTGATCCTGGCGGGATCTTTTATCATGGCAGTAAACCTGAAGAGCTTTGTCCGGGCAGGAGGATTGATTCCGGGAGGATTTAACGGTCTGACCAGACTGATCCAGGAGATCAGTGTAATGCTATGGCATGTGGAACCGCCTTTTTCGGTGATCAATTTTATCCTGAATGCCATTCCCGTGGTCATCAGTTTTAAATTTATCGGGAAAAAATTCACCGGCTATTCCTGCCTGATGATCGTGGTGAGTGGTATCCTGACGGATATGGTGCCGGCATTTCCCATCACGGAGGATATTCTGCTGATCGCTATTTTCGGAGGCCTGATCAATGCACTGGCGATCAGCCTGTGCCTGTTTGCCAACGCGACCAGCGGCGGAACGGATTTTATCGCAATCTTTCTGTCGGAGCGGTACGGAATCGATTCCTGGAATTATATTTTTGCCGGAAACGTCGTGATCCTGGGAATCGCGGGAGCGTTATTCGGATGGGACAAGGCGCTGTATTCCATTATTTTCCAATATACTTCCACGCAGGTATTGCATGTGCTGTACAAACGCTATCAGAAGCAGACACTGATCATCGTGACCAAGCGGCCGGAGGACGTCTATGAGGCGATTGCGGAGATCACACATCATGACGCGACACTGATCCAGGGAGAAGGCTGTTATTCCAAACAGGAATGTGATGTGCTGTATTCCGTAGTGGGACGCGATGAGGTGAACAAAGTCGTGAATGCGGTACGGGAGACGGATCCGCAGGCCTTTGTCAACATGATTCGTACGGAGAACCTGGCGGGCCGGTTCTACCAGAGACCGAATGACTGATTAATAAGCCTGAGTATCAGATCAACTGACGCTCAGGCTTGCGTACTTTTTAGGGGAAACGCCCACGGCTTTGGTAAAGGCTTTGAAAAAGTTACTATAGTCCGTGAAACCGCTGCGTTCGAAAGCCTCCATGACGTTGCCGTTCTCGTTCAGGACGGCTTTGGCGATACTGATACGCCTGGCGGTAATGTATTTGTTAATCGTAGTGCCGGTGGCGGATTTGAAGATCCGGCAGATATAGGATTCACTGAGGTAGAACTGCCCGGCCAGCTGCTCTACGGTAATCGGCTGGGAGATATTCTGGTTAATATAGAGCAGAATGTCATCTACCTGATGATTGTAGCGATAAGAGCTGTCCCTGTATTCGGAGGAGACTGCCGCATTTTTCACTTCGCCGGCTTCCGTACCCGTTTGTTCCGCACTACGTACGAACAGGGTGTTGAGCATGACCATCAGTTCCATGAAGGCGGCATATTCCGTGATGTCATGGGCAAAGCCTTCTGCGGAGGTGATCTTGTTAATATAATAGAGGAAACGCTTTTGCTGTTCCTTGTTCAAGGACAGCTTATGGGAATAGGGGGCTGTGCGGTGCGTAAAACAAAACGCTAGATCGGTCTCTTTTGTTGAAAGCTGTTTCATAAAATCCGGTGCGACTGACAGAACGATCCGTTCATGGACAGAATTGTCGATCTGGGTCAGCTTGTGACTTTCATACTGGTTGATGATAAAGAGATCCCCCGGAGCAATCGTATAAAAACAGTTATCGATCAGAAACTGTTTGCCGCCGCAGATGGAATAATAGATCTCGTAACAGTCATGGATATGCATATCCATGGCTTTTTCTTCTTTATAGAGGTGCGCAATGGCAAAAGTGCCGGATGTTTTACAGTTTTCTATGGCTGTTTTACAGGAGGTAAGTTCTTCCATGATAATGCTCCTTTTTCTTTTTGTGTTCCCTATTGTAATTTATCATGCAATTACAACACAACAGTTCCGGCTGCAAAC
Source organism: uncultured Acetatifactor sp. (assembly GCA_934394665.1). Classification (GTDB taxonomy): domain Bacteria; phylum Bacillota; class Clostridia; order Lachnospirales; family Lachnospiraceae; genus Acetatifactor. The sequence continues at coordinate 7,567 of CAKRRS010000009.1, read as the reverse complement.
CATGACTTTGTGCAGTAAGGGCTGTTCTGTATCTATAGTAAATGAAAAGTTCAAAATTTGCAATGTTTATACAAAAATATGAAAAGACATTGAGAATTTTTTCGAGTATACTTATCTCATACAAACGTAAGAAGCGCTTACAGACCTTTCAAAATTTTTATAAAAAAAGTAAAAATGTGTTGGAAATGGTTACAATGATATGTTATAATGTAAGTGCTTTCATAAAAAGGTATCATTCAATGACGGCACGCAGGCCGTAGTTGAGGAAAGAGAGGCGTAAGGTGGAACTTAGAACAGCAGTATCACCAAGAGATGTGAAGCATTATACCACAGAGCGTCTGAGAGAAGAGTTTCTGATCCAGAATCTGTTCGTACCAGGCGAGATCAAGCTGGTGTACAGCCACATCGACAGAATCATTACAGGAGCAGCAGTTCCTGTAAGCCCCATCACTCTGACCGCCGGAGATGAACTCCGTGCAGAGTATTTCTGCCAGAGAAGAGAACTGGGTGTGATCAATATCGGCGGAGCAGGTATGATTACCGTTGATGGCAAAGTGTACAAGGTAGGCTACAAGGAGGCCATGTACATAGGAATGGGCTCTAAGGAGATCATTTTCGCAAGCGAGGATGAGAAGCAGCCCGCTAAATTTTATCTGAATTCCGCTCCCGCACATAAGACATATCCGACCGTGCTGATCAAGCCGGAAGGTACTCCCGAAGAGGGCGTGGTCATTGTAAAGGATGAGAATAAAGTAGAGCTGGGTACTCTGGAAGACGCGAACCACAGAGTCATCTGCAAGTATATCCTTCCCGGACAGGTAGAGAGCTGTCAGCTGGAGATGGGTATGACGAAGTTAGCGCCCGGCAGCGTATGGAACACCATGCCCTGTCATACACATGACAGACGTATGGAAGTATATCTGTATTTCGATATGCCTGAGGATGCTTTCGTAATGCACTATATGGGTGAGCCGGATGAGACCCGTCACATTGTAATGCGTAATGAAGAGGCAGTCATTTCTCCCAGCTGGTCCATCCATTCCGGATGCGGTTCCAGAGCATATACCTTTATCTGGGGTATGGTCGGAGAAAATCAGGACTTCGACGACATGGATGGTGTCGACAACAGAGATCTCAAATAACATAAAGCAGTAACTCAAATAACAGTTAACATAATGTGCCGAAAGAAAATTTCGAAGCACAGCATTAAGAAAAGGAGAGAGAATAATGTCAGAATTCACTAATTTCTCACTGGAAGGTAAGGTTGCTCTGGTAACAGGCGCATCTTACGGTATTGGTTTCGCTATCGCTTCCGCATACGCAGAGGCCGGTGCTACCATCTGCTTCAACGATATCAAGCAGGAGCTGGTAGACAAAGGAATCGCAGCATACGCTGAAAAAGGCATCAAGGCTCACGGCTATGTATGTGACGTTACCAATGAAGAAGCAGTTAACGCTATGGTAGCTCAGATCGAGAAGGAAGTAGGTACCATCGATATCCTGGTGAACAACGCAGGTATCATCAAGCGTATCCCTATGGTAGAGATGACTGCAGAGCAGTTCAGACAGGTTATCGACGTAGACCTGAACGCACCTTTCATCGTATCCAAGGCAGTTATTCCTGCAATGATCAAGAAGGGTCATGGTAAGATCATCAACATCTGTTCCATGATGTCCGAGCTGGGTCGTGAGACCGTATCTGCATACGCAGCAGCTAAGGGTGGCTTAAAGATGCTGACCAAGAACATCTGCTCTGAGTACGGTCAGTACAACATCCAGTGTAACGGCATTGGACCCGGTTACATCGAGACTCCTCAGACTGCACCTCTTCGTGAGATCCAGCCCGATGGCAGCAGACATCCTTTCGACCAGTTCATCTGCGCGAAGACCCCTGCGAACAGATGGTTAAAGCCCGAAGAGCTGACCGGTCCCGCTGTATTCCTTGCTTCTGAGGCATCCAATGCAGTCAATGGACACATCCTCTATGTAGATGGCGGTATCCTTGCTTACATCGGCAAGCAGCCCCAGTAGAGCTTGTGCATTTACGCAGGATATCAAAAATAGAATAAACATTTCACATCAGGTCAGTCGCAGAAGAATATTCGGCGGCTGACTGTTGTGGCGTTTGGAAAAGGAGTATCTCATGAAGATAGCTTTGATCAATGAAAACAGCCAGGCTGCCAAGAATGAAATGATCTGTCAGACTCTTAAAAAAGTAGTAGAGCCCATGGGTCATGAAGTATTCAACTACGGTATGTGCGGCGCAGAGGATCCCAATTCCCTGACCTATGTACAGAACGGTATTCTGGCAGCAGTTCTTTTGAACTCCGGTGCAGCGGATTTCGTGATCACCGGATGCGGAACCGGCGAAGGTGCCATGCTTGCATGCAATTCCTTCCCCAGGGTTTTGTGCGGACATATTGAGTCCCCTCTGGATGCTTACCTGTTCTCACAGGTAAATGACGGTAACTGTGTAGCACTTCCTTTTGCTGAGAACTTCGGCTGGGGCGGTGAACTGAATTTACAGTATACCTTTGAAAAGCTGTTCTGTGCTCCCGGCGGCGGTGGATATCCCCCTGAGAGAGTGGTTCCCGAGCAGCGCAACAAGAAGATCCTGGATCAGGTAAAGGAAGTAACTCATACTGATATGGTTACCATCCTGAAGAATCTGGATCGTGAACTGGTAAAGGGTGCTTTATCCGGTGCTCAGTTTAAAGAGTATTTCTTCGCAAACTGCAAGTGCGACAAAATCGCTGAGGCAGTGAAGGAAGTACTGGCATAGAAATAATGGCATAAAAGTACTGGCTTAATTTTGCAGAAATATTTCCGGCAGAATGTCCTGCGGAGATTTTTCACATACTATTTAGTCTATAAGACAGAAAGGTGTTATTTATGAACGCAGTATTAGAGCAAATCAGCAAAATCGGTATTGTACCGGTTGTAAAAATTGACAACGCAGCAGATGCACTTCCTCTGGCAAAGGCACTTTGTGCAGGCGGACTTCCCTGTGCAGAGGTTACTTTCCGTACCGCTGCTGCAGCAGAAGCTATCAAGATCATGACCGACAACTTCCCCAGCATGTGTGTTGGTGCAGGTACTGTCCTGAACGCTGAACAGGTTGATGCAGCAGTAGCAGCAGGCGCTAAGTTCATCGTAAGCCCCGGCTTAAATCCCAGAACCGTTAAGTATTGTGTAGAGAAGAACATTCCCATCACTCCCGGTACTTCCAGCCCCAGCGACATCGAGCAGGCTATCGAGCTTGGCCTGGATGTAGTAAAATTCTTCCCCGCTGAGCAGTCCGGCGGTCTGGCTAAGATCAAGGCAATGGCAGCTCCTTATGTAAACATGAAGTTCATGCCTACCGGTGGTATCAATGCTAAGAACCTGACTTCTTATCTTGATTTCAATAAGATCATCGCTTGCGGTGGTTCCTGGATGGTACCCGGCGACCTGATCAATGCCGGTGAGTGGGACAAGATCGAACAGCTGACCAGAGAAGCAGTACAGACCATGCTTGGTTTTGAACTGGCTCATGTTGGCGTCAATGCAGAGAACGAGGAAGAGGCTGTTAAGGCTGCAAACCGTTTCGCATTCATCTTCGGTATGCCCGCTAAGGTTGGCAACAGCTCTGTATTCGCAGGCTCTGCTCTGGAAGTTATGAAGACTCCTTACCTGGGCAAGAACGGCCACATCGCTGTGAAGACCAACTACATCGAGAGAGCTGTCAACTACCTGAGCACTGTTCTGGGTGTTGAGTTCAACGAAGAGTCCGCTAAGAGAGATGCCAAGGGCAACCTGAAGGCTATCTACCTGAAAGAGGAGATCGGCGGATTCGCTATTCATCTGGTACAGAAATAAGAATAGGATTTAGAACAATCAGGTTGGACGGTTGCGTGTTCCGACACGGACTCTAACCGACCGTCGGTACTTAGATGCTGTATTTTAGCATCTTATGTACCGCTACGGGAGGGCCGAAGCGAGAGCGGGTCCGTGACGGAATATGCAATCGGAACAACCGAGGATAATAGACAATTTTAATTTGAGAAAGGAATATACCAAAATGGCAAAAGTAATTACCATGGGTGAGATCATGCTGAGACTGTCCACCCCCAACAACGAGAAATTTATCCAGGCAGACGAGTTCGATATCAACTACGGCGGCGGTGAGGCTAACGTAGCTGTATCTCTGGCTAACTATGGTCATGACGCTGAGTTCGTTACCGCAGTTCCCGACAACGAGATCGGTGAGTGTGCAGTAGCAGCTCTGAGAAAATACAATGTATCCACCAAGCACATCGCAAGATGCGGTGAGAGACTGGGTATCTACTACCTGGAGAGCGGTTCTTCCATGAGACCTTCCAAGGTTGTATACGATAGAGCACATTCTTCTATCTCTACCGCAACCGAGGCTGATTTCAACTTCGATGAGATCTTCGAAGGCGCTGACTGGTTCCACTTCACCGGTATCACTCCCGCTGTATCCGATGCTGCTGCAGAGCTGACCGAGAAGGCTCTGATCGCTGCTAAGAAGCATGGCGTAAAGGTATCCGTAGACCTGAACTTCCGTAAGAAGCTGTGGAGCTCCGAGAAGGCTCAGAAGGTTATGACCAACCTGATGAAGTACGTTGATGTATGTATCGGTAACGAAGAAGATGCTGAACTGGTACTTGGCTTCAAGCCCGGCGATACCGATGTTACCAGCGGTGAGCTGGAGTTAGCCGGTTACAAGTCCATCTTCGAGCAGATGGTTGACAAGTTCAACTTCGAGTACTGTGTATCCTCTCTGCGTGTAAGCCATTCCGCTTCCGATAACGGCTGGTCTGCCTGCATCTACTCCAGAGATACCAAGGAGTTCTATCACTCCAAAGAGTACAGCATCCATCCCATCGTTGACCGTGTCGGCGGTGGCGACTCCTTCGCAGGCGGCGTGATCTGCGGTATGCTGGATGGCAAGAACTTCAAGGATGCTCTTGAGTACGGTGTAGCTGCATCTGCATTAAAGCACACCATCCCCGGCGACTTCAACCTGGTATCCAGAAAAGAAGTTGAGACCCTGGCTGGCGGCGATGCTTCCGGACGTGTACAGAGATAATGTAACTATTCAGAGCCAGATAATATTACCCAATATGGCGAAGTAACCCCATTCGCAAAAGGTAAGCATCGAAGATGCGATTTTGCGAATGGGGTGCTGAATCGTTAAGACAAATATAAAAGGACTCATCTGTGTGGAAACATGCAGGTGAGTTTTTTTATGTTAAGATTTAGGCGATGGAGAGCGTTATAATCGCACTTTTCTGGAGGTTTTGCGACGATGGAACGGATATCTTCACTCAACACACTGTTAGGTATATAGCAGCCTTTGCTCTGAATCTCTTCGTAGAGAAATGATGGCAGAGCTGCTTCGCATGAAACGTGAACTTTCCAAGGAGAATTTTAACAGGATGAAGAGGAAATTTGGTGAGGAAGATAAGAACAGATTATATGGTTTCCGGGTGGTAAGTTCAGATGAAAGAGCAAACTGGCTGATTGATTATTGGTGTGGGAAGGATATCAGAGGACTGATGCAGATGCCATTTTCCAGACATTGGATCATGCATGTGGAGGCTAGTCTGCGCATAGACAGTAAATTGTGAAACAAGTCAAAATGGAGAAGCCATTACTGCATATTATCAAATTCTTAAGGAAAAGAAAAAGGGAAAAACAACGATTGATCATCAGTTTGAATACAATACTTATATTCGTGATTTCTTTGCAGATAACAAGGGAAAATCCTTAGAAGATGCGATTCAGTCTATGTTATTGGGAGCATTTATGCTGATACCAGGGATAATTGCGTGTATACTATTGACGTATTTATTTTTTTACATTAAAATATAACAGATGATATATAACGAACGATATATTAAAAATAAGGAGTAAAGTTATGCCACCTAAAATAAAAATCACAAAAGAAGAAATTGTTGATACTGCATTAAATCTGGTAAGGGTAACGGGGGAGCAGGCGCTCAATGCAAGAAGTATAGCAGCGAAACTGAAGTGTTCAACGCAGCCGGTTTTTTCTAACTTTGAAACTATGGAGGATTTACATAATGCTGTAAAAGAAACAGCTTATGCAGAGTATCAGTCGTATTTAAAAACAGAGATGGAAGCAGGCAAGTATCCGCCATATAAAGCCAGCGGTATGGCATATATCCGGTTTGCAAGAGAAGAAAAAGAACTGTTTAAATTGCTTTTTATGTGTGACAGAAGTAATGCGAAACCAAAAGATGACAGAGAATCCTTACGTCCATTGTTAGTGCTGCTCCAGAAAAATCTGGGCTTAAGCGAGGATGAAGCTTATCTGTTCCATATGGAAACATGGATTTGTGCACACGGAATGGCAACGATGCTTGCTACATCATTTGTGGATTGGGATGAGGCATTTATCAGCAAAGTGCTCACAGACACCTATGAAGGAATCAAAAGAAGTTATACAGGCAGAAAGAGGTAAGATGCGAAAGATTTATTTGGATAACATCAGATGGTGCACCATCATTTTAGTAGTATTTTTTCATGTGTTTTTCTTTTTCAATAATATTGGAATAACCGCAATGTTTGAGGGACTGTTGGAATATCATCAGGGAGATGGCATGACCTTTGCCGGAGTTTATCAGTATGCAGTGTATCCATGGTTTATGACATTGCTGTTCATAGTGGCAGGTGTTGCAGCTTATCATACCCTGCAGCATAAAACAGCAAAGCAATTCATATCAGGCAGGAGAAACAAATTGCTGATACCATCTACACTGGGAGTGCTGGTGTTTGGATTTATCCCCGGTTCTATTGTAGCAGGGGCTTCTGCCGGAGCAGGGCTACAGGCAGCCCCAGGCTTTGTGAAGTACATTGTTTATACATTATCAGGAATCGGTGCACAGTGGTTCAGCCAGATGTTATTTGTGATTTCATTGTTGCTTCTGTTGGTTCGTAAGGTAGTATTGGCAGTACAGAAGGAAGAGAGAAAATCCATTCAGAGAGAGAGTTCAGTATATGTATGGTTGGTTGTGATGTTTTTCCTGCTGTGGGGTGCCAGTAAGCTCTTGAACACGCCTGTAGTTGAATCTTACCGGTTTGGAATTTATACAGTTGCTTTCCTGCTTGGATATTATGTTTTCTCGCAGGATATTGTGATTGAAGTGTTGAAGAAATGGCGCTTTGTAAGCACACTTGCAGCAGTCGTATCTGGGGTATATTTCATTTACAGGGCTTATGGTATCTACTACGGTCACAGCAGCCTGCTTAGTACCTGGTATGCCAATCTCTTTACATATTGTATGATTCTTGCAATATTTGGAATGTTTGCAACCTATGGTGATAAGAAAAATGCGGTTACAGAATGGCTTGGAAAAATCAGTTTTCCAGTCTATATTCTGCATATTCCGGTAATTCTGATTGCCTTATCATTATTGCAAAAGACAGAGCTGTCTATAGGTGTGCAGTATGTTATTGTTGCCTTTGCAGCATATCTCTTCACGCCTTTAGTGGCTGTGCTGATAGAAAAAATTCCGGTTGTACGTTATTTGATTTTGGG
>CAKRRS010000008.1 GCA_934394665.1 uncultured Acetatifactor sp. | reverse complement strand
TGTAGGCGACCCGTCCCTCTACCATATATGATATCCACTTCTTTAGGGAATTCACACTCGGAGACGTTACAGCTGCCGGAAGGCATTCTGTCCGTTCCGGGAGTTCGTCCCTTTGCTTCATTTTAATTAACTTTCAAGTTAGAACACCACCCGTATCGTCGTCCCTTTCCCGGGTTCGCTCTCAAGCTCCAGTTTCGCATTGCTCTTGGCGATAATGTGTTTAACGATAGCCAGTCCCAAACCTGTGCCTCCGGTAGACTTTGATCGGCTCTTGTCCACGCGGTAGAATCGCTCGAAGATTCTCTCCTGATGTTCCTTGGAGATGCCGATTCCGGTATCTTTCACGACCAGGTTGGTATGACCTTCTCTTGCATAGGTTTCTACGTCCACGCGTCCTCCCGGATTGTTATACCGGATCGCGTTATCGCAGAGATTGTATAACAATTCCTCCATCATCTGTCTGTTGGCTGTCACATAGCATTCCGTACCGGTCAAAGCTATGGTCACGTCATGCTTCTCCGCACTCATGGTCAGCATTTCCACACAATTTTTTGCCATTTCATGAAGGTTCAGAAGTTCCGTGTCCGCTTCCTCCTCCGTGCCGTCCAGTTCCGACAGGCGGATAATATCATTGATCAAAGTAAGCAGCCGATTGGCACTGTTGCGGATTCCATGGGCGAACCTTACGGTATCCTTTTCCGAAGCCATTCCGGTCTCAATGAGCTCCGCATAGCCGGAGATTGATGTCAGCGGCGTCTTCAGTTCATGGGATACATTGGCGCTGAATTCCTGCCGCATTTTTGCATTTTTCATAATATCTTCATGCTGTTTACGGATCATGGTCATAAAGGGGGTCAGTTCCTCGTAGGTCTGCATCTCCGTACAATCCCCGATATTCTGCGCCAGTTTCTCGATTGGAGCGATCAGCTTCGTTGTCAGCATTCTGGCTGCCACCATGCACAATACCAGAAGCATAATGAAGATTCCTACCATCATAGGAAGTGCCTGGCTGAAAATGCTGTAAATACTGCGCGCATCTTTGGAAATACGTAAAATGCTGCCGTCCTGCAGCCGGATTGCATAATAAAAGGTGGATTGGGATAACGTTTCAGAATTACGTACTGCTTCGCCTTCGCCGTCTTTCATCGCTTCCTGTATCTCGGGACGGGACGAATGGTTACCCATGGCTACGGAATCCGCTTCGTTATCATACAGTACCTGTCCTTCACTGTCTATCAGTGTCAAGCGCAAACCCGAGTCCACCGGAGCACCGTTTTTTTCAATCTCTTCTACAGTTGAACAGTTGCTTAACAGCAAGCCGTAGCTTTTCAGATCTTCCAGCACCTGCTTGCGGAACAGATCGTAATACACTACCGTGATCAGCACCATGGTCAGGAGAATTGTCACTGTCGCAATAAGAATCATCTTCTTATTAATTTTCTTTTTCATCCTAATCCTCATTTCTGCACATATCTTTTGTACATAACAAGCTTCTATGCCGTCTCTCCGTTCATAATGTATCCGACATTTCTCACGGTCTTGATGAGACTGCCTTCCCCTTTCAGCTTCTGTCGCAAGGTCTTGATATGCATATCCAGCGTTCTGGATTCTCCTTCAAAGTCGATGCCCCAGACACGATCCAGGATCAGTTCTCTGGTCGTCACAATTCCCGCATTGGTCATCAGCAGTTTCAACAGTTCATACTCTTTATAGGTCAGTTCTACCGGCTCTTTGTTCACTGTCACGGCGTGCTTCTCTCTATCGAGGACAATGTTGCCCAGTCGCAGTATTTTATCCTTTTCCTGCGTCTTCTGGTTCCGGCGAAGCATTGCTTTTACTCTGGAGATCAGTTCCATGACGCCAAAAGGCTTCGTCAGATAATCATCCGCACCCATGTCCAGACCTTTTACCTTATCGATCTCCGTCGTCTTCGCCGTGACCATGATCACCGGCACCAACACGGTGTCCTGTCTGGTTCGTAATTTTTTCACAATACTCAAACCGTCTTCATCCGGCAGCATGATGTCCAACAGGATCAGATCCGGTGTCGTATCATTTAATGCCTCATAAAACTCTGCGGCTGAGTCAAATCCCTTGACATCATATCCCACATTCGCCAGCGCAAATGTTTCAATTTCCTGTATATTTTTATCATCTTCCACTACGTATATTAAAGCCATTTTTAGCCTCCAATCCGCAGACACTTTTGCATCGAAGGTATCAACCCTCTCCCATAACTATACCTCTGCAAATCCTCATTCTGCAAGCAATTTTGCATCCTTTCCCCCAAGTCTGTCCTGTTTTGTGGGCGGCAGCTGATATTTTTCACGGTATGCTCTCACCTTGCCCTGGAAATCCATGTTATCTTCCTGTCTGAGTTCATCCAGATAAGCATGGGTATCAAATTCGTCTTCATTGACCTGCACGAGACAGACGGCGATATTGGAGCAATGGTCGCTCACACGCTCAAAGTTCGTGATTACATCAGACAATATGAATCCCAGTTCAATCGTACATTTTCCCTTACGCAGTCTCCGCACATGACGTTGTTTTACATCCAGACTCAGACCGTCAATAACTTCTTCCAACGGCTCCACCTGTCTTGCCAGATTCAGGTCACCGTTGATAAAACTGTTCATCGTGATATCCAGAATATCATGTACCGCACGCTCAAATATTTTCAGTTCATCCTGCGCCTTCTCCGAAAAGTCCAGCTTCTTATCATGCATTTCCTGCGCAGCTTCTTTTACATTGCGGGCATGATCGGAGATTCGCTCAAAATCACCGATACAATGTAAAATCGTATTTAACGTCTCGCTGTCTTTATTAGAAAGCTGTTTGGAACTTAATTTTACCAGATAGGTTCCCAGTTCATCTTCGAACCGGTCCACATCTGTTTCCATCTGTGCAACCTGCGCAGCTTTTTCCTCATCGAAATTCTGCAAAAGTTCCATGGCCAGATCCATGGCTGCACGGGATTTATCCGCCATGACTGCAGCCACCTGTCTGCTCTGCTCTACCGCATAAGCAGGCTTCTCCAGGAAACGTGCATCCAGTAGGCTCAAGGTCTTATCGGTATCGGACATTTCCTTCACATCTTCATGAGTAGGCAGCGTCAGACAAGCCAGCTTCACCAGTCCGTTGGAGAAAGGAAGCAGTACCAGGGTTGCCGCAACGTTGAAGCAGCTGTGGATCACAGCAATGCCAAGCGGTGTTGCCACCTCATTCAGGAAAGCAAACGGATGCATCGCATTCACAGTATAAAATACACCCAGGAACAGAATCGTTCCGATAATATTAAAATATAAATGGATCAGCGCCGCACGTTTTGCATTGCGAGAAGCACCGATTCCGGAAAGCATGGCGGTCACACAGGTACCGATGTTCTGGCCCATGATAATAGGAACTGCCGCGCTGAAGCTTACCACACCGGTCGTACACAGTGCCTGCAAAATACCTACGGAGGCGGAAGAAGACTGGATCACTGCGGTAAGAATCAGACCAGCCAGTACACCGAAGACAGGATTCCGGAATTTGATCAGCAGATTGGTAAATTCCGGCACTTCAGCCAGTGGAGACACTGCTGCACTCATCGTATCCATGCCAAACATCAAAATTGCAAATCCCACCAGAATAGTTGCTGCATTTTTCAATTTATCTCTATGGGAAAATAACAAAATACCCACACCCACAATTGCCAGAATCGGCGAAAAAGAACTGGGTTTGAGCATACGGATCCAGAAAGCATCACTCTGAATGCCGGTAAGGCTTAAGATCCAGGAGGTAATCGTGGTACCGATGTTGGCACCCATGATGATACCTACTGCCTGTTTCAGATTCATAATGCCGGAGTTTACAAAACCAACTACCATAACCGTGGTTGCGGATGACGACTGGATCACACCGGTGACCAGTGCGCCCATTAACACCGCTTTGATCGGATTGTTGGTAAGCTTTTCCAGGATTCTTTCCAGACGTCCGCCAGACGCCCTGGACAATCCCTCCCCCAACAGATTCATTCCATACAAAAACAGTGCCAGTCCTCCTACCATCTTCAGTAAATCAAAAAAGCTCATACTCTGATCCTCTCATTTTACATAACAATCTTTACATTTTCAGTTTCCTTTTTTACTATATCTTGCTTATGTAAAATGCAATATCTTCAAATGTAAAATGTATGTAAAATCATAACTATTCAGAGCCATGAAATATTATAATATGTTCGCCGGATGCTTGCATACGTAAGAACATATTATAATATTTCTTTGGCGAAGCAGCCTTGATGAGCAAAAGGTAAGCCTCGCAGAGGCGGTTTTGCGAATTAAGGCTAGTACAACCTGACCCCTTCCATATCTCCGGTGATCTGGAACATTGCCCACTGCGCAATATTCACCGCATGGTCTCCGACCTTCTCCAGATATTTGGCAACCATCAGATAATCTACTACTCTGTCGGCATCCAGATCCTGATTGCGGATTGCGTTCATCATCTTGTCCTTCATCTTATTAAAGAGGTCATCCACCACATCATCATGTGCGATCACCTGCTTTGCGACATTCTCATCTCCGTCTACGAAGGCTTCCACGGAAGAATGAATCATTTCCTTTGCTTCTTCCATCATATCGAGGAGCAGATGTTCATACTCGCCCTCGCCGTTGACATTGCCCATACGCAGATACAGTTCCGCGATATCTCCCACATGGTCTCCGATCCGCTCGATATCGGATACTACCTTCAGTGCTGCAGACACTGTTCTCATATCTCTTGCCACCGGCTGCTGCCTGGTAAGGAGTGTCAGACACATTGCCTCGATACTGCGCTGCATATCCACCATCTTGTGATCCGTATCCAGGAGCGTATTCAGGACATCTTCTTTATTTTCCCGGATACCGTACACCATACGGTCATAACTGATCTCCGCATGCTCTCCCATTTCGGTGACCTTATCTTTCAAAAGTTCCAATTCCTGTTCAAATAAAACTCTGGGTGACATATCCCGTTCCTCCTTTTATCAACCGAACCGTCCGGTAATATAATCTTCTGTCCGTTTGTCCTGAGGTCTTGCGAAGATCTCTGAGGTAGCATTCTTCTCTACCACTTCTCCTACCAGGAAAAATGCGGTATCATCCGACACACGGGCTGCCTGCTGCATATTGTGGGTTACGATGACTACAGTATATTGTTTTTTCAGCGATTCCATCAGTTCCTCGATCTTCAGGGTAGAAATAGGATCCAGTGCGGAAGTCGGCTCATCCATCAAAAGGACTTCCGGAGATACTGCCAGGGCTCTGGCAATACACAGTCTCTGCTGCTGTCCGCCGGACAGACCCAATGCCGACTTGTGCAGACGGTCCCTCACTTCCTCAAAGATTGCGGCACCCTGCAGGGAACGTTCCACAATCTCATCCAGTTCTTTTTTATTCTTGATGCCATGCAGTCTGGGACCGTAGGCAATATTATCATAGATAGACATCGGAAAAGGATTCGGCTGCTGGAACACCATACCTACTTTTTTACGAAGCAGGGTGGTATCCACACGCTTGTCATAAATATCCTCTCCGTCCAACATCACTTTCCCTTCGACCCTGCAGCCGTCCACCAGATCATTCATACGGTTCAGGCAGCGCAGAAAAGTGGATTTTCCGCAGCCGCTGGGGCCGATAAATGCAGTGATGGCATTTTCTTTAATTTCCATATTTACATTTTTCAGTGCATGATTCTCTCCGTAATGGAGGTTCAGATTTTCCACTGATATCTTACTGTTAGCCATGTCTGTTTCTCCTTATTTTTCACTCTGTGGGATCTTCCCACATCCTTGAAACCATATTAGTGTTGTACTTTTAGGCACTCGTCTACTCTCGTCTCAGCTTATTCGCTGCCAGTTTTGTCAACAGATTTAAGATCAATACGATAATGACAAGCACGCATCCGATACCAAAAGCGTTATCATATTGTCCTTTCTGCATCTGCAGATACAGCTCGATGGTAAGTGTTCCGCCGGATTCCAATGCTTTGTGACCTAATTTCGCCAGATTGTCTCCGAATGCGCCGGTAAATTTCGGCAGCTTATAGTCACTTCCTGCGGTAAACAGCAGTGCCGCGGATTCTCCGACGATACGTCCCAATGCCAGAATGATACCTGTGACAATACCGGGCATGGATGACGGCAGCAGGATGGTCCGGATCATATGCCATTTCGTAGATCCCATTCCCAATGCACCGGTACGATAACTTTCCGGCACCGTTCTTAAGGCTTCCTGCGTATTTCTCGTGATCAACGGCAATACCATCAGTGTCAGTGTAAAAGATCCTGTCAGCAGGGAATAACCAAACCCTAAAGTCTCTCCGAAGAAGATCATACCGAACAGACCAAAGATAATGGAAGGGATGCCGGACAGCGTCTCTGTGGTAAACTCAATCAGAGATACCAGTTTTCCGGGCTTTGCATATTCATTCAGATAAATGGCACTTCCTACGCCGATCGGGGTTGCGATCAGCAGCGTGATCACAATGATGTACAAGGTATTTAACAGGTTGCCGGCGATACCGGTGGTCTGTTTTCTGGCACTGGTCACTGTCGTTAAGAATGCCCAATTCACGGTACGGATACCTTTGACAAATACATACAGAATGATTCCCAGTAAAAGTGCTACCGCTAAAGTAGCTGAGATATAGATTGCCGCTAACTGCAGCATATCTACGGGGCGCTTTTTTTTGACGTATAAGGTATCATTATTCATTCTCTTCCGCCCCCTTCTTCAGTATCTTATTGAGTACAATATTAATGATCATAATAAATACAAACAACACCAGACCAATGGTGAACAATACCTGTCTGTGCAGTCCGGACGAATACCCCATCTCGCTGACGATCGCGGTGGTCAGGAATCGTACGGAGTTAAACGGCAGGGGCACATTCACACTGCTTCCGGATACCAGGGTAATTGCCATGGCTTCGCCGATTGCACGGCCGACACCCAGGACGATGGCCGTCACGATACCGGATTTTGCCGCCGGCAGAATGGAGCGAAAAATCGTCTGCATAGGGGAAGCTCCCAGCGCCAGTGACGAAGACTTGATTCCTGCAGGAACCGCACGGATAGAAGTCTCACTGATATTGATTACGGTCGGAAGGATCATGATTGCCAGGACGATTACGGCAGATAACAGGTTCGCACCGCCGGTGAACTGATGTGTCGTGGATCCGGCAAAAATCAGTCGTTCCAATTTATACATGAGAGGATTTAATAAGTAGATTCCCAGCAATCCGTAGATAACGGAGGGAATGCCTGCCAACAGTTCTACTGCAGGCTTTACAATGGCTGCCAGGGGTTTCGGTGCCACTTCTGCCAGAAATACCGCAGTCAGCACGCCGACCGGCACACCGATCAGGATCGCCAGCGTCGTACCCACGATAGAGGTTAAAATAACCCACAGGATACCGAACTTTGGATCTGCCGCCGTTGGCATCCATTCCGTGCCAAACAGGATCTCTCTAAGGCCTACTTTCAGGATTGCCGGGGTACCGCTGATGATCATATATAAGGTAATGGAAACTACCGCCAGTACAGCGAAGAAGGCACAAATCGTAAATACTATTTGTGCCACAGTTTCCACCACCGCTTTGTTTTTTCTGTTACCCATTACTGAAGCGTGTGTTTCACTATTCATCGCGTTCTTCCTTTTCTCAATCAGGATCTTACTTATCAGATCTTACTTTACAGTGATCAGACCAACTTCGGAAGCAACCTGCTGTCCTTCATCACCCAGTACAAAGTCGAACCATGCCTGTACCAGATCGTTCTGCTCGGAGATCTCGCCCTTGGTAGCCATTACGAAAGGTCTGCTTAAGAAGTAGTTGCCGGCCTTGATGTTCTCTGCGGTAGCTTCTACACCTTCCAGGGAAAGTGCCTTCACGCTGTCATCCAGAGCATCCAGGGAAGCATATCCGATGGCGCCGGGAGTAGATGCTACTTTAGCGATCACAGCACCGGTGCTGTCCAGTTCGTTTGCATACTTGCAAGCGTCCTTTAAGTCAACCAGCTCTTCGAAAGCGCCTCTGGTACCGGAACCTGCCTCGCGCCCGATCACGATGATAGGCTCATCTGCACCGCCGACTTCTTTCCAGTTGGTAACTGTACCATTGTAGATGTTAGTCAGCTGCTCTTTGGTCAGATCCGCTACTTCGTTGGCAGGGTCTACACATACTGCAATCCCATCGATTGCTACAATGTTCTCAACCACACCTGCTGCCTTTTCCTCCTCCTTTAAGCTTCTGGAAGAATTACCGATATCAGCGGTTCCGTTGGTCACTGCTTCGATACCTGCGCCGGATCCTACGAACTCAGCGGTGACGGTGACATCAGGATACTGCTCCATGAATGCTTCGCTCAGTGCGTTTGCCAGCTTCTCCATAGAAGTACTTCCTACCATGGAAATGCTGCCGGACAGATCAGCTGCTGCTTCTGTGGAAGCTGCTGCGGTGCTCTCTGCCACGCTGCTCTCAGCTTGGGTGCTTGCTGCAGAAGATTCTGCTGTAGCGGCTGTATTGCTGTTACCACAGGCAACCAGTGTTGTGATTGCCAATATTCCTGCTCCTACCAGAGCCAATAATTTGCTGTGTCTTACTCTCATAATAATTCTCCTCCATGTTGTTTGTTTTCTTTCTCTCGATTACGTATTCATCCTAGCATGAAGGAAATTCACATAATATCACAGTCCGGTAATTTATTTGTAAGGTTTATGTAAAAAAGCAAAGCCTTACCGTACTTATATGCAGCATTCATTATCTTAAATAAAACAATTTTGCACAAAAGCATAACGGTCTTCAGATACTCTCCAGGATTCCCTCCGCGATTGCCTGCGCGATCTCCTCAAACCTCGTATCGAAAATCGTATTGTCCGCATCCGTATTGATAAATCCTACCTCCACCAACACTGCCGGCATATTTGTGCTGTTTAACACCACCAGATTCGGTCTCTCGTTCACTCCCAGATTGACAAATCCCACCTGTTCCAGCCTGGCATTGATATTGTATGCCATTCTGGCAGCTGCACCGTAACGATTGTAAACCAGTGTCTCCACGCCGCTGTACTGGTTCGGATATGGACTGGAATTGCGGTGGATCGAGACAAAATAATCTCCGCCGACCTCGTTTCCTTCCTGTGCCTTCTGGTAAGGAGATTCGTAGACATCCGTTGTCCTGGTGTAATACACGTCCACTCCGTTTTCTTCCAATATGGCTCCTACAGCTAATGTCAGCGTCAGGACATCCTCGCTTTCCTTTCTTCCGTTGTATGTGGCACCGGGGTTGGCTCCACCGTGATTGGAAATACAGCTACTATATTCTATATTAACAAATAAGCAGAAGACGGAGCTATTCATTGCTCATCTTCTGCTTATTTATTTCCTATGATATAACATCACTTTTCTATCAATACATGATAAAATTGTTTTTTTCTGCTATTTTTAATTTTTGGCATTCTGGATACACTCAACTGTTTTCCACCTTATTCCATCAATTATACTCTCTTAAATGGCAAGTTAGGATATCAAATGAAATTCAATACAACTACTGGAGCTGCAGTTAATGTAGTTGATGGTGTGTTGCTTGAAGTTTATATGACTAAAATTCCTAAAGATGGAATATACCCTTGCACTTGGCTTGGTTCAGCTAATAAAACATGGACAGGAATTATTCAAATAATAAATGGTAAACCACATTTATTATCTAATAAAAGTGATACATGGTGGAATGATGGTACTGTTTATATCGTAGGTTGATTTATTCTGTAAATAATTAATTTTACTGTATATAGTTATTACCACTCCGCCTTTGTGTCCAACTCGCACCATTATCCCTGGTTTCATATACGTCTACATTACTATTTGTAATATGGAATCTGAACTTTATAATAGTAGTTTCACTTCTTCTAAAATCGATGTCGTAATCGTCTGGGTTCGCATCATATATACTAAAACGCATTTGAGGTGTTGTAGATAATAATATTTTAGAAGAATCTAGTTTAGATGATAACTTGCCATTTAATATAAAAAGGACGAAGAACACCCCTTCTTGTTCTTCGTCCTTTCTCCCATGACAAGGATTCTATGGGTTAAATTCAGAGTACCATACCTTCTGCTGATCCGTCAATTATAGAATGCCGCCTGGATGCTATCATATCCAACTTTTCCATCTTTTACCAGGTTCAGCTTGTCCTGCACTGCAATGGTCTCTTTTCTCGCATCTTTTCCATACTTGCCGTCTTCGTTCTGATCATGCCCCAAAATCTCATTGCAGCGTCTCTGCCACCACTTAACTACCGCTCCTGTGGAGCCAACCTTATAGATCAGCCCGAATCTCTTCGCCTGCAGGCATATCTGCTGTCTTACGTACCGAGTATTCTTGCCATCTTTTCCATCTTCAGCCAGCTTTCTTCCCTGCGCATCCCGATAACCGTCTGCATTCGCAGCTTTCTGGAAATTCTGAATATTGATATTACAGGTTTCTTCTCTTTGCGCCTGCACTGATACCATTTCAAAGTCCGTATAAAAGATATTGATATCACACTTGCCACTTATTCCAGGGACAGCTCCGGATGATGTATACTGCCAAATATCCGCAAGATCAATCTCTTCCGCTGACAGACTGGATGTATAACGTGCATACCATACGTATACCTTTCCAAGATCTTTTACGATCCGGTTCATGTCAAAATATTTATTAAGGTAATCTTTGTTGGTATAGATCACCGGGAGATAACCGGCTGCTTTGACTTTTTGCAAAAATGCAATTGCCATATCCGTAGCCAGCTGTTTGGTGACATTCACGCCTCTCTTGCGTGCATAATTTACAGAGTCGTACTCAAAATCAAATGCAATAGGGCATTTGCTCCAGTACTTTTTAGCCTGAGTGATACAATACTCTGCTTCTGCAACTGCCATTGCTACCGTGTAAGCATACGAAAACCAGTAGAGCAGCGCCTGCACAGCCAGATTAAAGCATGCCAGCGCATTGCTCACGAATTTTTCGTCTACATTATTCTTACCGTAACCGGCGCGGATGCCGATACGCTTGTAACCGGCATCACGCACCTTTTTGATATTAACGATGCCGTTGTGTTTGGATATGTCCGGTCCCTTATATAATTCCTGTTTCATAATCATTTTCCCTTCTTTCCGTCAAAATTCAGCAAGTTCCGCAGCAGCTCATACATGCCCGTGGCCGCCAAACCGGAGATCATACCGCCCAGCACAATCTCAGCATTGATTCCGGAAGATAAATGGATGATGATTGTAATGATGGTTCCAAGGCACAGAGATGCCAACGGAATGTACTTGTTCGGAAATTTGTCGAAGGCTGTCTTAAGGCCGTATCCCACCACAAGACAAATACCTAAGATAATCGGGTTAATAAGTTGCAGTAAAAACGATAAATCCATAATATGTACCTCTCTTTCTTAATTTAAAATGCATGTACTGCCGCCCACATAAGACCGGCAATCAGGAAACCAACCACGGCTCCAAGTATGGTATTGAAAATCGTCTTTTTGGCGCTACTCCACTCCTGTCCCGGAGCACGTTCCATGTCATCTACACGGCTGTCCAGTCTGTCTACCTTCTGATCCAAGCCACCGACTGCATCGTTGGTATGTTTCACTTCTTGTACCAACTGCACCATCGTGTTGGACATTGTATGTATCTCATCTACGATTGGTTCCAGTTTATCGATTCTGTGTGTGTTTGACCTTGATCGCTGCTCCAGCTCTGTGATTCTGTGCTCGATTTCTACCTCATTCATTCTTTCACCGCCTTCAGGAGTGTTCTTGTTGCTTTCCTTACAATTATTGTAATATACATTCTCACATTTTTTGTACCATTATTCCGGCCGGCTTCCATCGCTAAATTAGCAAGTTAAACACCAAACAAAATAAAAATAATTATACCTATTTTTCAACCTGTATAAAATTTTCAAAGTTCATTCAATTTAGCCTTGACTTTTTATTTGCAGGCTTTTTTGACTACATTTTTAATAAATAGTTTTTTATTCTTTGCATCAATCATGTGAACTCATTATCTATAGGCAAAACTTCTGAGTTCGATGGCATATTTTGTAATGGCGTCTTTATTTGCATCCTCGTCAGGTATATTGATTGTGACATACCTAACTCCTTTTATAGCACTAACATCGAAAATTTTTGTAGTGAAATTAGGTTTTGAAGATCCATACGAAGGGAATCTGCCTTTCCAAATAGGCCATCTTCCACTACTGTCCCAATTACCAATAGTATTACTGTAATATATATCTAATTCGGGACTAACCCAGCCATATCCGGCTCCAACAATTCTGATTTGATTAACATTATCAAAATTTATGGCATTATAGCAAATTTTACAAGGTTTAAAATAATTATTAACATGGGTACTATCGCCCCAGCCTGAGCCTAATTGTCCTATAGTAAATTCTGTCCAAGGTTTTTCTGACCATTGAGCGGTAATGGTGACACTTTCTGTTAAAGTAATTTTTGCTCCAGGTGTGCCTTTATCCCATTTGCTAAAAATATAATTTGTTTTTGAAAATCCATTTGCCGGAAGAGTAATGGCTGGACTATTATAATTTCCATTATTGTAATACTGCGTGCCGCTAATACTTGCTACTGATCCACTATTGGCTCCATTTCCACTAAACGTAGCTGTAAGTGTCCGTTTAAATACAGCATACAGTGTAATAGGTTCGTCTCCCATAACTTTAGAAGATAACACACTACTAGATGCAGTCGTATCTTCTCTCCAACCAGCAAAAGTCCACCCACTCTTAGTAGGCGTAAATGTCTTAGGAGACAACACAGTAGTTTCGCTGTCAACTTCTTCTTGGTAGAAATTTTCAGTATCCACATTATAGGTAACAATATTCCCAGAAGAGAATACTTTCACTCCGTTGTGATACCATTTCTTCACTTTTTGTCCGTTGAAATTCATTTTTTTAACGACAGCATTTCCGTAGTTCATAGTCTACACCTCGCTTAACGACTTAGTGTTCAGCACTCCTGTGTTTTTATCAAATGATTCCACAATCAGCGCACTGTTAAGTTTGCTAAAACCTGCATCAATTCTTTCTTCAAGATTGTTCATAGTGTCCGCATCAAAGGCATCTCCCTCTTCTGACACCGTGCCTTCATTTCTGGCAACAGTAACAATCTCCATATTCCCATCTTCTTTAGTCAGTGTTCTCCGTGTAGGGAACTCTGTGATTCTGTTCTTCCAGATTTTCTTTACCCAACTTGTAATTTCCGACATAGTGCTTCCTCCCTATAAAAGTAATCCAATAGTATCCCCAGCATATATTTCACCGGTGTAATAACTAAACTGTGAGCTTACTACTTCGTAGACATCATTCAATATTTTTTCGATATCATTGTATACTTGCCATGTGTTATAAGGCAGATCTGGCACCTGTGGCGTATCTGCGTGGACGCAATACGCTGCTCTTATTGCTGCCACGTTTGCCTTTAGGTTTGCAAAATAACTTTCCTTCGGTGGACTTGGTACTGCTCCTACACAGCTTTTTCCTTCCAATTCCAGGACATCCAGCAGGATCTGTATATCATTTTCAATGCGGTACAGATCGGAGGTATTCAGACACCCTTTCAATCCTTTCAGATACTCCTCCTGCTCTTCCGTCGTTAAATTTTCCCAACCGGCAGACATTAAGCGCGCTGCCAGATCTACATCATCCTGCGTTCTATCCATTACCGGCGAAATCCACTCATACGGATAACTGTATGTCTCAGAATTATTTGATGCCCTTGCCCTTGCTTTTCTTATCTGTTTTTTCTTGTGATAATATGGATTTATTGGTCTCAGATCCATCAGATCAGTCCCCTTTCTCCCATGTAAATCTCTCCGGTATATGCCGGATCTGTCACCACCGTACTATATCCGCGGCATTTGGCTGTCGCAATGTATCCTCCGGACAGATCAATGCTCTGGCTTTCAATCAATGTGGTAGATACTTTCCCGCCGATTGATTCAATGTTAATCCAGTTACCTACCTGCTCCTGGTTCTCCAGATACTTCATATCAACTTTTTGCCGCAGTGCATAATAACTCAGCAGGTTATCAGCCACATTCGGTAACAGCTCTGTATTAAAAATCGTGCAATCCGAAAAACTTTTCAGGCTTTCGGTCTCACCGGCTTCCAGCAACGTCACATTCTTTTGATAAGTAAACGCTGTGTTCGCATACTTTTTACCGGTGATCACACACTCTCCGGCGGCATCCATATGTATAATCATATAATTTGTCTTGACCGCCTTAATGGTTCCTGCTGTGGCCGTTACCGAATCAGGCAGATATGGTCCGGAAAAAGTAATCCTGGTGTCACCTGCCTGCAAGGATCCTTTGTAAATATCACTTGTCTGATCTTCCAGTGTGTAATTTTTACACTCTATAGATACGCCGGACACATATTTATCCAGCGCAACCTTAGAATTGCCGTTGAACTTCCGATTAAGACCGACAGTAGAAGAAACATATCGATCCGGCTTGTACACCTTTATCGTGTCGCTCCGGCTGTCATCCGCCACCGCTCCGCAGGCAAAGCATACTCTCTGCAATGCCTTACGGCAGGTCTGTATGCCAAGATAACCGGACAGACGTATCTCTGCCACTTCATCATCTATGCTGTATTTTGTGATGCCTGCTGCCGCGAATATTGCCTGCAGTATCTCTCCGGCTGTCTCATTCTCATAAATCTGGCCACCATAAAAGGTGTACTTATCCATCAGACCTACACCATCAATGAGTTTGAATGATGCAATATTCTTGGAAAAAGAAAAGTCATCCACATAAAAGGCACCGATCGGTATCATATCCCCATTGCGGTACTCCGAAAGTGTTACCTCCTGCGTCTTCTGTACAAACTTCCATGCTCCATTTTCATTTCCGATATCAAAATCATTCTGCACATCTACAATGGATATGTTGGCCGTGTTGATAGGTATGGTCGCAGATGTTACGTCTATATCTTCCTGCACTTTGCCGGACTGGATCATGTCCTTATCCCATACAATGTATTTTCCGTATAGGATATATTGCAGCTTGATGTACCTCTTAGGGTATGAGGTCCGCACAAACTCTAACTCAATCCTTCCGTAATTTTGCACAGGATTGTCACAAACATACACCAGCGCATCCGGATAAAAGGTCTTGCTGATCAACTTAATGCCGGTCACTGTATACCATGTAATCTTCAGCTCCGCCGGATACTCATCTTCAAAATACAGCGTAACGGCTGCAGATGCATGCTGCTCGGTAAACCGGACTGTCACCTTGGGATTGCTTTCAAATGTGCAATCCTCTTTTGACTGTTCATCTGACCAAAATGCGATATCTTCCGGTGCATCCGGCAGGATAGATTTCTCTCCGGATAATACGAACTGATTCAGCTCTGTGGTGCCGTATTCTTCCTGCCAGTGCTCTGCTTCAAACAGCTCCAGCTTGCCAAAGCTCTGATTATCATCCGTGGAAGGTGAGGCATCGTCTAGCGCAGTCACATCTATGAACTTCATTTCTGCTTTGCAATATGTCCTCATATCTCCCCCTACGGTGTCTTATAAGGTTTCTTCGACGTCATACGCCATGATAGTCCCTTGTATTGTGCGCCGGTCTCCAATACCATTTCCACCTCATCCTTGATGCTGGAAAAATATCCGTAAAAGTCAAACTGTTTGCTAGCATCCGGCAGAACCACATGGTGGTATCTGTTTTCGCAATCTGTAATATGCTCGATCAATGCATCATACGTCTCTGCGTCTTCTATGGTACCTATGGATATGGTGTAGTTCTTGTACAATCCAATAGTCTCGATCTGCATGTCACCATCTTCTGACCTGTTCGCATACTTCTCTAAAAAGTCCAGTGTCCTTTTTATGGATATCATAGGGATGTTATATGTAATTCCGTCTATGATCAGACCCTGTGTATATTTCCGTTCCATACTTCATCCCTTCCTATCCTTCCGCTATTCCCAGACGTACCTCTTCATTCTGCAGGTGCGGTATAACTATTCTTGCGAAATCATCACCATCCATGCTTAATGTAAGGTTAATTGGTGTGTCTGATCCAGGCATCCTCTCGGCAATCGCATCTGCGAGATCTGTCATCCAACCGGTATTACGCTCCAGCGGCAGCACCGCCTCTCTGCCGGCTTCTCCGATCTCAGCCAGTGTAGCTCCTGTTGTAATACCGCCGCCTGCCAGTCTTGGAAGATTCACCTTACCTACTTCTGACAGATTTATACTAAATGATTTACCACCTAACCCCGGAACCCAATCAGGAATACTTACACTAATGCTATTTAGAGACCTGATCATACCGTTAATAGCATCTATAACTCCATTTGCAAACGTTTCAACAATTGCCATGATTCCATTCGCAATGTCCTTAAATATCTGTTTGGCATCCGTCCACATTTTCTTCCAGTCGCCGCGGATCAGATCTCCCAGAATTGCAAATACATCTTTGATGACCTTAAGCAACGCTGTAATGATATCTGCTATAACATCTGCCGCCATCTTTACCTGTTTTCCAAGCATATCCAAAATTGGCATAAGACGTGGCAATACATTTGCAATGATCCATTCCAATGGTGCTTTTAAATAATTCTCCCAGAACAGTTGTATGTACTCTATCAGCGTTCCCAACAGTTCCATGAACGCATCAATCATCGGCTTCAGGTGGCTCTGGTAAGTATCATCAAACATTTCCGCCCATTCCATGAGAATCGGCTGCATATTATTGTTCCAAAACTCCAAAAAAGCAGCTATCAGATCTGTAATTCCAGTGATAACGCTATCTATAAACGGTGAAATATAATTGCTGTAAAGCCCGGTGAATCCATCTCCTACCTGACTGACGATATCAGACACGGTCCCGGAGAATATCGCAAGCACATCAAGGATTCCCTGCACCGCTGTTGCAATGCTATCCTGATTATTGATAAACGGATCCAGCAATAAATGTGAAATATCATCCGCAAACTGCATTGCAATGGACGATATTGACATAAATGTATCTGCAAACATCTGAATCAGATTTGCAGTAACCTGCTGGCCGGAATCACTTCCAAGTACAGAGAAGATCAGAGCAAATGCTGCTGCCGCAGATGCCGCCAAAAGCATAAGATCCGCACCAACATCAAACATCTGTGTCAGGTGATCTTTGATATCGTCTTTATTCTCATCCAGGTACTTTTTAATACCACCTGTGAGATTCTGTGCAATTGTAGCACCGATGCTGACAAGTGATGCTGCTATGGTTCCAATGCTGTTTGCAAAGGTAAGTACAAAATTTCCGGCAGCTTCTTTCACAGATTCTGAACTGAAGATTTCTATAAAACTTCCCTTGATGGATACCAGGTTGTCGTGGATGTTCTGCATCTGGTCTTCGATTCCTAGATGTTCAAATGCATTCTTCCAACCTACACCGAACTCCTCTTTGATCTGGTTGGCAAGATTGCGAACCTTTTCCAGTTTGGATGCCATCTTGTCACTGACCTGTACCTCTTCATACATGCCGGAGACATCGCTGCCACCACCTCCGGAATCATTTTTTTGCAGAACATTCAGGTCATCAAAGGCTGCCAGTGTTCCTGCTGCCTTTTTGGCAACGCCAGAGGTTTTTTCCAATGATTTGGCGTAATCAACCTGCTGTTTGGTTGCCTTTGTCCATGTGCTCTGCCCACTGAGCAGGACTATAAACTGATTCATGGCATTGATGGCATTCGTCAGCCAGTCACACAGCCTTGACAGTGCCGGTGTTACCATAGATACAATAGGAGCTGCCAGTGTCCCCAGTGCATTGTTCAGGGTGGCAATGGAGCTTTTCAGAGAGGACATCCGCTCATTAAAGCTGCCGGAGTACTTGGCCATGTTCTGGATTCCGGTCTTAAAGGATCCTACCATTGCATTAAAGGCTTTCGTGATCCAGTTAAAGATAAGCAGAGACAGTGTAATGCCCTTTAATCGGTTGACCAATGTGGACATAAGTCCTGCTGATTTCTTGGCAGATTTTCCTACCTTTTCAATCTGCTTTGCTCCTGCTCCGACCTTCTTTTGCTCAGAATTTATTTCCCGTATTTGATTTTTAACTTCTGCAAGATGTTTTTCTGCCTCATCATATTTATCATATCCAGCAGTTAATCCTGCTTTTTTCATATCGGCGATCTGAGCTTCTGTATCTTTTTCTTCCTTAAGCAGATTAACTAATTTCTGATTAGTTATTGTTGCGCTGTTAAAAATAGCGTTTAAGCGATTCTGTTCAGCTACTTCTGCATCTATTTCTTCTTTAACTTTGCTCTGAGCCTCTACTAATTCATTTACTTTTTGCTTCTGTTCAGTTAGCTTATCAGATATTTTCTGATATTCTTCTGTGTTTGTCTGATCAACATACGCATTATTGGATAATTCTAATTGCATCTTTGCTTGCACTAGATCAGATACGCTTTTCTCAGCATCATTCAGATTCTTTATATATGACTGCAAATTTTCGTCACTGAATCCTAAATCTCTCATCTGATTTAGTTCATCATTAGCAGATGACATTTTTTGTAATGCTTGTTCCAACTGATTTTCAAGCTTCTTAAATTCTTCTGTTGGAATCCTAATGTTTGTCAGCTTTTCTAACTTATTTTCTAATTCTATAGTTTTATCTTTTCCAGATTTGATTTTTTCTGTAAAAGAATCAAATTTAGCCTGAAGTTTGTCCACCTTGGAAGATGACTTTTCTAATGATTCTGTAAGTTGTGCTATCTTCGGCTGTATATCCGCATTTTCAATTTTCGTTTTGATCCTGATCTCACCATCATATCCGCCAGCCATCTATGCAGCCTCACTTTCTAAACACTTTCAGTGCTTCCTCTTCCGATTTTTTCTTCATCCGCGCCATCATGGCATCGTATTCGTCGATTTTCGCAGCTTCTTCTTCGGTGTACTCCTGTCCAGGCTGTTCCAGTGCATATATCTTCTGTGCCTCCTGGATTGCCTTCTTTTCCGCATCCGACTTTGCTTCCTCTTCCCTTTTCCGGCGTATCTCTATAGCCTGAAGAAAAGAAGACTGTTTGTGGGGCATATTCCACAGCAGACCGCAGAACTTCCACCAGTGCATGTCCTCTGTGGCAAGGTCAATCCCATAGATGCTGCGAAAGTCTGCGTATATGCGCCACTGATCGATATCATAATCAATCAGTGTCCTCTTCTCTTCGCTGCTTCCTATGCCGTCATGGTACCAGCCGTTCATAAGCCACCGGATACATTCCTCTGCACTTTTCCCCTGCGGTACCGGTCTCTCTTCCGTCTCATCATCAAACATGAGGCTCAGGATGATACCTGCCTTTTCATACTGCGCAAGATCTTTATCATCCTGCACCAGTGCAATCTGTATACCGATGCGATAATCGCAATTCACCCGGTAGACCTTATTTGTTCCGGGTTCCAGCCATTCTGTTGGAAGCGGATCCAGCATGACGTTCGTCATTATTTACCGCCCCTTCTCTGCGTATTGTATTTCTGCTTCATCTGCTCAAATCTGCGTCCGAACAGATTGTTCATCACCGGGATCACCTGCTCTACGAACTCAAACAGCGCTGTTTCGTCCGGAACGATATCCCCATAGATATTTCTGATGGTCCCCTCTCCGAAGAGCTCATCCAGTGCTGCGATGATCTCCTTCAGATACTTCACTCGGATATTATTGATGTCCAATGCGATCCTGATATCATTTCCGGTATCTCCCGTGAGCATTTCCTGTGCCTCATGGTCATTCTTCCATTTCTTCATCTCTGCATCGCATCTTTCGGAGATGCTGTTGAGCTGGTCAATGATATGAGCAAATTTATCCGCGCTCTGTGCATCTGATACGTTGATCCGCAGGGCAGTTACCACCTGATCGTCGTCCTCATCTCTGATTGCAATACTTTTATATCCTGTACTTAACTTAACCTGTTCCATATAATTACCATCCTTTCAGAAATGGGGCAGGACTGAAAGGAACCCACCCCATTATGTTAATTATTGATTAACACCTATGTTGACTATGCTGGCAGGTTATACGTCTCCGCCAACCTTTGCAGCCCACTCATATCCGCCCTCGGAAATCGTAATGGTTCCGACCTCAACATCTCCATTGCCGTTGATCTGAATGGAAGATGTAAGGTTATCGCCACCAGCTCCGCCGGTACTGGACGGGCATACGGTAACCGGTACCCTGATACAGTCTCCGGACGTTCCAGTGATATCTGTCTTGTAAAATCTGTAATAATAGGTATTACACTTTTCTCCAGTCGGAAACGTCTTGAACATAGTGTTGATTGCTGTCTGCATCTCATCCGACAGATGATCGCGTTCCGGAGTCATGGAAAATGCATATCCTTTTACAGTGTTGCTCGCATTTTTCATGTTTACATACTGGGTAGATTCCGTATTGGGTCCCCAGTCTTCCGTGATCTCTTTGTAGCCATCTCCCATCTCAACGATTTTGGGAGTCTTTCCACCCATCAGAGAGCCGATGTCCAACAGAGATACCATGTTAGTCCTATCAAGTGCCATTTCTGATTTTCCTCCTTATTTTTTATAAAAATACTTCAGTTGCATGTTGATCGCATAGGTCGTGTTTTTTTCATTTTTTTCCACGCATCCAACAGGGGATGTGCGATTTATGGACTCCATCTGAATGTGTTTATCCTGAAATCCTATCCTGCTCTGCTCCATCCATGCAGCCAGCTTGTCCAACAGATCCTGTGCATCGATGTTTGCGCTATTGGTGTCAGGAGCGCAACGATAGGCCATCTGAAACGGTACCTGTGCTTCATAGCTTCCGCTCACATATTTTTCAAGATATACCGCCCCCTGCAAGGGGAACAAGCCTATGGATCTGTCCGGATTGATGTCATTGCACTTCACGGTACTGTTGTCCGCCGTGAATCCATCCGGATAATCCGGATACTTTAATACCAGTTCCAGCAGCCCTCTCATTGCCGTACCGGCATCCGTTACTGTAAGCAGCTCTTTCTCTGCCATTTACACACCTCCCACTTCAAAATGTGCCAGGACGTCCTCATAGATATTGCATCTGGTCACCCGGTACACATCGCTGTAATGTTCCTTTGCCCACTGGTACACATCACTGTCAGGCAGAGTTGCACCGGTGCAATTTCCCAGGATAAAGAAGTCCTCCGCAGAAGAAAATGTCATGCAATCCTTTTTCTTCTCTTCCGGAAGTCTCTTCCATTCTTCCGGGGTGACATACGTTTTCGGTATATTGCCAAAGTCCACATACAGGGTTGCTGCATCTGTGCTGTCTGTGCCCTTAGTAGACACATTCTTCTGCCGTACTCTCACCAGATCTGCACGTTCGATCAGTGTTACATAATAGGTCTCCTTCTCCGTCTTAGGATCCAGAGACCGATTGATTACCGTCACCTGCTTATTGTCCCAGAATGCCATCCTTACACCCCCGCGTATAAAAGACCGGTTCCGGCCAGATACTCGCAAGCCGTGTCATAACACAGGCTGTTCTGTGCCGTTTTGTCTCCCAGTACCTTATCCACCAGTGTCTCATTGCTGCCGAAACTGATGGATCTGCCGCCGGATGACATCGCCTTGACGTTGGCACCGGCTTCATCATTTGCATGCGCCGTCTTATAATCAATCTGATACAGCAGGTCTGCCAGGGCACAGGTTGCCTTCTGGATCTGCTCATCATAGTCTTTCATGGCTTCCGCATTGATGTTGCCGAAAGTCAGCTGATTCAACTTTGTTGCCGCCCTGTCTTCCCACTTTGGGAAAAGGGACTCCGGTATGGAATCCCCATAATATTCTTTTGTGTAAAAGTCATATGTGGTGTACATCCGAAGTCCCTTCTTTCTTAACCTCTGGTGATGATCCGCATGATGTTGATTGCCTTGATAGGATAGTACTCAGTAGCAGAACTATCATTATTCTGGGCAATTTCCCAGTTAGATCCGGTTTCCAGCTGCTCGTTGGTGGGAGATACCACATTGGTATTCTTCCAAGAGATACCATAAGGAGCAAAAATCTTTCTCTGTCTGGTGTACAGAGTAGTCTCACCACCATTCTTGGAGGGATTACGATCCATCTCGGAAGGAACTTTTACCCCACAATTGGTGTACTCGATAGATGCATTTCCCAGAACGTAAGTGGTGTACTTAACGTACCCTTCCGCAGTCATCTCGTAGTAACTGGAGGTAGAAGGATTACCGGTGGGCTCTGCCACGACCTGATAATTTTTTCCACTCTTGGTGTAATAAGTCTTACCAGCCTGTACAGTTTCGTCTTTGGATGCAGCATACACAGGTGCCACTTCCTCAACAGGCATGGTATCGTCTACCAGAACAAGTCTGCCATTCAGTGTAGCAAGTGGCAGATTACGCTCGATACCGTTGGCATCGGTATACTTCATGTACTCCAGCAGCTTAAGGTTCTCCAGTTCGGTAGCAATCGCAGAATGCATAATGGTAAGTGCAAAATTGGCTTTCTTATCCCCAAGAGATCTCTGCATACCTGTATTAAGGGTAGTAGCTCCGAAGGTACCGTCTGCCTTCCCGGAAATGTCATAAGTATGTGCAGCCACGAAATTTTTCCCTTCTCCATCGCTCATAGCAAATACACCCTTCAGGATGTAAAGCAGTGTATCCTGATCAATGTCATCCCAGAACTCAGCAACCTCTCCTGCTGCTGCGGAATAATCATCACCGGAAATATCAGATACGAAATCTTTCTCCGTCCACCCCTGCGCACGACCGATTACGATACGTCCCATAGAGTAGTTGCCTCTCTCCTCCGCACCAATATCGGTCTTGCCGTCATAATTAACGGTACCGCCGGTCAGTCTGGCTTTGATTAATGAGGTAATATAGTTACCACCCTTCTGGTCAGGGAGCAGTGCTGCATACTCAGAGCGCTCCACAATGGCGCCGGAGTGTAACAGCTCATTCAGTCTCAGATTGGGAGTCTCACGTACGAATGCGTCAAACACTTCACCGTTGAAATTGACTTTGTCAAATAATGCCATAGGTTATTTCTCCTTTTCTCATTTTTTTCTGCTCAGATATGGAGTGATGTCCATATCCGGATGTTCGTTTTTCAGTTTCATAATTTCAGCCATAGACAGAGTTGCTCCGTCCGGCTGACCAATGTTGTTGCCAAGAATATGGCTGCGGTTCTGCGCCGCCTTCCAAGTCTTGTCATCAATGACGATATCCGGCTTGTAGTTGCCCTTATCATCCTTGACGATTGCATCAAACAGGTCGCTGATGCTCTTTCCCCTGGCTTCATCAGAATTCAGTTTAGTGACAAGCTGTGCCTTAATAGCTTCTGCCGTGATCTCATTCACGAAATGCTTATCCTGGAAGAAATCCGTCACAAGTCCGGCCAGACGTGTCTCTTCATCCTTCTGCTTTCTTTCGTTACGTTCCTTTTCAAGGGTCGCTGTGAGATCTGCAATTTTCTGGCTCATTGCATCAGCATCAGGCTTGGAATCCTTTAAGGTCTGCAGATCCTTTTCCAGATCCTCCTGTTTCGATACAAGTTCCTTGTTTTTGGTCTCCAATTCGGTGATCTTTTCGGTCTTTTTCTTGACTTCCAAGTCAGATACCCACTCACCGGAGAATACCTTTTCCATTTCCCCTGTAACCTCAACACCGAAGCTTTTCAGTTTGTCAATAATGTTCATTCTCGTTTCCTCTCATTCTTAAAAGTTGTTAATCCGGTCAGCCCGGCACGATTGAGTTGCTATTTGATCCATAGCTGGCAATGGATACCAGAGGAATCGAACCTCTGCATCATGTATGACGCCATGTGCTCTGCCACTGAGCTAAATACCCGAAAACAAAAAGAGTCAACCACTATTTCAGTGATTGACTCCTCTTAGTCGTTACATATAGCCATTTCTATATGCCTATTATTTTATTGTCTTTTTTCTTACCTCATAAACCTTTATCCCCTCACGAGAAGAATGAATTTCAACAGAATTTCCATTCATTAGTGCTTCAATAATTTGTTTTTTCTTCTCTTCCAGGGATGTTTCTACGTTACACATGCTTTTTTCTCCTCATCAAGGTTATTATAGCACGGGCTTATTATAGTTTTGTACCAATTTTAGAATCTATGCTTCTACTTTTGATTGTATCTCCTTGACTTTATTTGCAAACTCAGAATCTATTTTTGCAAATAAATGATTGTTTGAATCCAGACCAGCTTTCCAGGTTCCGTTTTTCTTAGCTTCTTCTTCAATTCTCCTTTTTTCAGCAACTGTTCTATTCAGTAATTGCTCATATTCTTTCTGCGCCTGCTCTCTAGTCATTTTTCCACCTTCTATATCCTACTTTTTCTCGTTCAGCATTAGATATAGCCATTTCATGTGCATAGTCTTCGTCTGTTATCTCCATAATTGACATATGTGCATCTCTCGCAATATCATTACGATTAAATTCATACTTATATTTTATATCTACGCCTCTCAAAATAGCAAGTTTATATTCACAAAATAAGCTAAAATCTGCATTGCTAAAGGAATATTGTGTGTGTTCTATTGGATGATTATGAGATACATATGCTCCTATAAGCTCATTTCCAAGATCCACATCCGGGAACACTTGATTCTCGATACCTTGGCATAGATAAACTTTACCTTCCCTGGTTATCACACACGCATTTTCTATATTTCTTATTTGAGCATCTTTTTCAAATTCTGCGAGTATTTTGTTTACCTTCTCCCTGTCTTCATAATCAATAATTTCTTTTAATATCGGCTTTGGATGATCAGGTACACTGGAAGCTCTTGTATTTGCTGACAGTCCTTGTGCATTTGTTTCCATTTTATTTTCATATGCCGTGGCTCTTCCATTCGCAACCGATGCCTGCTTTTTCTTGAATCCTGCCACCTTCAGCCGCTCTGCCTGAGTCTGCAGATCATGTTCTGTGCAGAAATGCTCATATGCCTGGTTCTGTGTCCGCAACTTATATGCTAACTTATCATACTGCGGCTGTAAGATCTCTTTTACATCCGTCTCTGCCACTCCATCAATTTCCGCCTTTTTCATC
This sequence comes from uncultured Acetatifactor sp., assembly GCA_934394665.1. Taxonomy (GTDB): domain Bacteria; phylum Bacillota; class Clostridia; order Lachnospirales; family Lachnospiraceae; genus Acetatifactor. Next base: position 34,339 of record CAKRRS010000008.1, on the reverse strand, counting down.
AGTAATTCCCGCTTGGTCTTCCGGATGGCGCGTTCCATTCGACGCTGTTCCTGCTGCCGCTGGTAAAGTTCCTGGCTCTCGTGGATGTCAATCTTCGGCTTACCATCTGCATCCACGTAAGGATTCCGGAGTGACGGATCCCACGGCTTATGCGAATGTCTGCAGTTATACCCATGCAGGCCTAAAGGATTCACCACGGTTCCCTGTCCGCTGTCAGGGTCTATGGTATATCCGGTCGCTTCCAGCAGATTTTCTATTTCCTCATCCCGTCCAACAATTTTATAGATCTTTCCCTGCCAGTAATCATGTGATCGCAGATCTTCCGGATGCTTATCATCGTGTCTGGCACCCATATGAGCCGATACCAAGACATATTCTATCCCGCCCTCTGCTATGTACTGATTCGTTACCTGTGCCGCCGTCTGATTCATGGATGTCACGATACAGCACCTGACTGCTGCCTCCAGCGACCTGGTTGCTCCTGTCGGATAATCGATTGTCACTCCTTTTTGTGCATACCGATCCAGTACCTCACATACTGCACTGCTATATGACTGAAAACCGGTTGCCACTCGCATATCTACTTCATTTAGTAGATTCAGAAGGTCTCTCTGAGACTGCAGCATAGTTGTTCCCGTAAGATTGTTGAGTTCTCCGAAAGTCTTCTGCATCTCAGCGTTCATTGCCATAATCACGGCATTATTCTCCAGTGGCGGTACCACACTTCCCAACTGCTTTAGTACCTCTTCATCGTCCGAAAAAGATGTCATTACACTGTCCTGCAGGATCTTCCTCACCTCTTGTTGGCTTTTACCGGTTAATTTTGAAATTTGCTTTACAATCTCTTCTCTCTGCAGTCCCAGCTGCTGCAATCTCCACAGTTCCCGGTCTGCCGTACCGGAGATCTCACCATTTTTCAATAGACGCATAGCTATGTCCTGCAGGATCCAGTCTTCCAGCTCCTGATACAGTTCCACAAGTTTATCTGATTTTCCATAAAAATAATCCGGTGTCAGCATTAACCTTTCCCCGCCTCTCTCTTCACCAGGTCAACCCACTCTGAACCGTGCGCCTGCTTTGCCCGCTCAAACCAGTGATCTCCAGTTCCCGCTGCATGATACTGTAAAGGTCTCCCGGTCGGCACTTTTTTCTCATACTTGTCTGCAAAAGATCTGCCATCTGAGGTGAGATACAGCTCTCCTGTATACTGGTAGTGCGCATAAGGTGTGTTGTATGCTATCTCGCCACCATAAATTCCTTCTGGGTATGTCACGCTTCCGCGCAGCGCTCCCTGGGAAAATGGAATATATTCATCACAGTCAGCCACAACCTGCATATTCAACAGCTTCTGTGCATTTGCAATGTTCTGGTCCAGTCTGTCGGTATTGATTCGGATATCAATGCATCCGATAGTTTTTCCATACTGCATTCTTCATCATTCCTTATCCTGACAAACAATTCCGGCGGTCCTATCAAATCTTTTTCAGCACAGTTCTGTCCGGCATCCAGCAGCGGTTTCAGCGGAATAAAACCACCCTTGGCAAATTTAGGAAACGTCGGTAGCGATGCTGCTGCCTTTACAATCTCAGTCGGTATCTCAATCATGCCCTACTCCTCCCCAAACAGTCCCTGCTGTTTCTGCTCGCTCTCCCTTTCTTCCTGGATTTCCGCCTGCATCTTGTCAATCTCTTCATCATTAAATCCCTCATATTCTTTGAGGTATTTGCGCTTACTGTATACGCCCTGAATCATCAACTGATATGCCCTGGTTCTGTCCTGCTCGAAGGATGCCAACAAATCCTTGAAGTAGAACACATCCTCGTCCGCCACATCCTCGTCCAGGGCATTTACGTAGCCGCTCGGCATATTGTAATATACATCGCAGTACTTATCCAGCGCATAGATCAGGTCCTTGATTGCCATTTTCAGCGCTGTACGGATATCATTGATTGTTTCCACGGTTTCGCTGTCATCGCTCTCGATCTGTGTAGCTGTTATCATTCCCGTCTTGCGATCCAGAATGAACTGTCCCTGGGAGAATCCGACTTTCGTGGAGATCATGGACAGAATGGAATTGATGTCTGTGATACGCTGATCTGTCAGAAGAGTGGGAACATGCTCGTCAATCGTGCTCTGCGCGTCCACTCCATGTTTCAGCCCGTGGACAAATCTTGGAAGGCTTACTCTCTCCTTGTCACCAGTATCTTTATTCCTCTTCTCCAGTGCATTCTCATCAATAAATGTCAGATGTTGGGAATCCTCCACCTCGTCACCCTTGCGGCTCCATGCCACATCCAGGTCATTCAGTTCTTTGATGCAGTTGGCAAAGATAGCCACTCCTTCGGGAGAAGAATAATCAATAGTATTGTTATACGGCATCTTAAAATATCCAAATAAAGTCTTCTCCACGTTTGACAGGACCTGTGTCTCAGGGATATTCTTCCACTCCGGAACATCCGTCAAATGGATTTTGTATCCCAGACGATCACCACCCTTAGACTTGTATGCTTTATTTTCAATAGTATATGTTCTTCCTACTTCCCCACCATCCATGACAGAAGAGGTAAAATGCTGATATTCCAGGCGTGTGTAATAATCTTCGCCTTTCACCAGCCGGTCAAAGAAAATAATACCCAGGATATCCCCGTTGCTGTTCTTTTCTGTAACTACGAAACTGCCGGGCATGACATAGTCGATAGCTCCGGCGGGATTGTATGTACCGTTCGGCTTCAGAATGATTCCGCCGGCACCGCAGGCATCCTCCACCTTATCTCTGATAGACTTCTGAATCATAGCTTTGATGCACTGGTTGATATAGTCGGCTCTCTGGCTGCCACTGACCGTGATATTGAGATCCATGCAGGTCTTCTTAGCTGTGTAATAGCAGAGAAACTTCGCAAAATTAATAGTCTTGACATTATCTTTCGCCCAGTACGGACGCCCCTTTATGATAGCCTGCCATTCGTTCTGCGCCAGTTCCATAATCTCGGAGGATATGATATCCACCTTAAATTCCTTTTCTGCATTTGTTTTAAACAAATTCATAAAAAACTCCTTTACTCTCGCAAATATGCTCATATGTCACCGCCTTAAATGCCAAGCTGATCAAATGCGGCATTAATTTTGTGCCACTGAATAGCCAGCCAGTCCACTATTTCTTCATTGTATGCCCAACTGCAGCTGTCAAGGCCGGATTCATACAGAAATGCATGGATCAATTCATGCCTTTTGACCGATTTTTTAAAATCTTCCAAATTTCCTTTCACATCAACATCAGAAGTTTCCATTCTGTCAATTACACATGTTTTCGTGCTACTGTCACAATATCCATCTTTCCCAGCAAGCTTGGGATCTTCTCCCTCAACGGCTTCTTTTATGGTATATTCTGTTCCCAGTACACTAATCTTCATATTCTCCATCATCTTCCTCCTCATCTACTTCGCTGTCATACAGTCCATTATTTCTCCGGCTCTCCATTATCACACGGTTCAGACCGTAGATCAGAGCCATCACGCAGTCCTCTCCCAGTGTCGGATACGCATCCGAGAACGTTCCATCTTTCAGCTGCTCATGTTCCAGTGTTGTCAGCTCGTGTGCAAGATTAGGGCACCGCGCCGGATCCACCACGATCTTCGTAGTCTGCTGCAACCACTCCCAGCAGTAGTCTCTTCCCTTACCGGATCCCCAGCGCTTTTTCGCGCCGATTGCATTGAATCCCCAGTCCTGCAGTTCTGCGATAGCATCCGGTCGGGCGGAGTCACATATGATTTCTTCCGTAATATACTGCTTAATTTTCCGGGCGAACACGCTGTTCTTGCACTTCTTGGCAAACACTTCCGCCACGCAGTACAACGTATCCGTCTCATCATCGTAGTATGCTTTCTCGAAGGTCTGCGGGTGCTCGAATCCGAAGTCCAAACCATGATAAAAGAATGGCATGTTCTCAATTTCCGCATCTGTGATGGTTCTCTCTTCCACATTATCAAAGATGCCTCCACCGGTACCGGTTACTTTCCCAAGGTAGTTATTGTCATAGTACTTAGGTTTATGAACTTTAAACCATTCCGCACGTTCGAAGAATCGCTTTCCCAACCATTTAAGTGGCACATTGAAATAATAGCTGTGGCAGATCCTTGTCTGCGGTTTGCTCTGACATTCCTCAACGTACTGGTTCATGAAATTGTTCTTTGATTTCGGCGGATTAAATATCTTAATATCCAATGCCGGCGTGTCCGATCGCAGGAAAGTATCCTCGATATTATCCATCTGCTCCACGCCTGCCATCTCGTCGCACTCCTCATGGATCAGAAGTTTCACATAGCCAAATGGCACATTAAATGATTTCAGGGAGATCGGCTTGTCCGCACCTACGAACATTATCATCTGACCTGTCGGCTTATACACAGCACACATAGGTGATTGCTTAAAATCCCAGTTATCCAAATCATTGTACCGAATTACGGTCTTCATAAACTGGTTATAAACAGAGCCTCTAAGGTCTATCTTATACCGGCGGGTATATACCACATGTGCCTGTGGATCCTGCCTAATGGTCTCATATGCCACATTGCCCCAGAAGTTCGACTTAATGGAGCCACGGCCACCTTTGGATATGATTTCATGTACATCAATCTCACCGGCAAATGCTTCATGTACTGTTCGATAAATCTCCACAAAATCAGAAGTAATATCTGTAATTGGAATCGTCCACAACGGCGCTTTCTCTCGCCTCTCCTTTTCCTCACGTTCCACCCTTTGTTTCTCCGCAATTGTCAGAGCTTTCTCCAGTCCGTCCATAGCCTTCAGCTGATCTGCAAAATCCGGTGCAAACCCAAGTCCATCCACAACCTCTCCCTTGGCAATCTTGCTACGACGCTCCTGGATGTCTGCCAGGGACATGATGTCCCGGTGCTGCTCCTTCTCGATGCGCTCGGTCTGTTTTGCTATATAGTTCAAAATGTCATCATTTTTCAACAGACGTTGTCCTTGCGAATAAGCTGTTTTTTCAGAATACTTTGCAGCTATTGCAGCCTGTGTAGCATTTCCCCCATTCTTTATGTATTCATCCGCAAACGTCTTCCTTTTTGGGGTAAGCTCGTTCTTCATCCACTCACCGCCTTATAGATATCCAGCAGGCAGAATATCATATCTGCCATAGAGCAGGTCTTCAGTATCTCATATTCTTTAGTCTTCCACTCTTCCTTGCCCGGGTAATAACACTCCACCGGGGTAACGATGCTGTACAAGGTAATCATCCGGCTCTGATCCTCGGAGTAGAACTGACGCTGGTTTATCTTTATGATCATTCCACGCTTTACCAGCGCAGTCTGTAATTTTTTCATCTTCCCTCTCAGGTTCGCCATCTGATCATCTCCTTCCTGGCAAAATAAAAAGACCCTATAACTCCATGCATATCATAGAGCCATAAGGCCTTAGGCAAATACCGACGATTTAAACGCGGACCTCTCATTTCGAGCGTTCTACGCGACTTAAACTATATTTACCTACTACGATTATGCCATATTTTACTGATTTTAACAAGGAAATCCTTACCTTGCCTGCTCAGTGGCTCATGCATTTTCTCTGATTCCTCTGTATGAAAATATCCATGATGAACATGCCACTGCTAGCACCTCTGCCGCCCATTTACTTTTTACCTCAGTTAAACCATGCATCAAAATTCTTTATTCTACGAGTTCATTACCTGATCCTTTCCTCATATCATAATTATAAAGCAGGCTGAATTATTTTTTGTACCATTTTACAGTAACGAAAAAGAGAGGATCACTCCTCTCCTTTTTCCTGCTGCCTCAATATCCTTTCTGCTTTTCTTCTTTTTCGGTAAAAGCAGTTACGGCTTATGGCAATAACTCCATATTTTGCTTCCAGTTTGTCATAGGATCTGTTGTATTCAATGGATTCTGCCAGAAGATCTGCCAGGTATCCATCCACAGATACACACACTTCATGGATTTTTTCCCTGTTCTGTGGTCTTTTATCCATTGCTCTCCTTTCTGATGACTGCTGCCTCGGATGATCTTATGCCAACTTGGTTGCACCGGTGCAACTTGTCATGCTACTCTATTATATTTGCTCTGCATCTCCTCAATATCATCCACCAAGTAATATTTTACTGTGATCTCCGGATTGGAATGTCCGAGGAGCTTACTTACTAACATCACGTCGCCCGTCTTACGGTACAGGACAGACGCAAATGTTTTACGATAAATGTGGACCGTTGCTCTCATCCGTGTGACACCGCCACGGACTGCCATCTCCTTTGCCAGCTTCTCAATGCCGTATTCCCACATACGGTTATGAGGCGCCCTGTCTGCCAGAAATACCGGATCCGTCACCGGTCTGTCACCAATGTAATTCCGCAAGGCTTTGACTGCTTTTGGCGTCAACATACCAGTTCGGTATTTGTTGCTCTTCTCGCCCCAGATGTTTACCGTTTTATGAGTCAGGTCCAAATCAGAGATATTGAGATTTGATATCTCTCCTACTCTCATGCCCGTACAGAGCATCAATTCAAACAGTGCCTTTTCTTTCGGAGACTCCAGTACATCGCGGATGTCCTCCACCTCTTCATCCGTCAATCGCTTCTTTTGCGCTTGTACCTGCTTGACCTTATCTACTCCGTCTGCAATATTATCAGTGATATGTTTTTTCCGGAAAGCCCAGCCGAAAAATGTGCAGAGATACCGGTATAATGTAGACTTATAATTCTGACTGATATGATCACGGTATGCTTTGATGGCGAGAAAATCTGTTATATCCTGTGCTGTAATATACTTATAATTTTTCCCCGTGAAATCGAAGAACTCTTTTATTCTGCCAAGATATCCCCACATGGTTGATTCCTTCAGACCTACTGCTGCCCCATCTATCCAGTATCGCTTCATGAGCCATTCATTATCATGTTCTTCTATCATCGGTAATTGCTTAATTTCGGCAAGTTCAAAATCCTGCATCTTTACCAAAAACACTATCTTTACCTTGTCAATCTGTTCCGGTGTCAGAATATTACTCATCTCGAATGCAATGTCGTTAATCAGGTCTGTCTTTGTCATAGGCTGTACCTCATTTTCTCATTGCCTACCAGCAGATCCTATGGTATGATACTGGTAAGCAGGTAAGCGGTAGATGTTATCTTTGGTCGGATGAATCTACCGCTGTTTTATTGGCATCGATTGCAGGTTCTCTGCACTTGTCTTTTTATTATGCTTTTTCTATCACTCCTTCGCTAAATTTCAGTTTTACTGTGTAATAATACACATTAAAATATTATTGCAATCGCTTACATCTCTCATATCTCTGTCCATAGCCACCATGAGCTATATAAAACGCCGGACAAGATTCTTTCAAACACCGTTCAAAGTTCGTTCTGGTCACATCTCCATTTCCCACAGCTGCTGCCGGGAATGTTTCTGTTACCGTTCTAAATGGACAAAACTTTATTTCTTCATCATTCATAAGCCACCTCCGATAAATAATCATCCAGCGCCTGCCGGATCACCCAGGAGATAGGTCTGTCCTGCTGCCGGCAATAATCCATTAATCTCTCGTACTGCTCCGGATCCATGCTGATATCCTTCCGGATGTTCTTCTTACCTTCTTTCTTCGGTCGTGCCATACCTATCTCCTTTCGTTACACAATTTTTCCGATATTTCAGTTTAGATGTTCATAACACCAGACTTCCATCCTGCTTTTTTAGCCTCTTCTGAAAGAATCTCATTTTCTTCAGCTACAGCCATTTTTCTTTGTTGTTTTTCTAAACAATATATTGATAAAATTTCATCCACCAACTCATTAATACTACATAGCATATCTCCGTCAACCTCTTCGGTTCGTTCTGCATCATTTAAAATATTTTTTATATCTTCTGCACATTCATGTATTTTTCTCATACAAATGCCTCCATAAATCTTAATATTTCAGTTTAGCTTACCTTTTCTACTATCTTTTCGATAAGATATTTTACAATTTCTGCCTGAGTGTGCTCTTTATCAGCGTAATGAACTACATCATCAGTCAGAAACGCAGGATTCACACTAAGCATATATTTTTGTATCATGTAAGAACGCTCCGTCTCATTAAACGGTTCGAATTTGATCTGCCTCTGGAATCTACGAAGTAAAGCTTTGTCTAATCGATCTGCTCTGTTTGTTGCAGCAATCACGATTTGTCCATCTACCAACCTATCCAGCGCCTGCATTAGTGTTATTGTGGTTCTTCCTAATTCCCCGTCAGCACCGGTATCATTTCCTCTTTTCAATCCAATACAATCGATTTCATCCAGCATAAGGACACATTTCTGGCCCTTGCAGTAATCAAATACTTTCTGAAGGTTCTGTGCGGTCTTTCCCATATAGGATTCAATCAAATATGAGAAATTCAGATAAGCATACGGTAAGCCAAGTTTATAAGCTGTGTACTTTGCAAATTCCGTCTTTCCTGTTCCAGGATCCCCATATATCAATGTGCTGTTCATGTACGGGATCCCATATTCAAGCATTTTTATAGTAGTTTTGACACCCTTCTCGATTTGATCAAACAGTTCTTTTTGCTGATTCCCAAGATAATATCTGTCTTCTCTGAAATCAGAAACATCCTGCATATTGATCAATCCTTTAAGATTTGACGGAAGCTCAAACATATTGGTCGAACCATTTTCCAACAGTTTCTTATAATAGTTCGTTTTAGACTCATTTTTCTTTGTTGTATCGTTAATGCAACATATGATTGCCTCTTCCTTTGCATCCTGTATTCTATTCTCTGCCAATGCCCTAATGCACGACAACATATGATCGTCCATTCCCATAGCTCAAACCATTCCTTTCTTCACTAAATCTTAAGTTACTCGACTTTTTTAACTATTTCATAGATGATATCATCCCGATAATTACCTTTTGCATCTTTAATGGCATCCTTCAGAATATGTTTTTTGCCATTATGCTTTTCACAAAATCTATCGTAACTACGTTCAGCTGGATTTCCGCCAACCATGCGCCACTCGACCCGGTGCATTGTCGATACAAGTTCTTCCATTTTTTCGAATACATCTTTTCCAACTATCGGATTTCCGCGGCTAAATGATATTAATGCAAAATTGCAAGCTTTAGAAACATAGTAATCGACCTGATAGCCAAGATATCCGATCAATTTATCGCGATGCACAATTGCATAATCAAAACGACCTTCACATGGGACTTCCTGAATATCCGGTAACCACTGTTCCATGCAGCCTGTTTCGAAAAGCATATCTTCCGTGTAATATCGCTTCTGAAACTCTTTTTCTATTTGTTCTTTGAACAGTATTGCTGGTACTAACATACATTACCTCCGTTAAAAATAAGTTACTCAACATATCTTTGTGCAAGCAGCTGATCAAACTTTCCTTTTTCCTCTTCTCTTAGCTCTGCACCTGCCTTCATCATCGCAAAACAGATTTCTGTGTATGCGCTATCCGTATTGCCATTAGCCAAAAACCTGAGTGCATTGTGCAGATAATCCTCACATGGATATTCTGCAAGTTTATTTTTCTTTCGTCTCTTTTTTAAATTGGTATCCGCACCTGCTTGTCCTGTGCACCCGGCATAATCATTCATGACCCTTTGGATTATGCACTCTGAACACTCTCCTGCGCATGTCTCGGATCCTTCGCACGGCAGCTCTACGTCATCCGGTACACTCTCTCCTCCACTTGTAAGAGGATTTGTCATGGTGCAGCATTCTTCCGGCACCCAGACTCCTTCATCAAATTCAACCATTTTTATCATTCTGCTACCTCCTTCGTTATCTCCTAAGTTACCCTACCATAAACAACCGCCATAGTATCGGATGCCGTCGGATTCTCTCCTGCAGGAGTACCGCTACTGCAGCATTGACATTTTCCCAGTTTCCTGTGTCGATTACATATCCGCCCGGTGAGACCAAAAGCTCCTGCATGAGCAGAGAAAACTCCTTGCCGCTCAGGGCTCCCTCGTTTTCTGCTTTTGATAAAATATCTCTTTTACCCATCCTGCTGCATCCTCTACTTGCCATTCTCCTCGTTGCTGATACTTATCTTTTGTATTGCCGGTAGCACCAGTGCCACTAAACACCACGCTGTTCCGGTGTATTTGACAGCAAATACCACTGCCGTTGCTGTAGATATCCAGGCTGCTACATACGCAAGCCATACACTTTTATTTTTCATGACATCCTCCTGTCTGATATCTCATGGATTTTTAAAATATAATACTTTTTTCCAGGCTCCGCTCCCCATTCCACCTTTCCGGTGCCAGTCTTTAGCGTGCACTTTGCTACAAAAGAGGGGCTGTTGCCAGAGTAGCCGTTCCGGAACCGGATCTCCCGGATGGCGGAGCCATTAAACGGTTCTGCTTTCCACAGATTTGCAAATCGCACCTGATAATATGGCGTCATCTCCCGGTATTCTTCCTGCTTCTCGCCAGATAAGATCATATCAAACCATTTTTTCTTGATCGGTAGTGTCAGCATGACTGCTGCCTCCTTTCCTGCCATTCCAGTCCCATCGTTGTGAGTTCTCCGTAAGAAAAGCACCTTGTAAATCCGGTCTTTCGGTCTCTGGTCTGGACCATATGCGGATAAACCGCTATTACCTCGTATTCCCTGGTCTCACTGATAAATCGGTGTTGCCCTCTCCTGCGAGTCTCCAGCGGCTCCTCGATGATCTTGTGTTCTGTTTTGATGATAGTGCCTATATGTATGTTGCGGATGCGCGGCGCAGGATCTGGCAGAAGATTGCCGTCCCAGTCCTTATACTGCATTGTTGTCTCCTTCCTGGACGGCTGCTGCCTCTTGGTATCAGCGGCCGCCCCGTGGCTATGTTTATGGTTATTCGTGAGTACACTCCTAAAGGCTTATTGATTTTTCTGGGTTGCCAGTGCTTTCCGGACGGCAGCATAGTAATTATTCACTCCGGCAATCAGTATCTCCGTCTCGGTCTTTCCCATTTTTTCTGCACAGTACTCTAATTTTCGCTTTTCCTCCGGAGTCATCCGTATGATCTTGCTTATTGTTCTGCTTTTCATCTCTGCGCTCCTTTTGTGTATATACAAATTTGTATATACATTATCCCCACTTGTTATAAATCAGGTCATCCTCTCTCCAGTCCGGGTAGTGATCCTGCAAATACGCTCTGAAGAGCTGCAGCATCTCCTCTCGCCTGCCCTTATTGCCGTTATCCAACATCTCATGGTGGCTCTGGCATCCCAGTGCACCGTTTTGAGGGATCCCGAGTCCACCACGGGACCTCGGGATATAATGCATGATGCTTAACAGCTGCTGTCCGTACCAGGTGACGTCTTCCATGTGGTACCCCATCTGGCAAAAGATGCACTGATCCAGGTCGCGCTCCTTGATGATTTTTCGGGATGCTTCGTTAAACTCCCGTGCTCTCGCCTGCTTCGACCGCTTCGGCATCACTATTCGCCTCCTTAATGAGTTCTTCCAGTTTGTCCAGGTATCCGGAGATATCTGTCACCTGCTGTCTGGCCGCACCGATCAGATCCATTTCTGCATATCGTACCAGGTTCTCCACACTGCCACGGATGGACTGGAGATAAGCAGTCCTTTGGTCTGCGTCCGGGCAATATTGTGGAAAGTCACTTTCAAGATCTGTCCGTCCCGGTACCTGTTCATCCGTTCCCATGGTGTCGGCATTCTGATTGTCCGGTTCGGATTCCCCGGAACATGAGTCGTTTACCTGTGTTTCCGGCTCTGCCGGTACGGGATCCGGCTCTGCTCCCGGTATGGTCATCTGCTCCGGATTCTTTTCCGGTTCCTGCGGTTTGTTTTTCTCCGGTTTTGCCTTGATTACCTTGGATTCCTTGCGTTTTCCTTTCTTCTCGTCCTGTTGCACCGGTGCAACTTCCGAATTTTTCTCGGTAGTTGCGGTACCGGCGGACATTTTCATTCCATACAGCTGCTCATACCGTTCTTCAGGGCTGCTCCCTCCCAGAAACAGGAAATCTACCTCAAGGCAGATTTTTTGTGGTGCATATTCATGGCGCTCCATTGTTTTCATGTTTATCAGTGTTGCACCATCAGAATTTACAATGATCTGTGTCCTGCGCTCTCCCGGGATACGGACGGTATATACCGCATCGCCCTGCGGAATCAGTGCATCCATGATGTATGTATTAAGTGGATGCATGTCTGTATTACAAATCGTCCACAGCTTCCGAAAGAGATCTTCCTGCTCCTTCCCCAGCTGCCAGAGATTACGTTGTAACGGTGTGCCGTCTGGCGGAAGCATCGGCTTGTCCGTGACGGCTGCTGCCTCTGCCTTCTCGATTTCTACCTCTATGTCGGATACCTGGTTTTCCGCATCCACCTCATCCTTGATTGCCTGGATTTCTGTTTTTGACAGATTTGGTGTCAGCGCCTCATTGATGGCTTCCGGTATGCTGAGCATTATGGTTAATTTGGCAAAACCGAAATCTTTATATTGATCTTTTAACACGTGGCTATTTCCGTCCACGGAGAAATTTTGCACAATGCGTATGTATCGTGACACTGTCCCGGGATCTAACTGATAGCGTCTCTTTGCAAAATCCTGGTAGTCTGTATACTCCGAATCCTGCAAAATATCCGTATCCCTTGCCATTTTGAGGATATAGCCCATCTCCATAAATCCCTCTTTGATCTTATTGGCCGTTCTGTCTGCTGCTGCCTCAAAATCTTTATATCCTGCAAATGCAAGTACCTCTGTACTCTCTGTTTTTATCAATTCTTCCATTATTTGCCTCCTTCTATGAATCTTTTCTCCGTCTCTGAATATATTTCCCCTCTGTACAATCTGTTCATCGTATCAGTATCACCATCAAATACCTTCGGGATCACTCCGCCGTCATATACTTTCACTATATTGCTGAAGCGTATTGTAATGGGTTCATAGTTAGCTCCTGTACGGACAGATAATGTTTCATTTTTGATTTCATCAACCATTACATGTGCCCACTTTATTGTTTCGTTATCGCAAAATCGAATCAGATATATCTTTCCTTCTGTCACTGTTATTTTTCTGATTTTCCTTTGTTTATTTTCTTTATCTACAAAATACATTCAGATTACCTCCATCAGATCTTCCGCCAGTCCCTTCAGGACTACGGTATTATTCTTTGCCTGCAATTCTTCTATGTTCTTCTGGCGCAGGATCTCACTCTGTGCCGCATACTCATGGTCTTTTTTACTCATGCGCTTACGGATCACTTTCTGCCACTCACGCAGGAACGGTTTGATCTCCTTAATGCCCGGCTCCTCGTCGTATGCTCCGCGGTGCTGACGGATCGTTCCTCCCGGTTCTACCTCTATGGTGTAAAAAGGCTTGTCCGGCTCCGACTGCTGCCGCAGGAAACAGATATAGGTCTCTCTGCTGACGATCCGGTCAAAATATCTTTCTGTGTTGCCTACGCAATGATGCAGTGCCATTCCCTCTGCCGTAATCTCCATAAAATCTTTTGGTACCAGGATACAATAGGTGTCATTCTGATACTCAAACTTCTCACTGATCTCGGAGAGGATATCCTCATATCCAGGATACTTGTCCCTCATCTCCTGCGCCTGCTTCCTTGCCATTTCCGCATTTCTTTTTCTTTCAAATTCTTCCCTGTGCAGTTTCATTTCCGCATTCACCTCATCGTGTCTGCGTTTCAGTTCCCTGGGGCGGTGAACCAGTGCATCATCCATGTGTTTTCCCAGTGTTTTGGACATAGACAAATAGTCCTCGTACTGATTCCATACAGCCGGGATCCTCATTCCCGGATAGGATTCCTTTTTCTGCCGGTTCAGGTAATTCATCAGCTGTTCCGGAGACATGTACTCTCCGGCGAGAGATTTTTCATAATCCTCCGGATCGATCTTGTTTTTTTCTGTCCATGCTATAAATTCTGCTGACAGCTTTCTTTCTTCCAGTTCTGACCACTGTATCCAACGCAGCATCTGCATTCCACCGTTTTCCTGCCGCAGGCGGTTGATCAGCTGCTTGTCATCTATCAGTAAGATGTCTTCCATGCATTCACCGTTTACTTCGATCGTTCTCCCCGAATACCCGCCCCAGTATGTAATACATTGTGATAATTCATCCAGCAGGCGGTAGAATCTGCCTTTCGCCATGTACTCTGCAATTCCGGTAAATTGCCTGTTGTTCTCTACCAACAGACCGTTATAATGTGCCTTGATTCCCATCTGTGCCAGCATTGGCAATACGTCTGACCAGGCTTCGTATGCCGTATCTTTTAATCCTGCTTTAATTCCTTCTGTATCCGGGTACAGATAGGAACTGTGCCACCGTCTGCTCTGTGGATTGTGGTCGTGCCATCCGCACCAGTACACGTCACAGTAGTAATAGATTTTCATAAAATCCTTTGCTCCCCGGAGCATCATTAACCTGATCTGTTCATCCAGCTCTGTATATCTTCTTCCTGTTCTTGACCAGTCCACCGTTACCCTAAAATGTCTCTCCACTCCCTGTTTTTCATCCACGTCATGGATCATCGTTAGCCATCCGATTGTTTGGATTTTTCTCCTTGTTTTTTCCACCGTCAGATCATGTCCGCAAAGTGGACATTTGATCTGTTTTCGATGTTTTACCGGGACACCTGCTGCCTCTTCCCGGAAATCTCCATTGCATGCGGTACAATGGCATGCCTTATCCTGCTTGTTATAAAAGGCGTACTGGAGATCTCCCACCAGCCTCTCAGTGATCCAGTCATATACCGCCTTGCCCGGATCTGGACATTTATCCATAAGGTCTCTGATACGCTGCTCCTTCCGGTTCTGAGCACGTTTCCTTTGATCTGCCTTATAATATGTCTCCATGCGGCAGATTCTTTTCAGGACATCTCCGATCCAGTCACAGGCATGCCCACTCTTTGTGATTTTGTCCAACTCTTTGATCTGTTTTTCTGTCAGCCAGTCATTTTGTTGTGGTTCCATTGCCCAGTATTTTCCGCCACAGCCTTCCGTACAGCTTGTCAGGTTCGTCTGGTCTTTTATCCCGGTAACCGGATGATAGGTGCCATATTCCCAGGTTTTCCGGTCTATGGCATGCCGGCATACGTTTACTTTCTTTCTCCAGATATCCATAATCAGATACTTGTCTGTTGTACAGATGGTGATCTGCTTCTCCTTTTTGTTTCCCTTCTGCAATGGTGTCACCGGCACCTGTAATATTTCTCTCCACTTCATGCCTGCTGCCTCCTCTCTGCTTCCGCCAGGGTATCCAGTGTGTACCAGATACCCGGCAGGATATTTTTTCCGTCCACAGTAAACAGCTTTGCCGCAACAATCCTTCCGTCCTGCTCCTTGATCAGTCCCAGGTGTGCTCCGATGCATCCGCTTACTCTGGGACTGCTGCCTCTGGCTATTGCGATCCCGTCCCACTCCTCAATCTCTGCTATCTGTTCTCCGGCACACAACATGCATCCATTTTTCTGCCATCCACTCCTCTGTGGATGATGCAGCATATACAGCATGGCTTCTTTTGCAATGTCATAGTTGGTAAGTTCGCGCATCAGTGTCAGTCTGGTACATGCGATTCTTGTGTCGCATCCGTCTTCCGCAATGTCTCCCTCTGCCTTTGCTTTAAAAAACCTGTTCCCACGTCCCAGAGAGTAGTAGGTGGTACAGTCAAGCACATATTCGCAGGCATGTAACCCGGAGTCAGCACATTTAGATTTTTCTGCTGTGGCCGGGACACCTAACTGATACACAAATGTCCCTCTGCATGTCATATTTCCGTTTGTTGCCTTAAATACGATCATTTCTTTTCTCCCATGTAATAATCCAGCACGATCTTTTTTAGTTCATCCCTGCCACACATACCGATCTGTCCTGCGCTGTCCGGCAATCCTGCTGCCTTTGTGATCCTTTTATCTATGGTTACCCGGTTTTTCGATGCCATTTTCAGTCCTGCTGCCAGTACGTCCAATAAATGCTTGTCCGGGCTGAATACTGCATTTGCCAAAGCTGCACCGTCCTCTTCCATGTGCTGTGCCGGATACTCCATCAGCATCTGGACCACAAAATCTTTCCAGTCTTTCATCTGGCTCTCCAGCTTCAGATCCTCTGCTTCCAGTTTCAGCTTACCGATTGCTGCCATTGTCTCATTGCAGAGGGTATCCTCATAATCATCACTGTCCATGTAGTCCTCTGCATCTTCCTTCTCCAGTCCGTTCTCTACTGCCAGTCCGATCAGTGCTTCAAGATCTCCCTCTGCTTTCTGGGCGGCTGCTGCCCTGTTTAATTCTTCTACGGTATTAAATATTCCGAATTTCTTTTCCATCTGCGTCTCCTTTCCCGGTTGCACCGGTGCAATTTTTCAAAAATCGTTTCATTTTGGTTTGATATCGTTTCATTTTGTAATGATCTCTCACATTTTTCTGTCAAAATGTTATATTTTTACCATTTTGTTAATGTCAACAAAATGGTTTTCAGTACAGGTCATCTACTCGTGCTGTCAGTCTTTCGGTACTTCTGTGAAAATGTCTTTTAATGCTCTCTTCAGAGGCATATTGAAGCGCATCCACTCGGCATACTCATGTTTCTCGCCTTCTGCCAGCAGGATATGTCCACCATCCTCTACGTCCTGCAGGAGCATTTCCCACAATACCGCGTTTTTTACCGGATTGCCTTTTGCACTCTTCCAGCCGTTTCTCTGCCACTTCTCCGGCCAGTGCTGCTGTATGCCCGATGCCACATTGCTGCACTCGGTGTGGATCACCACTGTGCAGGCATAGTTGAGACGCTGCAGTGCATCCCGGATAGCGTAGAGGACGGATGCGCTCTCCGTGGTATCGTCATACTCTGCGATCTGTGGAGCAGCTTCATAGTCACTGCCGTTCTTGAGCTTTGTCCTCATGATGTACATTGCCCGGCCGGAGCCCTTCGCAGATCCCCGGAGAGTCGTGCCTATAAAGATATCCACTACTTTCAATTCATTTTCCAAAATCAACACCTCCTTCTCCCCGGCGGTCTCTTCCGCTCGGTGCACTTCAGTCTGATCAATGTGTAACTCCGGTATAAAAAACCGGTAACCGGATTGATGCCCTCATGGATCCTGGCTATGTAGTATCCCTTTGGCGGCTTGACCTCGGGTTTCCACCTGACAAGCTTGTCCTCTTTTGGTTCCGGCAGTGGCATATTGCGGCTGGTATTGTAGGAGGACTCCGCAATTCTTGGCTTGCCCAGCGTACCGTCTGCCTTGGTCTCCGCTGTGTGCTCGTCCTTGGTCAGGTATCCGGCCAGCTGCTCCATGTCATCGCCGGTAAACTTGCTGTTGCGGATCTCCGCCACGTAGGTGCCGCCCTTTGTCCACGCCTTGGTCACGATGGCGGCCGCGTCACCCTCTGGTGTCTGCTTGATCACAAGGTGGATATGCCAGGCTCCCTTGGTTCCCTTTTCTATATTCCTGATCCAGTAGAGTGGGACACCCCTTGCCCGGTAGATCTTCCGGATCTTTACCATCACCGCCTTAAAGTCCTTCAGTGCTCCTGCCATATCTGGTGGACGGTTCTCCACCTCATAGGTCCATGTGATAAACAAGTCTCCCTGGTCAAAATACTGGATCAGCCTCCACCGGCATCTCCTGACCTTGTTCCTCTGGTTGATCTGCCGCACCTGCTCCCTGGTCGGCTTCTCTTTCTTCTGTCTGCTCTTCCCCGGGGATCCATAGTTGCCATCGTGGTACTCTTCCACATCCAGTACATCCCCGTGTCTTAACCTCATTTTCTTTCTCTTAACCATGTCTCTGTATCCTAACTTTAATATCTTTATCAAGTGCGCAGGGGCTATCGAAAGCCCCATTTTTCTTGACTTTTTTGGCTTACAGAGTTACAATAATCTTGTCTATATACGTAGCTCTGTGAGCTGGCCGGCATCGCCAAATGCCGGCTTTTTTATTGCTCTGCGTAGACAGGCTCTACTATGTAATTATCCGGTGACCAGTAATACCTCTTATTACCTGTCAGCAGGTACTCCACGCCCTGGATCTCCCTGTCGTAGTACTCCACTGTTCGCTTAAAATCTGCCCTCTCACGCTGCAGGCGGTCCAGTATGACCCGGATGGCATCATCGCTGATTGTGATGTACCGGATGCCTTTCATCATGATCAGATGTGCATTGCCGTATTTTCGGAGCACGTACGGGAAAACTTCCTGTGCCTCATGGTCAACCAGCATCATCAACGGCTCTGCTGGGGTCTGTTCCAACCTCTCCATAATTTCCTGTACTCTCTCTTCTCTCACCGGTTCTGCCTCCTCTCAGCTTTGCTATTTTCTGTTCCATAATCCGTGCCCTCCGGCGCTTTTCCTGCCATTTTTCCACCTGATTTTCCAAAAAAAGCAAAAAAATAAAAAGCACTGCCGCCAAGCCAATGACAATGGCGATCTGCTCTCTTACTTCTGTTGTCCCAAAAACATCCCTCAAAATCCACGCTCCGAGGAGTGATATCACAATATCTTTATACATCCTCATCCTCTCCCTCAATCAGCCGTCTTATCTCCTGCATCTCATTAAGTTTCATGTTGCATATGTCCTCTTCCATTTCCAGAAATTTGAGCAACATTTCCTTCTGTAACTGGTTGGTCGTAATTATCTGCACACCGCTAAATACATAAAGTTTAGCTGTGGGAGCTTCCCGCTTTACCTGCTCATATACACGCTGTGCCAGACTTGCATTGGCTGACTGCCAAAATTCTGCTCCATCTTTATTATTCATGACCTCTCTTACGTAATAACTTTCGTCTATGTTCATAATGCTTCTCTTTCCGATCACGCTCTCTGCGCAGTGCCCGCTTTAATACGGGCACCACCCGGAAGGCGGTAACATATCACCATAGCAGTAGCAACATGTCACCTGAGGTGTGGTGCTGTCAGATGACACCACGCACAGAACGTGATCTATTATGCTTGTCCATGCCCTCTACGTGGTGCCCAGGCGGGGATCCTGGACACACACGCTTTAATTGTAAAAGGGGAGTGGTGTTGGGAATACACCACGTACAGGGCACGGATATTTGCAGTTATGCTGTTTCTTTTTCCTTCTTGGCTGCATACCCCAGAGTCTTCAGACTCTGTTCATTCAGCCGTAAGGCAATCTCTGCCTTTTTCATGGGATCCATATCATCCAGTGACAATACCTGGTCCCCGATGTGGATTAAATTTACAATCCGCATATGTACCTCCTGACTGCTTTTTTACAGCTTATGGTGCCATGGTTGTCTAAGTTGCATTTTCTAGCTGGAAGATTGCCCACCGCAGCGCTGCTTTAGTGTCCTCGTCAATGTCATCACGCTCCAGCAAAGCATATAATCTGTCGATTCTCTCCATTCCTGCTGCCTCCTTTACTAATCTACATACTCACGTTTCGTGAGTTTTAAGGGTAAAAAATTTCACTAATTGGTTTCTGAAACAGTGCCGCAATACGAATTTTAATATTATCTCTCGGAATTCTCTCGCCTCTTTCATACATAGATAGCGCTGATACACTTATATTAAGTTCTTTTGCTGTTTCAGCCTGTGTTCGTTCTCCTCTTAATTCCATCAAGCGCTCGCCAATCGCTTTCGCATCCATTTCTACAATTTCCAATATCTTCATCTCCTCTCACTCACGTTTCGTGTTGTTATCTGTAATATACACAATTTGTGAGCATATGTCAACACGTTTTGTAAATTTATTTATTGATTTTTTTCACGTTTCGTGTATACTATAATCAGAAGGGACGTGATTATATGCCAGAGTTCAAAGATATGCTTAAATATTTCAGGATGAGAGAAAATTTATCCCAAAGCGAATTAGCTGAAAAGCTTGGAGTTTCAGCATCAACCATAAGTATGTATGAAGTTGGTAAGCGAGAGCCTGACTTTGAAACAGAAGAAGCTATAGCTGATTTTTTTAATACAGATTTAAATACATTACGTGGTAGGGATACTGAAAGTGAGTCTTATTATTTAAATCCCGAAGCCCGTGATATGGCTCAGTTTCTCTTTGAGAATCCGGAATACAAGGTCCTCTTCGATGCTTCACGGAAAGTGAAGCCGGAGGACATCCAGTTTGTAAAAGAGATGATCGATCGGATGAGCAACCAGAACGGATGACTAGGGCTCATACATATTCAGAGGAGGTGGCTGACATGGATATCCATTCGGTACTGGCAACGCTGCCATACAGCATCAAGGCCTATGTGGTGGCAAATCCCGATATGAGCTTTACCATCGTCCTGAACGATGCTCTGTCCTTCGAGCAGAACCGGAAATCTTACCTGCATGAGTATGCACATATCATTAATGGGGACTACGACAGGAAATGCTCCGTTGATATGATTGAAATCGCTGCCCATCAGTTATAATATTTCAAAGGAGGAATTGCTATGACATTCATGCGAAAAATACTTGATGCATTAACTATAGAAAGTCCGAAAGCCATGACCGATTCTGCAGATGTAGACTATTCATCCGAAAATTCATCACCCACTAAAGAACCTATTAAAGGCTCCATCATTAATAATACTGGTAAATCTATTTCCTATCCAAAAGTAACAGACGCTTTTTTATGGGAATGTAATAGTGTTGCCGAGTCAAGAAATATCGAAAAAAACGATGATTACTTGAAACAGCAGCGAAATTTTTTTGTTGAAAATTCGGAATATGATAATATTGGTTTAGATGATACTCCCGAAATACTACAAAACAATATTACTTCCCATACCGTATTGGGTGAATTCGATTTAAATATTGAAAAAATATTAGAAAACTGGGAAGTATACCATGCAATACGTGAAATAATATCTAATGCCTTGGATGAACAAGTACTAACAGGTACCCAGGAAATAGCTATTTATCAAGCAAGCGATAATTGGTGGCATGTCAGAGATTATGGCAGAGGCTTAAATTATCATCACCTTACTCAAAACGAAAATGAGGAAAAGCTATCAAATGATAAGCTGATCGGTCGTTTTGGTGTCGGATTAAAGGATGCTTTGGCTACCCTGTATCGGCACAACGTCAAAGTTAAAATACGTTCTAAATATGGAATCATTACACTAAAAAACGCAGCTAAAACAGGTTTTGAAGATATTGTAACGCTTCATGCAGAAATTTTTCCACCTGATGATAGTTCTTTAGTTGGAACCGATTTCTGTTTCTACGGTTGTGATGGCAGTGATGTAGAAAAGGCTAAATCTCTTTTCCTTAAATTTACAGAAAACACTGTTTTGGAAGAAACGAAATATGGTCAAGTACTCACAAATAACGATACTGAAAAAAACATATATATCAATGGTGTTAAAGTTGCAGGTGAGCCTAATTTTCTTTTTTCATATAACATTACCTCTCTTACTTTGCAAATAAAAAAAGCTCTCAACCGAGAACGAACAAATGTAGGAAGAAGTGCATATACAGCAAGAATAAAAGATATATTAAAAGAATGCTCCTCCCAAACTGTCATAAACAAATTAATATATGATTTACAAGAATTCTCTTCCGGAAATCGACACGATGAATTAACTTGGAACGATATTGCTTTGCACGCTTCTGTTCAATTGAATGCAATAAATACATCAACAACTTTCGTTACAACAAGTGATTTACACCAGACCCCATCTCTTATAGATGATATGGAACGGAACGGCTTTTCTCCTATCGTTATACCGGATAATCTACTTTCAAAAATAGCAGATTATAATGCTATAAATAAAAGACCATTAATTACAGCAGAGCAATATGTGCTTAATGAGAAAGCTCGTATGAACCCTACAATTATTGATCCAACTAGTTTATCTTTTTCAGAACAAGAAGTTTATTATAAAACAGAACTTCTTCTTGGTTTGATTGGAGGAAAACCCCAAAATGTAAATGAGATACATATAATAGATAGTTTTTCCAATTCAGAATGTTTTAATGGTACTCTTGGACTATGGATAAAAGAATCTGGTCGAATATTAATAAAGCGAACTGAATTAAGATCTCTATCCGCTTATGCTGGAACCCTTTTGCATGAATGTGCACATGCAATTAGCGGGGCAGACGATGTATCAAGAGATTTTGAACTTGAACTTTCTTCAATGCTTGGTTCTTTGGCTGCCAAGGTTGTGATAGGTAAATAACGCCATTCCATCTCCACTGCAGGCTGTTATTTCACTTGAACTGTTGCACCGATGCAATTTACAATAAAAAATCAGCCCCAGTGCGCCAACACCAGAGCTGATCCGATCTTACCGGGAAATCCGATAAAAATCACCTTGAACAAGTGCATTTTATCATTTTCCCGGACAGATTGCAATGCAAACATATGTCCGGGCATTTTTATGCCCATTTTTCCGTACATTTACTTAGGAGGAATGTGCAATGGCCAAGAAAGTGATACGTAAATCTGCCGAGTCCACGGACCGGATCCGTACCGGTGCTGCCTATATCCGTGTCAGTACCGATGATCAGCTGGAGTATTCCCCGGAGTCCCAGTTGGAGGAGATTAAACGATACTGCCTGCTGCATAACATCCTGCTGCCATCTGAGTATATCTTCGTGGAAGAGGACGGACGCTCCGGCCGTAAGTCCAGCAACCGATATGCCTTCCAGAATATGATTGCAACAGCCAAGACAAAGCCGAAGCCCTTCGATGTCATTGTCCTGTGGAAGTTCAGCCGTTTTGCCAGGAATCAGGACGAGAGTACTTTCTACAAGTCCATGCTCCGGAAAAAACTGGGCATCGATGTGGTATCCGTCAGTGAGCCGCTGATCGATGGCATGTATGGCCGCCTCATCGAAATGATCATTGAATGGCAGGATGAATTCTACTCCGTGAACCTCTCCGGGGAAGTCCGCCGTTCCATGCTCTCCCGTGCCCGCAAGGGTCTCTACAACGGTAAAATGCCACTGGGATATACCAAGGCTCCGAATGAGAATCCTGTCATCGAAGAGCAGGAAGCTGCTATTGTTCGTAAGATCTTCGATATGTACGCCACCGGCAGCGACATCAACTACATCACCAGAGATCTGAATGACCATGGATACAAGACGAAGACCGGTAATCATTTTGACCAGGAAGGTGTGATCTACATACTGGAGAATCCCTTCTACATCGGTAAGGTTCGCTACAACATGCGGGAATCCAGTGCTACCAGTACCCTGCGGGATCCCGAGGAATGGATCATCAGTGACAGCTTCCATGAGCCGATCATTGACATGGATACCTGGAACATAGTCCAAGAGCGCCGGGAACGCAGTAAGAAGCTGATGCAGCGCTATGAGCATCCGGTCTCTCACACGAAGCACTGGCTGTCCGGTCTTGTAAAATGTCCAGTCTGTGGTAAGTCCCTGTCACATAAAGAAGGTTATCCCCGGAAGTCCACTCACGGCGGATCCTATGTCTCCGGCGAGGGCTTTCAGTGTCTGGGATACATGAAAGGGCTTCATACAGGCTCGCAATACATCTCTGCTAAGAAACTTACCGGTGCCGTAATATCGTCGCTCCATGAGGTACTGGAGAGCGTCACGGACGTATCCTTTGAGCTTGTCCGCACCTATGAGCCGACTGTAGAGCTGGACAGGCAGCGTTATCAGCGTGAACTGGCTTCCCTGGATCGAAAACTGGAACGTATCCGGGAAGCTTACATGAACGAGATCGACACTCTGGAAGATTACAAGCGGAATAAAGAGATGATCGAGAAGCGCCGGGCAGACCTGGAAGTCCTGCTCTCAGAGCTGACGACTGCTGCCTCCGGTCCCGAGAACTACAAAGAGCAGTTCTTAAGCCGTGTACAGTCTGTCCTGGATATTATCGAAAGTGACGCACCGAATGACCTGAAAGCGGAAGCCCTCCGTGGCATTGTGCGTAAGATCGTGTTCTACAAGGATACAAATACCCTTGAATTCCACTATTACCTCATGGTAGAATAAATCCTGTAACCCGCATAAATGCTGGTGTTATAGAATAGTAGCCGTATTTCCGACCATCCCCCGCCGTGCCCCGCATCCAAAACGATCAATGGCATAAAAAAACTCCCGCATATCCTCTTGGTTCATGATATGCGGGAGTTTTGGCTTTTAGAGATATTTTATTTCCAGGAAAATTCCCCTTTGACTGCTTCTGTATATTGTTCATCTGTGATAGGCTGGTATCGCTCTCCGTCATACCAATCGGTAAACCCGTTTTCTGTCTGATAGATTTCCCCGGTCTCCGTATCCATCACTCTTTCATAGCCAAACGTTGCATCACTTTGTTTCTGCCGTATAATATCATCACTCTTGTTCCGGTTCTCCCAGGATGACATAATACTGTCGGACATCTCCGCCGCTGCCTGGCTGAGCTGTCTGGAGGTTGCCACCTGCTGATCACTCTGTCCCATGGCATAATTCACAAAGCTCTGGGAATAATCCAGCGTACTCAGACTTTTGGTCAGAATCTCCTCCCAGTTCTGGAAGGTATCTTTCCCGGCAGTCATAGCGATCACATTATAAGCCATATAATAGCCGGTCCCCATAGCGGGATTGCTGAATGGCTCCAGATCCGTGTAAAACATTCCTTCTCCCTCTGTATCGTCCTGCCGGAAATCCGCATACACCAGAGTATCTGTCTGTTCATACCCTTCCAGAGGAGTCACCTCCCGTATTCTCGGCAACCGGATGGTGCTATAGGCAGGGTGTGTTTCTATGGCATCTGCGTATTCTGAAAATACATTGAAAAATCCTTCGGTCGACACATCACTCAGAATCGGATATAACCCCCATTCCTCTCCATAAGTGGAAAATAAATATTGTATGGTCTCATCCATATATAGAGGCTCCGCCTTCAGGATGAACAAGATCTGATTCACCGGGCATTCGGGATCATACACATGGATTGCATGCTGCATTCCCGCTATCGTCTGGGTACATTCCACCGTCCAGCCCTGCGGTATTTCCATGGAAAAATCCTCACATACATAAGGTTCCAGTTCCAGTCCGGAGTAAAGCGGTGTGATCGTGAAATCTTGTTCTTCCGGCACTGCATTCTCCGTGCTTTCTTCTGTTACCGGCTCCGCCGACGGTTCCGTCTGAGGAACTACTGCCTGTGCAGTGATTTCTTCCCCTTCGACAGCATTTTTCCCACAGCCGCCGATTGTCAATGTGGCCGCCATCATTAATAGGATGAAAAACAATTTGCGCTTCATTACAATCCCTCCTCAGTCAGATAATCTTTCACAACTCTATGCAATTCCTGATATCCTTCTGTTTCGTAGCATGCGCTTCCCTTTAGCAATCTGCCTGCTTCAAAACGAACCGTCCATGTGCTTCCGTCCGCCAGTTCAAAGCAAAACGATTCCCCGGCATCTGCGGCACGCTGATCGGTCTGCTCCCCTATGGTTATCTGCTGCAGGGCTTCCCTGCATTCCCAAATGACATCGGCATCCGTGATCTCCCATTCACTTGCAGCCTCGCCCTCCTGCAAATAGGTAAGTTTTATTGGCGTGGGCAGATATTCCGCTACTTCCGCCACAGAAAGCTCCGGTAATTGTACCCGGTCCCCCATCGTATCATCTGTCCCCTCCCCGAAAGCATTTACAGTATACCAGCAGGAAGTAGCCGTATGCCAGCTGCCATCCTCCTGTGGTACGATCTCATATAAATGGATGGTATAAGTTCCGTCTCCATTCTCCAGACATTCCGCTTCCGGCGCAAGGAATCCGCTTTCTCTTTCATAGCCTGCTCTTGCCATTGCCAGCAGTTCCCCGCTTTCCTTTGGAATTGCCTGCGTCTGCGGTTCCCTTTCCTGCACTCCCTGTCCGGGGCGCAGCAGATATTCTCCTGTCTGGATATTATCCGAATCTCCTCCGGCCATCCGTTCCTCTCTCCGCTCTACCTGCAATCGCACCTGATCCGTTTCAAAGGCAAGCTTCAACATGGAAAAACTGTCTGACAGATCCTGTCCGTTTTCATCGGTGATCTGCCGGATCTCAAGTTCCCCGTCTGTATTTTCTTCTTCCGGCAAATGCAACGTATAAATTTTCTCTTCATACTCCGGGCTTCCCGACTGGAAAAAACAGTGCAGCCGGAGTTTCTCCCCGATTTCTATATAATATTTCAGATGGCCGTCTTGTTCGCAATATCCATAGCCGTCATAGTCCTTATATTTCTCCGAAATTTCCGCTGCCGTTCCCTGTGTTTCCACAGATACCGTTTCCCATTCCGCCGGCTTTCCACAGGCACTGCATACCACACACAGCCCAATAAAAGCCAACATGCAAAAAATTTTCCTCTTCATTCCTCCCGCCTCCGTTTCCGTTTTCTTCTGCTTTTATTGTAACGGAAACTATCACAGGCAGGCTTCCATTTTCCGATCTGGCATTTTCCAAATTGGAAATTTTTAGCTTTTTGTTTTCCGACACCTTATATAATGAAAGGGAAATCATCGTCGCCCCTGTCAACCGATAAAAAGAAAGGGAATTCTATGGAATACACAGAAGTGAAATGCAGAAACTGCGGTCATTCTCTGAAAGTGCCCTATGGTGCCCCCAGAATCCGCTGTGAATATTGTGATACCGAATATATCTTATCCTCCGTTCGAGAAGAAAAAACTTCCGAAATACATCGCATCGACTATGCCGGCAGAGGACCTTTATATCAGGCCTATATTCCCAATGGCTGGTCCTGCCGTGTTACCGATGACAATTCCGTTTCCACCCTGGCCGCTGTCTGCAAAGCCTTGCAGCTTCAATCCCCGGAGGGAGCCAGACTTATTTTTCTGCCGTTTGCCTATTATAAAGACTACACTCCCGGATCTTCTCTGCCCGGTATGGGACCTCGCGACTATCAGCTGGATCCCCGTTCCCTGGTATGCTATCGCAGAATGGTTCCGCTCTCTCAATATGCGGTAGAACGTATCTCCGCCATTTGCGGAGTTCCTCAGATCCAGATGCGTCCCTGTTCCGGTAAACTTTTACAGAAAAAAGCACTTCTTTTTCAACAGGAAGCTTCTCAGAAGCTGGAAAAAAATGTTCTGACGGAGGCCGGAAAATTCCAGTTCCGCTTCCAGCAAAACAATATGGTCTATGACGGATATTTTGCCACGATCCTTGCCAAGGCCCCGAAGGAATCTTCCGGCGGTTCTCCGGATGTCATGGATCTGTTGAAAAAAGGGATGGCTTTTATGGGTGCCATGTACGGCATCGGGGGTATGGAAAGTTTTGACTGGGGCCGTTCTTTTGATCTGCTGTTGGTGTATCCCCATGTGGAAAAAGATTCTTACGAAGTGATCTTTGATAAATTTCTTGCCGAGCTGCGCTACGCTCCCCTGTATTTTGCATTGCAGGATGAAGAGCTTCGGAACACCCAGCAGATTCAGATACAGGGTGCCATGCAGCGACAGCAGAACGCCATCCGTTCTTCACAGCAGATATCCCGCACACTGTCGGAGACCTCTGATATTGTCAATCAGGGGATCCATGACCACAGTCGGCAGATGGACCGGATCTATGACAGGTCCTCGGATGGTATCCGCGGTGTAAATACGTATACAGATTCCACCGGAAGAGGTTATGAGGCAGATGTAGGCTATGAGCACATCTACCGCCATAACGACACCTTCGTTGGAAGCAAAGACGGAAGTCTGCAATTGGGACCCGAATGGGAAGAACTGGAGCGTCATTAGTCCTCCACCACCGGCGGTACAAACTGTTCTATAGCCTCCCTTAAACGGGAGTGATAGATCACGAAATGGATCGCCGGGGCTTTTCCCTTGGACACCATGGCCCATTTTCCTTCATGGATCTGTATCTGCAGATTCCGGAATGTCTGAGCCTTCGTCTCTTTCAAAATATAATTTTCGTGCGCCTGTTCATACATTCTCATCTGCTCCAGATGTTCCTGATATTCCTCCCATGTATAAGAAATATCCGTCTCGCAAAACATTCCGCTCAAGGAAAGATTTACCGGGTATTGTGCAAATTCTTCCTGTTCCGGCAACGTTATCTCATCTGTTATACGATTTCTCTGTAAAATATGCTCATTAAGCTGCCGCAGGGTATCCGCATAATTCAGAATTTTTTTCACCTGCTCCCCCGACACTTTCCGCCGTAGCAAAAATGCTTCCAGCCACTCTCTGTCCAAAATCCATATGGGCGGTGCCGATAAAATATTTCTTCTCTCACCGGCAGTTTCTGCATCGGATCGTAGGAATACCTCGAATACTCCTGCATTTTCCTCGCGGTAAATCTCCATCAGTGGGCTTGCGCAATTCAAAAGTTCCCCGGCACGCTTCCGGTAATATGCCACTTCATCCTTAGAGCGGGCCAGATAGTATTTTCCTTCACTGTGATACCCCCTGATAGCCTCTCCGGTCAAAGCCACAGACCCGGATACTTTCAGAAAATGCAGAAACACCTGATCCTGTCCCACTTTCAGATAATACGGTGAGATCTGTCCCGTCATATACATAGGGATCCAGCTTTCCAGTCCCAACATCATTTCCTCAAAAGATCGATCCAGATTATGGATCTGATGCAGATGCAGTCCTTTTTTCAGCATTATTGCCATACCAAACATCCATTTTTTCGGAAATTCCGGATCCTTTGCCATCTCTTCCATCGGCATGTCACTGTACATGATCACTGGATCCATGGATTTACTTAACACCGTATCCTTCAGAAAATCCAGTTCCGCCTCCATCATATTTTTCAACCCGGTATAGGATTTCGACGTAGACAACCGGAAAGGAATAGCGGGCGGAACCTTCCATTCGTCAAAATGAATGGCTTTGATATACTCATTCAGATCAAACTGATCCAACTGCTCCAGGAAATGGGTTACTCCGCTTTCCTTTTCCCTGCCCGGCTCCAGAAGCCATCTTTTGATTCGATCTGCAGAGTGTTCTTGTTCCACGAATTCGCAGGCATCACATTGCAGTATCCGAGCCAGTTTCTCGCGTTCTGCTGCTTCCGTATAGTTTTCCGCTACATATTTTGCCACAGCCTCCGCAAATTTTTCCGGCTCCGCCGGCTGGCGGGAACCGTTCCGAAAGCGAAAAACCGTAGAACTGTCATAATTGATCTGCTGGCACAGCCTTGCCATGTTCATATTCAGTGCGGTTGCCAATAAATTAAAATTCGTCCGCAGCTGCTCTTTATCTACGGCAGTCATATCCAGACAACGTAAAAAACTCTCTCTGACTTTCTCTTCGGTAAGTGTTTCTATCCCACGCTGTCCGGCTATTCTGCCGATTGCCTCACATATGCTGTTAAAAGCCTCGGTGCTCGCGTCCGGTATCCGGCTGCCGGAGCGATACCTGCTGAGTGTGGCAGCCGACACTCCGGAGACTTCTCCCAATTCTTTTGCGGTACAGTCCAGTTCCTCCAGGTATTCATTCAGCTGCTCATGAAATCTCTTATTGTCCATGCTGTTTTCCCCTTTCGCACAATAATTTTCTAATAGAATTATACAGGAAAACAGAGAATTCCCACAAGCCTGTTATTGATACAATGCTTCCACAATTTTCTGCGGAATCACGAACTCCGGCGCTCCCATAGATCCGGGAGCCACCTCGTACTCGTCAAAGGCAATGACAAGTTCTCCTTTTTCATTAAAGTAAAAATTCGTTTCGTCCGTAATTTCCTGAAAATTAAATTCCGGCATATTGTCATCATCCAGGAAATACGTCACATCTTCATCCGATGCCATCTGCTGCCGCATCTGGGACTTGATGTTCTCGCTGATCACGGAAATATAATCACTGTCCTTTGCGAACAGATCCGCCAGTGTCACCACCTCTCCCGTGACTTTGTCAAGGGTATAGAACTTGTTGTGTTCATAACCGCTGGCCTCTATCTCCAGGGCACTCAGTTTTACCGTATAGTACTGTGCATTATCCGTGACAACTTCCTGTGTCACATACAAGCCATGATATCCTTCCTCCGACAGCGTATCCTCGAACTGTTTTATCAGCTCGTTCACGGTTGCCTCCATGTCCTGATTGACTGCCTCCATTCCGCTTTGTTTCCCGGCTGCCTCATCTGCCATAGCTGATTGTACCTCCATAGCAGCTTCTTCCATTCCTTCTCCTGACGTTTCCCCGGTGTCAGCTTCCTGTACAGCTCCCACCATAGTATCTTCATCATTACTGTATGCACTGATGCCGGACGTCTCCGCATCTTCGATTCTCGCCAGGTCCACCGCGGCACTACTGTTTTGACTGCTATAGCTGTACTGCCGCACCGTCACCAGCCGGAAAAATCCTCCCAATAACGGAATATCTTCCATTGCGTGTGCGATCTGCATATTTGTATTGGGAAGTGCCACCATGACAACGACCGCCGCTGCCACAGCCGCCCACGTCGTACTCCTTCTGGTACGTGCTGCTCTCTTTTTCTCCATCCGGGCTCTGTCGATGCCTTCCTTAAGCCGCTGTCTTCCCACCTCCGGAATTACCATATTTTCATACTCCTCTTTTAATTGTTCTAACTGTTCCTGTTCTGTCATATCTATTCTCCATCAAACCATTTTCTTTCGAAAGATCTCCGCCAACGCATTCTTACGGAAAATCCCTCCTATCTGAAATGATCTTATTATTTTCTGTTATCTGCGGCTGCCGTCTTATATCACCCGGTACTTCCTTCCAGGTTCAGCCGCAGCTTTTTCATCACACGGTACAGTCTGCTCTTCACAGTACTGAGATTCTCATCCATGATTTTTGCGATCTCGTCAAGCTGTCTGTCCTCGAAAAAGCGCAAGATCACAATCGCCCGGTCTTTCGGTTCCAGCTGCTCTATGGCTCTCCGCAGGTCTATATTTTCGTAAGTGTCCTCACTGGATACCTGCACTTCCTCTACATCCGCATTCTCCTTGCGGCTTCTGAGCAGGCTGCAGGCCTCATTGACAACGATCCGGTATACCCAGGTCTCCACATATTGCGGCTCCTTCAGGCTGTCACTCTTTAAAATTGCTTTATAGGCCGCTTCCTGTACAATATCCAGTGCGTCCGCTTCATTATGTACATAACTATAGGCAAGACGGTAATATTTCTCATACCCTTCCGTCAGGGCACGTTCCACCGCCTGTTCTTTTTTCCTGTCCGACATATATCCTTTCCTCACTTTTCGAAAATTGCTTGTAATGATTTTCTCCGGTGTTCATTTTAACACATAATAATTCTTTTGTCTTATACTATGATGTTTGAGCAAACGCCCCCACAATTTTGATGCCTGCAGATTGCTCCGTACTACGCTCTCCCACATTCCTTGCGTTATATTATTTTGACGCTGTATTCCTTCAAAAAGTTTCATCTGCTGATCAGGTAATTATTCCCGGCTGCTTCACCTCAACTGCTTCGGCTGCACAAAAGATCCCGGGCTGCTCACCCGGGATTCTTTGAAAAGAGATGTATGAAACTATGCGTTGCATTTGTTCCTGTCGGTTTTAGAAATGTAAGCTCTTACATTCTGAACCATATTTATTTTACCATTATTTCGACTATTTTGCAAACAAATTTCTTATCGTAGCGACTTTTTCGTACTTTTAGCCAAAATCAGGCTGTCGTTTTTGTCTAATCCTCATATTTAAAGTAGTCAAAATCCGCTGCTTTGCGGCTTCCGCAGCCACCGTTGTTCGCATAGATGCCTACCAGAGTGCCTGTGTGACGCTTCGGATCGTCGGGAACGCCCTCATCACAGAGATAGATACAGTTCTCCAGAACACCGATCTGCTCCCAGTTTTCTCCATCGTAACTGTAATAAAAAGTTCTGGTCAGCTTCTCTACCACTACCTTCAGGTACAGCGGTGCTTCTTTCACATCGTCCACCTCTGCCATCAGTTCTTCGCCATGATTGCGGTTGATGACCAGCTGTATCTTTCTGCCGCCTTCATAGCACAGGGAACATCTCGCATAGGTTGCGGTACTGTAGTAGCAGGTCAGTCCCGCCTGCTCGCCATCCTTATCCGGGTAGAATTCCAGCTTCGTCTCCGCCACGTAGGACAATTCCTGCTCTCTGCGCAGCAACGTGTTTTTCGCGCGGATTTCATGTAACTGACCGTCTCTGGTCCAGATCCGGAAGAAACCGGGGCGTTCGGTCAGTGACCATGAACCGTTATCCGGATTGCGGACGAACTCCCATTCCAGATTCAACTTTGCATCCTTAAAATCGTCAAACAGATTTCTCTCATAACTACATTCCGGCAGATCCGGTGCAACCTGTGTCAGACTGGGACCTTTTCCCTCATTGACGGTAAACCAGCCGTCCTCTGTCCACTGTACGGGATCCAGGGCAGACTCTCTTCCTACCGTCGTATAGTTGCCTTCATTCGGACGGCCGCAGAGATAATAGCACCACCATTGACCGTTCTGATCCTGCACCAGTTTTCCGTGACCGGCTCTCTGGATCGGAGCTGTGGGATCCTTCTGGCGCATCACCGGATTATACGGGGAATTCTCATAAGGACCAAAGAGCTCCTTACTTCTTCCCACATTGATTCCGTGTCCGTAGCCGGTACCGCCCTCAGCCACGATAGCGTAATAGTAACCGTCTTTTTTCATGATATGGGGGCCTTCGGAGCAACGCTCGCCTGTGCCTTCCCATGCAGTTTTTGCAGGGCCTGCCACTGCCAGTCCGTCCGCCGTCAGAGGCACTGCCTGCGCCGCTTTGGCAATGATCATATATCTGCTGCCGTCATCATCTACGAAAAGCGAGGGATCGATGTTGTCCACCTCCAAGCATACCGGCTTGCTGTAAGGACCTTCCGGCTTGTCAGATACCATGACCAGCTGTCTGCGCATCACGTTATTATCGCGCTTGCCGTCCGCATTCAGACGCAAGGTTACATAAATATAGTATTTTCCGTCCACATATTCGATATCCGGTGCCCAGATACCGTGGGAATCCCTGATGTCGCTCAGATCCAGCCACTCCGGATTCGTGATGGCATGTCCGATGATATGCCAGTGCACCATATCCTTGGAATGGGAAATGGGAATCGCCGGAAAATACTGGAAACTGGAATTCACCATATAATAATCGTCACCGACACGGATCACGGAAGGATCCGGGAAAAAACCGCGTTGTACAGGGTTGTGATAAGTTCTGGGTTCACTCATAGGGAGTCTCCTTTTTACATGTATTAGTCTTTCTATTTGCGCAAAGCTGCGTGTACCACGCTCATACTATAAGTGTATTCTTTACCCACTCTCCTGTCGTGCCAGTTTCCCTTTTATTTTATGACAAATATTGCGTTTTCTCCGGACATTTCAAAATTTGGCATAATTATTCCATAATGGAGTACTGCATCCACTCGTATAAAAGCTTCGTGCCTTCCATGATCTCAGGCGGAAGCAGCGCACGGGCTACCAGCTTTAATTCCTCGGATGCAATGTCCGTTCTGCGAAGATGCGCATAATCACCATCTATGCTTTCTACGATATATTCAAAACGATTCATAGGAGTACCTCTTTCTGTGATATGTTTGAGATAAGTGTAAAAGGTTTTACGAAGGGAGTCAAGAGGGAGTCGACGCAGCAGCGGCTTATCGCATAAATTACTCCGTAATTCATGCGATATCCGCTGGACTTCGTCATATCCTCAACAAAAAAGGAGCACGGATTTTCAAGCAAGCTTGAATCCGTGCTCTTTTTTATTGAGGCTGCGTCGAAGCGGTCCTGACGCTTACATCATTCCGCCCATGCCGGCTCCGCCGGCGGGCATTGCAGGAGTATCCTCCTTGATGTTAGCTACAACGCTTTCGGTAGTAAGCAGTGTGCTTGCTACGCTGGTAGCGTTCTGCAGAGCACTTCTGGTAACCTTTGCGGGATCCAGGATGCCTGCACTTACCATATCTACATACTCTTCTTTCAGAGCATCGAATCCGACACCGACCTCAGACTCACGTACCTTATTAATGATAACGCTGCCTTCCAGTCCTGCGTTTGCAGCAATGTGATACAGAGGAGCTTCCAGTGCTTTCAGGACGATGCCTGCACCGGTCTTCTCGTCACCTTCCAGAGTAGCTGCCAGTTTTGCAACTTCCTTGGATGCGTGGATGTATGCGGAACCACCACCACAGATGATACCTTCCTCTACGGCTGCTCTGGTAGCTGCCAGTGCATCTTCCAGACGAAGCTTAGCTTCCTTCATCTCGGTCTCGGTAGCAGCACCTACACGGATGACTGCAACACCGCCGGACAGTTTCGCCAGTCTCTCCTGTAATTTCTCTTTATCGAAATCAGAAGTAGTCTCTTCAATCTGCTTCTTGATCTGTGCGATTCTGGACTGTAATGCTTCCTTGTCGCCTTCACCGTCTACGATTACGGTGTTCTCTTTCTGAACCTTAACGGATTTTGCACGCCCCAGCATATCC